>JAEYZD010000007.1 GCA_023430725.1 Bacteroidota bacterium | reverse complement strand
GAATACTGCAGCGATGAAGGGAAATGCTGCTCAGTCTGCACTTATGAGAAGTGGTCGCAGTCGATATCCGCATGCATTGGCAGAACCGGAGTGATTTCAACAGTGGGACAGGCACTGTAGCGGCCTGGGAGCATAATATTGGCTCTGCCGGCCGCAGAGCGCTGCAGCGTTCTGTTCAAGGCCATTTTGAACAACAATAAATATCTGAGACAATGAAAGCACTAAAGAGTATGTTGCCGGTATTGGCGTTCGTTTCATTGCTGTCCGGCTGCGAGACGATCTGGGATCCGCCACCGAAGATCACTGAGTCAATTATTGCTGAAATTCCGCTGAATGCCACTTTCAGCACTGAGTTCCGCGAAAGTGTAATTGCGGATGGGTACATTGACATGCCTGGTCCGGTATGCCAGCTGGTTCAGGTCGGATCAGGATCGGATGATGAGATAGGTTTTTTCAGTATCAGTCTCTCCTGCTGCTGGAGCGCATCTGCACGTGCAGTGGGAAGGTCTGGAGGATATCTTACAGACGGTGAAGGAAATACACTTTACATCCGGTGCAAGGAGAACCTGTCCAACAGTGAAATGACAGACGGATTCCTTTCAGACCATCATGTCATTTGCGGCAGGTATGAATTTACCGGAGGCACAGGCAGATTTGAAGAGTCATCCGGAGAGGGGACTATTAAATGCACTGTAATCAGTAATGGTAACACCTCAATGATGTCACATCACTGGCAGGGGACGATTAAAATCAGAAAAAGTTACGTTACAGGCAGGCCTGATTATTAGTCATGCATAATGAGCATGATGGTATGAGGCTGTGCTGTTATTTTGCCTTTTCCTTGAGCTGGTCGAAGATCCTTGTTCTGATTTCTTCGGCCAGTTCAGGGTTGTCTTCGAGAAGTTTTTTCACCGCATCACGGCCCTGGGCAAGTTTAGTATCGCCATAGGAGAACCATGAACCGCTCTTCTTAATGATATTGAATTCAGTGCCCAGATCAACTATCTCGCCGGTGCGTGATATGCCTTCACCGAAGAGTATGTCAAACTCAGCCTTTTTGAAAGGAGGTGCGAGTTTATTCTTGACCACCTTCACCTTGACGCGGTTGCCTACGGCATCCTCACCATCCTTGAGCTGACTTGTACGCCTTATATCAAGCCTGATGGATGCATAAAATTTAAGTGCGTTGCCACCGGTGGTGGTCTCAGGGTTGCCAAACATGACGCCAATCTTCTCACGCAGCTGGTTAATGAAAACGCATGTCGTGTTCGTCTTGTTGATGTTGGCTGTCAGCTTGCGCAGTGCCTGCGACATCAGTCTCGCCTGGAGGCCCATCTTTGAGTCGCCCATCTCTCCCTCAATCTCAGCCTTTGGGGTGAGGGCAGCTACAGAGTCGATTACAACGATGTCAATGGCGCCTGACCTTATCAGGTGATCAGCTATCTCAAGGGCCTGCTCCCCGTTGTCTGGCTGCGATATGAGAAGGTTCCCCACATCCACTCCCAGTTTCTCGGCATAGAACCTGTCAAAAGCATGTTCGGCATCGATGATTGCGGCAATTCCACCTGCCTTTTGAGCTTCAGCGATAGCATGTATTGCCAGGGTGGTCTTGCCTGACGACTCCGGGCCGTAAATCTCGACGACCCTGCCGCGTGGCAGTCCGCCAATGCCAAGAGCGGCATCGAGCCCGATGGAGCCGGTGGATATGACCTGCACATTGTCAATTGCATGATCACCCAGCTTCATTATGGTGCCGCGGCCAAAATCCTTTTCGATCTTGCCCAGCGTCACCTCGAGCGCCTTCAGCTTCTCCTTGTTGATCTCTTTTCTTTCCATTTACTTATTCTTTAGCAGTTAGACATTTTCATAGAGTTTAAAAATCTGGCCGGCATGCTCCTTAGTGTCAACCTTTTTGATCACCTTTTCGATAATCCCCTTCTCATCAATTATGAAGGTAGTCCGGATGACACCGGTTACCTTTTTGCCGTACATAAACTTTTCGCCGAAGGCGCCGTAAGCAGTCATGATCTTTTTGTCCGGGTCGGCAATAAGGGGGAATGGCAGGTTGTGCTTTTCAGCGAAACCCTTGTGTGACTTCTCGCTGTCAGGACTTACACCCAGGACAACGAATCCCTTCTTAAGGAGCTCCTCATAGTTATCCCTGAGGCTGCATGCCTCTGCTGTGCATCCGGGGGTGTCGTCTTTCGGGTAAAAATAAAGTACGATTTTTTTGCCGGTGAAGCTGCTGAGTTTCACGCTGTTTCCGTTCTGGTCATTGCCACTGAACTGCGGGGCCGGCATACCGGCGATGGGCTGGGTCATGACTTTTTTCGTATTTTTGTTATGATTGGTAAAGGTATGAAGTTATCATCTTTCGCAAAATATTTAAGACTCAGAGTTATTAACACAGAGGTGCCGGGACTTGTTCCGGGAGTGCTTCTGTTCGTGCTGCTGCCGGCCGGAACACTGTCGGCACAGGATGGGGTCCGGCAGCTCCCTGCAAGTGCCACTCAGGCGCATCAGGTCAGGGGAGAAGTCACAGGTGTGCCTGAAGATCTTTTCAGGGTGCTCGGCGATGCTGTTGAGTTGCGACATATTGCCGACTCCCTCGCTTTGCGGGCTGAGAAGGCAGCACATGCTGCCGCTGCGGCGCCTGAGGCTGACAGGGAGCGGTTGGAGAATCGGGCGGCTGAGGAGTCCGCGAAGGAGGAAACTGCAAGCGCCGGGGCTGACTCGTTGCTTCTCTTTCCGGCTGGCGCTTCTGCGGGTACAGATGCCGGGAAGCCATCAGTAATGGCAGCAGAAACCCAGGCCGGCAGAACCGCAGGAAAGAATATGTCCGGGCAGGAGGGCCGTAACGCGGCTCTCTTCGAGGTCAGATCAGGTCCGGCATACAGTGACGCCAGTCCCGTACCGGTTGAACCTTCAATGCCCCAGGGTCTGATCTATGCGGTCCAGATTGCGACTTTCAGAAACAATGTGGCCCCCTCACTGTTCAGGGGACTCTGGCCTGTCTATGGTAGAAAGAGACAGGGCAGTGAGGCTGTCTATTACTATACCGGCATGTTCCGAAGGATGGAGGACGCAAGGAAGGCTCTGCCGGAAGCGCGGGGTGCAGGGTTCCCCGATGCCTTTGTCATTGCATTCATGAACGGTGTGCAGGTTTCAATGGAGAGGGCTGCCCTGCTCGAAAAGGAGTGGTCTGCCCGGCCTATTGCGGCAAACGGAGCGTTCACCGGCAGGGTTGAAACACAGCCGCGGACACAAAACCAGGTCAGTCAGACGGGTCCTCCGGGTCAGCCGACCAGGTCGCAAACCCAAAACCAGCCGATCAATCCTGTTCCGGTGGGGACACTCTTCTTCAGGGCCGAGGTTATGCGAATAGACAAACCCATCAAGCCTGAGGTCACCCAGAAGATTGAACAGCTTGCAGGAACACGCGGACTCGACATGGTTAAAAACAACAATGGCGAAACGGTGTTTCTCATAGGTAATTTTATTACATTTGAGAGCGCTGACGAGTATGTCTCTCTGCTGATAAGAAACGGTTACAACTCTGCCCGGGTTGCAGCCTATGTGGGATTGCAGGAGATACCAGTGGAAGCTGCAAGGGAACTAATAAACAAACTGCCGGATGACTAAAAAGGCGCCGAGACCGGAAGATAACAGAAGACGCGAGGATAATGAAAGAACCCTCATGCTCATCAATGATGATATAAACAGCTTTGATCATGTCATCAAATCGCTCGTGGATGTATGCGGTCATGACAAGATACAGGCTGAACAGTGTGCCGTGCTGACTCACATCAAGGGGGGATGCATTATCAAAATCGCCGACCCCGCCACACTGGAGAAGATGAGCGCGGAGCTGAGGGAACTCAGTCTTGATACCGTTGTGATATAAAATAAATAGCCGATGTCTCTGGGACTTATAATTTTTCTGATTTTCGTTGGGCTGCTGCTCTTCATCATCGAGTTCATGCTTATACCAGGCATTACAATTGCCGGGGTAGGCGGGGCAATATGTCTTGTGAGCGGGATAGTCTTTGCATTTGTCAGCTTCGGCACAACCACAGGGCTCCTGGTGCTCGGAGCAACTGCTCTGGTTATGGTTGTGCTGACAGTTTTAATGCTGAAATCCGGCACATGGAATAAATTCATGCTCAAGACAACTATTGACAGCAAGGTTGATACAGTGGGCGCAGAAGAGGGAAAGGTGAAGGCCGGAGACAGGGGAGTGACTGTGACACGGCTTGCCCCCGGAGGAAAGGTGCTTGTAAACGGTGAATATTTTGAGGCCAAATCGGTCGATATTCTCATTGATCCCAGGCAGGAGATAGAGGTGATCAGGATTGATGACAACAAATTGATAGTAAAACCAATAAATAAATAGATATGAGCGGACTTGCCATTTATGTAATAATTATTGTCGGAGCGATAATACTGCTCTGGATCTTACTTTACTTTATACCCATCGGGTTATGGTTCCAGGCACTCGTTTCAGGTGTCAGGATCAGCCTGCTGCAGCTGATATTCATGCGCTGGAGGAAAGTGCCCCCGTCAATCATAGTGGGTGCGATGATCGAAGCGGACAAGGCCGGCATCAAGCTGAACCGGGATGAGCTCGAGGCACATTACCTCGCCGGCGGACACGTGGCCCAGGTGGTACACGCACTCGTTTCAGCGAGCAAGGCAAATATAGACCTCTCTTTCAAGATGGCCACCGCCATTGACCTTGCGGGAAGGGATGTCTTCCAGGCGGTGCAGATGTCGGTTAACCCGAAAGTTATTGATACACCTCCGGTTACAGCAGTGGCTCGTGACGGTATCCAGCTCATCGCGAAGGCGAGGGTGACCGTTAGGGCCAACATCAAGCAGCTTGTCGGCGGCGCCGGTGAAGAGACTGTTCTTGCCCGCGTTGGTGAGGGTATTGTTTCGTCAATCGGCTCTGCTCACAGTCACAAGGAGGTTCTTGAGAATCCTGACAGGATAAGCAAGACGGTACTTGAGAAAGGGCTTGATGCCGGAACTGCATTTGAGATTCTCTCGATTGATATTGCTGACATCGATATAGGCAAGAACATTGGTGCCGTACTTCAGATGGACCAGGCCAATGCCGACAAGAACATCGCACAGGCGAAGGCTGAAGAGCGTCGCGCGATGGCTGTTGCCCTTGAGCAGGAGATGAAGGCCAAGGCTCAGGAAGCACGTGCGAAGGTTATCGAAGCCGAGGTTGAGATTCCACTTGCCATGGCTCATGCATTCAAGAGCGGCAACCTGGGTATCATGGATTACTACAGGATGAGGAATATCGAGGCCGACACAAGCATGCGTGACTCGATTGCCAAGCCTCCTACATCAGGCGGGGAGAAGAAGAAATAGTCTCATTCAGGCAACAGGCAACAGGCAATAGGCATTAGTGAAAAGGGACTCCGAATTGGAATCCCTTTTTTTTCATTCATAATATGGCAAAGTAATCTGCCGGCTTGCGGCCTGTATATCATTGTCAATCCTATTGCCTATTGCCTACGGCCAACTGCCTCTTACTTCAGATAGAAGAGTATCATCGCCTCCAGCGCCTCCTGGCACACCTCGCAGAATGAATCTGCCTGGTTGCTCTTCATACGGCAGTCGAAAGACGGACGGAAGATACCTTTGGCTGAATAACCACCACCCTCAAACAGGCCGGTGACACCGACATATCTCTTCTCGTTTGGGGTTGGCACCGGGACTGATTTTGCAATCAGGTTCTTCCACTTTGCTTCGAAATTAACCCTGGTAGTTATGTTTGGTTCCCATGGTTCCACATCGAGGGGATAGAACTCCTCATACGCAACTTCCGAGGAGTAGTATTCATCAGCCAGTCCGGCGAAACCGTGACCGAACTCGTGTGTAAGCACCTGCGGTGTTAGTTTGTGGTCAGAGGTGACGGCGCTGTAGTAATTGTAGACTCCTCCGCCACCGTACCTCGTGCTGTTGATGAGCACGATAATCTGGTCGTGGGGAGCTGCGGCAGCGTAGTCGTTGACCTTTCGGATATCCTGCGTTGTCAGATAGCGGTCGACATCAAATGTATAATAGCTTGAGCTTAGGGCTGTGTTGACATAGATTCCTTCGCCCGGCACATCGGTGCCTGACTCCTGCGACGGAGCCTCAACGGCCCATATGTTGATCCTGTCAGCATACTTGTCGAATGGCGCCTCGGCAAGGATGATCCCGCCCATCCGTTTAACGTCGCTGCGGAATTTTTCCATTTCGCCCTGCGTGTACCCCTCGGCGATGAAGGCGATGTCAAGGGAGGTGTGCGGGTCACCGTTGCCAATGACCCTGGTTGCCAGTGTGGCGGCAGGTTTTTCCCTTGTGATGAAGTAGCTTGACGGGTCAATGGCGGTTTCGTACAGTTTTGAGAATTTGCCGTCGCGTCCCCGGATGTTAAGCACGAAGTTTACCTTGTTCTTTGGGAACGGGAAGGTTGCCACTTCGTGAAATACGCGATCCATCTTTTTCGCCTCTGCGGTGGTCTGCCACTCCTGGTAGAGTGTGCAGAAGCCGCGCGAATAGATCAGATTGCCGGTTGCGGCGTCATAGATCTCGTAGGTGAAGTTGCCGTATCCGAACGGATCGGTGAGGTTCGTAAGTGAGCCGCCCCAGAAGGGCTCCTCCCTGAATGAAACAGGGTACACTTTTGTTGTCCCGCTGTTGCCGGCCATCATGAAGTCAAACCTCATTGTGCGGTCGGTAAAATGATCATCAAACACAACCTGTGCCTGTACTGACATTGCAAGCAGAAACAGTGAAATTACCGGAAAATATTTCATGATTTGACAGTTTTGAATTGTAAAGGTAATAAACAGGCAGTCACAAAAAAAGATAATTTGTAATTTAACCGCCATAAACAACTGAAGCATGTTTCGTTCGTTTGATCCCGTCATGACAGTCAGGGAATTCCTGGCAAGCCTCGGAATGCCGGCTCCCGCCGTTTCGTGGCTGAGCACGGTACTCCTCGTTGCTGCCGTGGGCCTGCTTGCGTGGATTTCTTACTATTTCACGAAGGTCATAGTGGTGAGGACCTTCGCGTATGCGGTGAGACGCTCAAGATCGGCCTATGACGATAAATTCCTTGAAACCAGGATGTTCAAACGGCTGGCAATGATAGTTCCGGGAGTTATTGTCTACTTCCTGGCCACATGGTTGCTGCGCGAGAACCTTGGATGGCTCACCTTTGTGCACAAGACGGCGGCGCTCTGGATTATTGCATGGGCCACACTGACACTGACTGCGTTCATCGAGGGATGGCACCAGGTGTGGCTGATGCAGCCTTACTCCAGAGGCAGGTCCATCAAACCCTACGTACAGATAGTCAAGGTGCTGGTTGTCTCAGGTGGAGTGCTCATAATGATCTCGGCACTTTTCAGGGTTTCACTGACAAGCGTCTTTGCCGGCCTGGGTGTTGCAATGGCGGTAATAGTTGTCATCTTCAAGGATACGCTGCTGGGACTGGTTGCAAGCGTACAGCTGTCAACGAACAACATGGTCAAGCTGGGCGACTGGATAACGATTCCGGGGAGGAATATTGACGGGACAGTCATTGACATGACACTTTATACAGTCAAGGTCGAAAACTTCGACAAGACAATACTGACAGTACCGACCTATGCGCTGATTTCGGAGTCGTTTCAGAACTGGAAGGGGATGGAGGATTCAGGGGTGAGAAGGATCAAGCGGGAGATTCGGATCGATGTACGGTCCATCCAGTTTATAACACCGGAAATGATAGATGCCATCGATGAACGACCTTATCTCGAGAAATGGCTGGAGGAAAATGAGACGGAGATCGGGGCGCTGAAGAGGGGAGAGCTGACATCGCTCACTAACCTCGGGGCTTTCAGGGCATACATGGTGGAGTATCTCAGGAATCACAGGGATATTGATACGATGATGCCTGTTATGGTGCGTGACATGCCGCCCACTGAGTCAGGCATGCCGGTGGAGATCTATTGCTTCAGCAAGATAAATTCATGGGTGCCCTTCGAGAGCGTGCAGTCAGGCGTGCTTGACTATGCATATGCCGTGGTCGGGCGCTTCGGACTGAAGCTCTTCCAGAACCCCTCGGGAGGCGATCTTGAGGCATTGATAAGTTTGACAAACATAAAAAGTAAAATATGAGCATGACCTACAATGAGAAGCTTTCTGACTTCATTAAGTCAGGTATAGATGAGAAGCCCGTAACGGCCAAGTACGATCCGTTCTGGCAGTCGTTGCGCTCCACCGGCACAGAACTGTGGCTGGACACAGGCGACATGGAGGAGGCCGAAGCCAACTGGACGGCAGAGATGACTGCCCTGACTACAAACAACACGCTGCTGAACAACGAGATTCAGAAGGGGATTTATGATTCCTTCGTGCCCCGGGCACTGGAACTGGTGAGTCATCTTCCCGTTGAGGAACGTGTCAAGGAGATAGCTTTCATCCTCAATGCCAGGCACGGTCTTCGCCTTGCGAAGAAGTTCGGCGGGATGGTCAGTGTGGAACTGCATACCGATACGGCCCATGATATTGATGCAATTGTTTCTTACGGTCTCAGGTACAGGGAGCTGTGTCCCGGCCAGTTCATCGTCAAGGTGCCGTATACGCCGGAAGGACTCATTGGCGCGCGGATGCTGCATGATAAGGGGGTACGGATCAACTTCACCCTCGAGTTCAGCGCACGGCAGAATGCGCTTGTGACACTGGTGGCGCGGCCCGATTACCTGAATGTTTTTCTCGGGAGAATCGGGGCGTTCCTGGCTGATAACATGCTGGGCGACGGCAGCGGTGCCGGCGAGAATGCAGTGCTCTCGTCGCAGGAATGGGTGACACGGCTGTCAGGTGAGACAGGATTCAGGACAAGGCAGATTGCTGCCAGCCTGAGGAATTATACTCAGCTTGAACTGCTTGCGGGTACGGATGTATATACGATGCCGCCCAAAGTGGCTGCTGCGGGAAGGAAATCGCTTGGCGGTCTTTTTTCAGGCAGGCTCACCACGAGGTACGATGTGCCTCTCACGGATGAGGCGGCAGGGCTGGGAATAGAGAAATTCTGGGAGGTGCCGAAAAGTGTTGTGGATCTGGGGCGTCAGCTTGGCCGGCAGTTGCCATCTTCCGGAGATGTGATTGTCAGGCTTGCACATGAGGCGGGGCTGGCGGATATGTTTCCGGTAATGAGTGATGCGGATAATAGTCGCATTGCTGCCGGTGGTAAGATCCCCGTTCTGGCATCATGGAGAGAGAGGTTGCTTACCGGTGAGCTGGCGCCGGACACAATGCTGACACTTGCCGGACTGGCATCCTTCACCGCTGACCAAAAGCAGCTTGATGACAGGGTGAGGGGGATAATAGGGTAGGTCAGGCAACAGGCAGATAATGTGATGTATTGGATATTGCTCGTAGAGCAACAGGAATTGTAGGATGTGGACCCCGCCCACCCGCCCCTTTTGTTTTGGTGCCGGCATATACAATTCTTGCACCTCTTCGAGGTGCCCTTTGTCCACAGGATGTATCTGCGTGTGGGATGCCTGTAGAGCCTGTCCGGATAGCCGAAGGCTGTCGGGAGCATCAGGCACTGTAAAAGGCCCCCGCCACCCGCTCGGGAGCGATGCTAATTATCAGTATTACTGCCTGTTGCCTGTCTGCCGCTGCCGGCCAACCTCGTAGAGGAGGATCCCCGCTGAAACGGAGACATTGAGCGACCCGATGGAGCCGGTGATGGGGATAGAAACCCTGGCGTCCGACAAACCGAGCATCTCGCGGCTGATACCCTTCTCTTCCGAGCCGAGGATTACTACAAGCGGACCGGTGAGCGATGCATCACTGACAACCTTGTCGGCTTTCTCCGTGGCAGAGACAGCCTTCAGGCCGGAGTCCTTCAGGTATGAGAGACATTTTGTAAGACTCTTCACCCTGCAGACAGGGAAGGTACTAAGAGCACCGGCCGATGCTTTCACAGCATCGGCAGATATCCTGGCCGAATTCTTTTCCGGAATTATTACGGCATGAGCCCCGAAGCATAGTGCTGACCGTACTATGGCTCCGAAATTCCGCACATCGCTGACGCCGTCGAGCATCAGCAGGAGCGGTTCACCACCCTCCTCGAAGATTCGGGGAAGGATGTTCTCAATATTCTGGAATTCTATAGCCGAGAGCCATGCAATCACCCCCTGGTGGTTTTTGCGGGTAATATAGTCGAGCTTCTCCATGGGCACCACCTGCCAGGGCACCGCAAACTCATTCACCACCTGCATCAGCTCGTGGTACCCGGGTCCCCGCAGTCCCTGGCGCACCAGTACACGGTCAATCTGCCTGCCGCCCCTGATGGCCTCCATGACAGGGTGCATACCGAATATGAATTCCTTTTCGCTGTGTATCATTGTTGTTGATGTAAATTATGGGGTGTGAAAATCTTTTTGCCTGGGGCCGTGAATATATTTTCGCTATGCGTCGCTTTGCGGCAGAAAGTCTCGTCGCTCTGCGTCTGTCCGGGCCGGAAAATCTTTTCGCTTTGCGTCGCCTCAGGGCAGAAAACCTCGTCGCTCTGCGTCATTGCAGCTCCTCGGGATTATCCAGCCTGAAAACCTTACCCTCGCGCCACCTGGCAACCGCAACATCCCAGTAACTGACCGGGGTGCCGGCACGGTTAAGCACGAAATCGTTGTCCGAGAAAGTGTTCTTCTGTTTGCGGAAATTGAACCACAGGTACTGCTCCTCCACGACGTAGCGTGAGCCCCAGCGGCTCTTCACCGGAGGTCTCTTGTAACCCCAGCTCTCACCCTCGGCATTCTTGTAAACTTTGTCCGGCGGGCCGTACATTATGTAGATCATCCCCCTGTCAGTCAGCCATCCCGCCTTGAATGAGCTGAAGTAATGGTTGGCGAAGAGGGTGCGGTTGTACCAGATGCGGATGAGCTCCTTCGACCGCTCGATGCTGCCGGTGCGGTCCATCCAGAACTTATCGAGTGCCAGCTTCGGTTTTTCGGCCGTCAGCATCTCCTCCATCTCCTGGGGTGTGGCGATGTATGCCAGCGGTGGTATCATCGTCTCAGGGCTTGCCATCGTAGGATGGTCAGGGCCGAAGTTATATAGGATGAGGCCCTCCCTGATGAGGCTGTCGACTGAGATCATATAAATCCCTTCACTTGGGAACATCATCGGCAGGGTGTCAGACCAGGGCAGCGGCACAATAGCATCCGGCTCCGGCGCCACAGTCACTTCGGGAAGAATTGTAGTTGGCGAGGGGGGGATAGCCTTAACGGGCGGGAAATAGAAGATCCAGAGGGTGTCAGGCTGCAGTGAGGGGCTGAGAACATTGACGTACTGGTCGCGCCGCACCACCCTGCTGTACAACTCCCTGTTGCTGAAATGATCGCGAACCTTGTAGTTCAGGCCGCTGTACGGACCGGTTCTTTCGAAATCGATGAACAGCTGCTGGGTGCGCTGGCGGATGAGGTCAATGATCTTGATCTCGGCAGTGTACGCGCTTCCCTCGCGGGTGTCAAGGGGGATCTGAAATGAATATTCACCCCCCACGTCTGACTTCTTTATATCATATTTGAATGTTGCCGTGTCGGCGAGAACTCCCCCAAGTGTATTGTTGAACAGCCTGACTGATACAAGGACTGATGCCATTGCAACGCCCTCGGGATTGGCTTCGGTGAAGTAGAGCTCGGCCCTGCGGATGCTTACGGTCATAAGGGAAGATTCCTCTCCCTCATTGTACAGGCTTACAAAGGGGGTATATACGTTTCGCGCGGGGTTATAGATATACGACATGTCCTTCGTGTCAGTGACATTCTGAGTCACTGTACAGGATGCCATCAGAGCCGCCGTCATCACCAGTGTGATGAGCAGTGCGGGTTTATCTTTGAGAGGCCTTGTCATGGCATAAAGGTAATAAAGATTTCATTGTCCGTTCTCTTTCCAGCTCATTCTCAGACGGCAAAGCTCTGTACCGTCGCTCTCGCGTACCACGGAGTGGATGAATGAGTCTCCGCTGCCGTCACATCTGGCTGTCAGGATGTTGACCATCTCGCCCTGGTGTCCCTCCAGGAGGTAGTTCACCTCCACGGTGTCCGGGGTATGGAGGCTGATGAATTCGGGTTCATAGCAGTTGACGGCCCAGTGCACGTAACGCGCATTGTTGACGTGCCTGTTGACGTCTATGTCATCCAGCTTGACCTTCAGCCTGGTGACCGTGTGCTCCCCTGCAGGAAGTGGCGGTACCCTGCGTGCATTGGTTTCGGTAGCCCTGGTTTCAGGGAACTGGTGGTTGAGGTTTGAGAGGGCCCTGTCGGGTCTCTGTGCTTTCCGTGTGTTGTAATCAACTATCACCCAGGATGATGATGCTCCGGCAATTTTCTTTCCTGCAGCGTCATACATTTCAAGGTCACGCAGGGCGAAGATTGTTTCGGTGCCTCTGGGCCAGGTGCGTAGAGTGACTTCGTCCCAGGTATTTGGGAGCCGTTCGATCTTCACGATCATGCGCGAAAGCGCCCAGAACCAGCCGCCCGAGGTCATCAGGTCATCGCGGCCCCATCCTAGTTCAGCGGCATGACGGCCTGCCAGATCCTCGAAGAAGCTGAAGAGCGCTCCCGGGCTGAGCCGGCCGGTGAGATCGGTGTTGAAGACGTTGACCGGGTATTTTCTCTCAAACAGTATCATTGTTATTCATATATTCTGAGGTGAAGCCCTCCATCTCGCCGTGAGCCTCTTCCCACTGCTGCATCAGGGCATCAAGTCTCTTCTTCGTCTCCTCATAGGTGGCGTAGAAGGCCGGGTCACTGACGACGGCCGCATCGCCCGATGCAAGTTTTGCATCCATTGCTGTTATCTCTGCCTCCGTTGCCGTTATCGCCGCTTCTGCCTCGGTGACCCGCTTCTGCAGTCTGCGGAAAACGCGTTCTGTCTCCTTCTTCTCGAGGTAAGACATTGCCTGTTTTACCTCGGGGCGGGGTTTTTCAGGTGCAGGAGGCTGTTCCTTCGCGGTGGCCGGGTTTTGTGTTGCTGCAGCCTGGTTGCCACGTTGTTGAACTGCCGTGTCGCCACCCTTTTGTGCTGTACCTCCACCTTTATGTGTCGCCGCACCTGCGCCCTTCTGAGCCGCCGCGCCGTTACCCTTTTGTTCCGTGCCGCCACCTTTCTGAGCCGTCGCACCTGCGCCCTTCTGAGCCGCCGCACCTGCGCCCTTTATCGCAGCCCCCGGACTCTTCTTTTCCAGCTCCCTGAGCGACTCTATCTTCCTTGCCCTGAGGAACTCCGCAATCCCCCCCAGGTGAGTTCTTATCTTCCTGTGCCGGAACTCGAATACCTTGTTCACCAGTCCGTCGAGGAAATCCCTGTCGTGCGAAACCACAATTAATGTGCCATCGTATTTGATCAGAGCCTGCTTCAGTATCTCCTTCGAGCGTATGTCGAGGTGGTTGGTGGGCTCATCAAGCAGCAGCAGGTTATAGGGCTCCAGCAGCAGTTGCACTATTGCGAGCCTCGACCGTTCGCCGCCGGAGAGCACCTTCACCTTCTTGTCAATGTCCTCCCCGTGGAACAGGAATGCGCCGAGGATATCGCGAAGGCGTGTGCGGATATCGCCCACGGCAATCCTGTCAACCGTCTCGAAGACAGTCATCTCATCGTTGAGGAGCTCATCCTGGTTCTGTGCGAAGTAGCCAATTGAGACATTATGACCCCGTTTTACTATTCCCTCGAAATCGATCTGCCCGAGGATCATCCTCGCGAGGGTTGTCTTTCCTTCGCCGTTGCGTCCCACAAAAGCGACTTTCTCGCCCCGTTCGATCTTCATCGAAATTTTATCCAGCACAAGGTGGCTGCCGTACCGTTTCGAGGCTTCGTCGGCTTCAACCACGACAGTGCCGGAGCGCGGGGCAGGGGAGAACCGGATGTTCATTGCGGTGGTGTCCTCGTCCTCTATCTCTATGCGGTCCAGCTTCTTAAGCTGCTTGATCTTGCTCTGCACCTGCACCGCCTTGGTGGGCTTGTACCGGAACCGTTCGATGAATTTCTCAGTGTCATCAATCATCTTCTGCTGGTTGCGGTATGCGGCGGTCTGCTGCTCACGGCGCTCACGGCGGAGCACTGTATATTTGGTGTATGGCACCCGGTAATCATAAATTTTTCCGAGGCTTATCTCTACGGTACGACGGGTGACATTATCGAGGAAGGTGCGGTCGTGCGAGACCAGTATCACCGCTCCGGGGTATGTTTCGAGGAAGCTCTCGAGCCACAGGATTGACTCAATGTCAAGGTGATTGGTGGGCTCATCAAGCAGTATCAGGTCCGGTTTGCGGAGGAGGATCTTTGCCAGCTCCACCCGCATGCGCCAGCCGCCGCTCAGTTCGCGGGTAGGGCGACTGAAGTCCTTCGCGCTGAAGCCGAGGCCGGTCAGAGTCTGTCCGGTGGTTGCCACATAGTCGCTGCCGCCGAGGATGCTGTGCCGTTCGCCGGCAGTGTGAAGCCGGTCGATCAGATTGTGGTAGCTTTCGGTCTCATAATCGGTCCGCTCAGTCAGCTCGCGGGTGAGATGGTTGATCTCCTCTTCAAGACTCCTTAACTCGGTGAAGGCTTTGAGCGCTTCCTCAAGTACGGTGGTGGTATCGGAGATCTTCATCTGCTGCTCGAGGTAACCTATTGTCAGCTCGCGCGGCCGCTCGACGGAGCCTGTAGTGGGATCCTGCAGCCCGGCAATGATCTTCATCAGTGTCGATTTGCCGGCGCCGTTCCTGCCGGTGAGGCCGATCCGTTCCTGCCGGGTAATAAGGAAGGAGACCTCGTCCAGGAGGACGAAGCTGCCGAAGAGCACGGATACGTTGTTTACGGAGACCATCTGGCCGGATTTTTTTAAAACCGCAAAGGTAATCAAAATCATCGGGATGAGGGTGAGGTGGGTCGGAGGGTACGCTGGTTTACAATTCTTAATCCCCTACGGGGATTTCTGTCGAGATGATCATTCCCGCCATTGATGCAAGCAATGAATGCCTCGTAGAGGCTAAAGCATTGTAGAGCAGATGACAGACATCCCATGATGCCTCGTAGAGGCTAAAGCATTGTAGAGCAGATGACAGTCATCCCATGATGCCTGTAGGGCCTGCCCCGATAGCCGAAGGCTGTCGGGGGCATCAAGAATTGTAACAGGGCATGTCAACCCCCCCCTCCCCACCATTCATACTCCATGTGACATTTTTCCGTTAATATTGCAGAGAAATCCGAAAGTCATGAAAAGCAAATTCAAACTAAACTCACTGCTGCTCCTGCTGCTGCCGCTGCTCGTCATGCAGTCGTGCCGCAAGGATCCGCCGGAAGATCCGTTCGCAGACAACACATACCTCGTCTCCAGCGAGGTGGAGATGATGAGAACGAAGGACAATGTCCTGTCCGTACTCAACCTGGTTGCAACCCAGTACCCTGCTGCAGCCGACATAATCCCCGACGTCGTCAGCGGGGTCAACGTCTACAGCGTGACCTACAACACCGAGTTTCAGGGCGAGGAAGTGATTGCCTCGGGACTCATCTGTGCACCCACAGCACCCGGGTCATACCCCATCCTCTCCTTCCAGAACGGCACAAACACGCTGCATTCGGCGGCGCCCACGGCTGACCCGCAGAACCTGCTCTTCACGATGATCGAATATATCGCATCGTCAGGTTACGTGGTTGTCATACCCGACTATCTCGGCTTCGGGGCATCCAAAAATATGGCGCACCCATACCTGCACAAGGAGTCGACTGTCCGCACAATCATAGACATGCTTCGCGCTGTCGCTGAGTTTGATGAGGATGTGGCGAAGGATATAACTATGACAACTGACTGTTATATAATGGGTTATTCGCAGGGCGGATGGGCCACGATGGCGCTGCTCTATGCACTTGAAACCGAATATGCGTCAGAGTTTACGGTGAAAGCGGCCTCATGCGGAGCCGGTCCCTATGATCTTGCTCACTTCAATGCCAACGTGCTGGCTCTCACTGAATATGCAAATCCGGTTTTCCTGGGCTATATAGCTAATGCCTACACTACATACGATTTATATGCGAATCCCCTGACTGATCTTTTCAAAGATCCGTATGCCGGACGCATTCCCGGTCTTTACGACGGACTGCATACAAGCGAACAGATCAACAGCCAGCTGACCCCAAATATATCAGGCTTGTTCACAGATGCTTATCTTTCGGGAGGTAACACTGACCCGAAGTACGCCGGCGTACGCAGTGCCCTGTGGGCAAACAGCATCTCCGGGTGGGACAGCGAGGTGCCCCTGCTTCTGCTTCACGGCACGGCAGACATGGACGTGATGCCGGTGCTTTCCGAGAGCATGCACAACAGGATGATCAGTTCCGGCACGAGTGCGCTTAACTGCTTCTACTTAACACTAAATGGCCTGAATCACTCAGATGCCGCCATTCCTGCCGGATTCGCAGGGTACCAGTTTTTCAAGACATACAGATAAACCAAAGTGGGAAGAAAAAAACAGCTGCCCATCCTCAGGGGTGTAACGATAACGGACATAGGGTCAGAGGGTAATGCTATCGCGAAGGTCGATGACATGGTTCTCTTCGTGCCGGGGATGATTCCCGGCGATGTGGTAGATGTCCGGGTCACGAAGAAGAAGAAGAGGTATATGGAAGGGGTGGCTCTGGAGGTGATATCACCTTCGCCGGCGAGGATCACCCCGCCGTGCAGCCATTTCGGCATCTGCGGAGGTTGCCGCTGGCAGCATCTGCCTTATGACAGGCAACTCTTTTATAAAGCACAGCAGGTACGAGACAACCTGACGCGGATTGGTCATACGCCGATCCCGGCCATCGACCCCATCGTTGGGTCTGAGAAAATTTACGGTTACCGGAACAAGCTCGAGTTCACCTTCTCGGAGAGACGATGGATGACCGGCGAGGAGCTTGAAACATGGATATCTTCGAAGGAAGCGCACCGGGCATGGAGTGCGGAGAGCGCGGCTTCAGAGGAAGCGCACCTGGCCGGGGAGACGGAAAGCGCGGCTTCAGAGGAATCGCACCAGACCGGGGGCCCCGAAATCATTGCAGCACCATCTCACAATCCTGCCCTCGGATTTCATATCCCCGGCATCTATGACAAGGTGCTTGACATCAATCAGTGTCACCTCATGTCCGAACCCTCTGACGCCATCCGGAACGAGGTTCGGCGTTATGCCCTTGAGCACAAACTGCCCTTCTACGACTTCCGTGAGCACCGCGGATTCCTCAGGACAATGTTCGTGAGGATAACCGCCGGCGGCGAGGTCATGGTGGTGCTGGTGACAACCGACAGCCACGCCCCGGAGCGTGAACAGCTGCTGGAGCATCTCGCAGTGCGATTCCCGGAGATCACATCGCTGTGGTACGTGATAAATACGAAGAAGAACGACAGCATCGCGGACCTGAATCCGGTCCATTTTCGCGGCAGCGAATACATAACTGAGGTGATGGAGGGACTTCGGTTCAGGATAGGGCCGAAATCGTTTTTCCAGACGAACAGCACCCAGGCGGCAAGGCTCTATGCGATTGTCAGGGAGTTCGCGCAGCTTCGTGGCGACGAGAACGTTTATGACCTCTATACCGGCACCGGTACGATTGCCTGTTACCTGGCATCGGGCGCCGGCAAGGTGACGGGGATCGAGTACATCGAAGAGGCTGTCGCCGATGCGCGGATCAATGCCAGTGAGAACGGCATCGTGAATGCTGAGTTCATCGCGGGTGACATCAAGGATATATTCAATGATAAGCTTTTCGCTGTGAGTGGCCGACCGGATGTGATTATCACGGATCCGCCGAGGGCCGGGATGCATGGCGATGTGACCCTCGCGATGCTGCGTTCAGGGGCTGAGCGGATTGTATATGTGAGCTGCAACCCTGCAACCCAGGCGCGCGATATTGACATTCTGTCAGAGGGTTACGAGGTTCTCCGCGTGCGGCCCGTTGACATGTTCCCTCATACGTTTCATGTGGAGAATGTGGTGCTGCTGGGGAGGAAGACATCGTAAATCGAACATCGCAACTCGCAAATCCTAGTACCGGTCCAGCCACCTGTACTTCTTGCTGTTGCTCTGCAGCTTGAGGGCGAGAACCAGCTCGTGGGATCCGTTGGTGACACTCTCGATCTCGCTAAGGGTGTAATCATACGAGTATCCGACATACATGTTTCCCCATCTGACCCTGACCATCCCGATCAATGCTCCCTGGCTCGAGGTGCCGTAGAAGCCTCCCGTGCGGTAACCGCCGCCTAGCCAGAAGGTCTGGTCATAGATAAGCGTCAGGGCAAAATCAGCCTGCGGCAATAACTGTTCTGACATCTTGAGCAGAACGGATGGCTCGATCTCGAGGTTCTTCGCCGTCAGGAAACTGTATGACCCGAATGCATAGTAATGCCTTGACATCCTGAACCTGTCATAGGCCCTCAGAGTGTCAACCACACCGTCGCCGATCCGGGCTGCAGCACCGAGCATCGACTCTGCAGAGAATCCCAGCGTATACCTGTCGTTCAGCAGGTACATCCCGAAATTAAGATCGGGCACGAAGATCCCCTTGCGGAGATTGTCATTAAGCCACGGTTCGGAGGGATCGCGGAAGCTCTCGTGGTCAGCGTTGATAATATAGTGATATCCTGTGGCAGCCAGTCCGAATGACAGCTGTGTGTAGTCCTCGACCCAGATGTGGTATGAGTAGGCAGCCTGGAACCCGGTTCTCTGCACCAGCCCGTTCTGATCGCTGAAGACGCTGAGACCCAATCCTGTCCGTCCTTCGGTCTTCGCCTTGTACCGCTGGCTGCCGAATATGTTGCGGGTCAGTGAGTAGCGCTTCTTTGTAAATCTTGTCTGGTAGCTGAGCGAATAAGTCCTGGGGGCGCCGGCATAACCTATCCACTGCTCCCTGGCTGTGACATTGAAACTTGTGTACCCTTCGCTTCCTGCTGCTGCAGGATTGATCAGGAACTTGTTGTACATGTACTGGCTGTAGAGAGGCATCTGCTGGGAGAGCGAGAGCTGCATCCCGGCAACGGCAAAGAACAGTATGATTATCAGCCTTTTCACGATGTCTGTTTAGCCAGTTGTTTTCAGACCGGCAATCTGGATCAGTAGCTCTGATTCCTATTGTGCTCAGTCGTTTCGTGAAGCTAATATATCCCTGTTCTTTTAGTCCGGCAAGTCCTTTTTGATACAATGGGACTCTTTGATGACTAATCTGCGTTTTTAGATGGTGGTTACATTCCCGGCCGGTGACTCCGGAAATATTATCGTGAGCTGTAAACGATTGTTATCGTGCCGATCAGCATCCTTGAACCGTTGCCAAGGTCAATTGTATAATGGTAAGAGTCAATAGGCAGCTTGACGCCGTTCATCCTGCCATCCCATGGCTCGGGATAACCCGGAGCAGACTCCCATAGCTTCTGGCCCCACCTGTTGAAGACCTTGACTTCCATTGCGGGATATAGGGCGCTGAGGTCCATATTGTCATTGTAGAACGCAATGTCCCATGTGTCATTGATGCCGTCACCGTTGGGCGAGAAGGCCTCCGGGATAATCAGGCAGATCTCGTTCATCGGTCTGACAGTCTCGGAACTGGTCACAGTGCACTGGTTGAAGTCGGTCACAGTCACAGTGTAGACACCCGGGATCACGCCGATCAGATCCTGTGTGGTTTCGCCGTTCGACCACTGGTAGGTATGTTCCGCGCGTGGCGAGCCTCCTTCGACATAGACCCTGACTTCGCCGTCAGGCATATCGGGACAGTAAGCGTGTGCTACATCGAAGTCGAGGGTCAGACGCTCCGGATCTGTAAGTAAGAAGCTCGAGTCAGCACGGCAGAAGTTGGCGTCAACGATTGTTATTGCGTAATCGATGTCTGCTGACAGACCGGTCCTGAGGCTGTCGCGTGTGACTGCGTCATACCATATGTAGTTGACATCGCCGACGTTGTTGACCGGGGTTATGGCTGCCCATCCTGTGCTTGCACCGTGGCAGTTGATGTTGAAGAATCCGTCATAACTCTCGGACAGTGCGATTGTCATGCTAAGCTTGTCAGGCTCAGTGAGGGTGATAGTATCCCTGACGAAGCAGCCGTACCTGTCGGTGATTGTTACTGTATATTCCCCGGCAAAGAGTCCGTTTATGACACCGGTGCTGTTTGTGGCGGAATAACCGTTCGGGCCTCTCCATTCATAGGTGAACGGGGCGAGGTCAACGGTCGGGGTGAGGCTGATTGAGCCGTTGCTGTAGCCGAAGCAGCTGATATTGTAGCCGTTGTAGTCAGACAATTGGGTTTCATAGGTGATCAGCGGGTGGACGGTAAGGGTGACTGTTACTGTCTCACCCTGGCACTCATGGGTTCCGTCGGGCAGAACGATGCCCGGGGTGAAGCTGTATACTATCTGCCTGTCTTCTGAGGCGGTGTTGTAGAGCACCTCCGTCAGGTCTGTGGGCGATGTGAACCTGCGGTCTGTTGTGAAGCCAGTGATGCCCTGTTCTGCGGTAACGCGAAGGTCATAGACCCACTGACCCTGAACCTGCGGATTCATGTTACGTATGTTGATGACGGTTGCATCGCCGTAGCAGAGGATTGTGTCTGGCGAGCTGGCCTCCATTTCGGGTACCGGGTTGACCCATACGGTGGCTGTTATATGCTCGAGTTCACATGCGCCGTAGACCATCGGGGTGATGTTGTAGTTCAGCTGGCGTGCTCCGTCGGTGGAGTTGAACAGGGTCTGGGTGATGGTGGTATGGGTGCCGCTGTTGTCGTCTGCCGCGCCTGTGATGCCGGCGGGAGAGTTGACATGCCATGTCCAGGTTGTTGCCGGGATCTGGCTGGTGAGAGCCAGGTTAATGGTCTCGCCGTTGCAGATTACAGCGTTGTCAGGGGTTACTGTCGGGTTCGGATCGACGGCGTAACGGACGTTGACGGTTGCTTCGCAGGTTGAAGTGTTGCCGGCGGCGTCGGTGACTGTGAGGATCACTGTGTTGGCGCCTAGGTCAGTGCAGTCGAACCCGGTTCTGCTGGCTTCTATTGATGCGATGGTACAGTTGTCGAAGCTGCCGCCGTCGATGTCTGCCGCAGTGATTGTTGCGATACCTGTTGCAAGATCGAGGTCTATCTCAATGTCCTGGCAGATGGCTGTGGGTGCGGTGTTATCCTCAACTGTTACTGTAAAGCTGCAGCTGGCTTCAAGACCGAGCCTGTCGGTGACGGTGTAGGTCACTGTTGTGACGCCCAGGTTGAACCTGAAGCTGTCGATGTCATTGATGCCTGTTGCGGGTGATGCTGCTACAGTTGCGCCGGTCATGACCCAGGTCACGGAGGCGATGTTGTTGTTCGGGTCTTCGTAGTGTGCAATCAGGCCGCCGGTGATGAGTGTATCGCATGTCGTGGCGCTGGTTGCTGTCAGTATCGGAGCCGGACATGCTATTGTGGGCGGCAGGTTGAGGAGCCTGACGATGACCTCGTTGCTGGTTGTATCCACAGGTGCCGTTGACGGAGCTGTTCCTGTTGCTGCCGCGATGTTGACGACGGTACCGTTGAATATGTCATCCATAGTGACGGTATGGGTGGCGGTGCAGCTTGCGATGGCGCCCGGAACGAGTGTGAACGGTGCCCCGGTGCATGTCATGGTGGTGGCATTCGGGTCGTACAGGGTGATGTCTCTGACGGTTACGTTGCCGGTGTTGGTTACGGTGAGGGTGTAGTTGATGACCTCGCCGGGTGCAACATATTCTGTCCTGTCGGCTGCCTTAACCAGGGTGAGCTCCGGATTCTGGAGGCCGATGATGTCTGCCGAGTCCTCAGCGGGTGCTATGACTCCTACTACGGTTGAGCCGTTGGCTGTGGCGGTGTTGGAATAGATTGCCGCATCGAGGTCCGCGAGGGTGACGGTATGGGTTGCCGAGTAGGTCCAGGTTTCGTCAGGATCGAGCCTGCCGTCGTTGGTCAGGGTGATAGTGTAGTGGAGGATATCGCCGGCGGCGTCATAGTTCTCCTCAGTTGCAACCTTGCTCATGGACCAACCTGCTGTCTGGTTGATAGTTGTAGAGGCTTCGGCCTGTGCCGGATCTGTCTGATCAGTATCAATTACAGCCCTGTTGACCAGAGTGGTACCTGCGTCGATGTCGCTTTGCGTGACGTCATAAGTAGCGGAGTATGACCATGTTTCTCCGACATCGAGGATATTGTTATCGTTGGTGTCGCCAGTTTCGAGCGAGGTGCTCAGTGCGGGACCACCGACAATCGCATCTGTGAGTACCACTCCGGTCAGACTGACGTTGCCGGTATTAGCGACAACGATCAGGTATGTCAGGGTTGTAGGTTCGGCAATGGATGTTAAATCAACTGATTTTGTTATGGTTAGAGTCGAAATCTGAGTAATTGAAGTTGTAGCGTCATCATTCTGCGGCGTGGTCTGGTCTGTATCTACGGTAGCGGTGTTGATCAGCGGTGTGCCTGCATCGATGTCTGACTGGGTTGCGGCGTAGGTGGCTGTGTAGATCCATGTTTCGCCTACGTCAAGCACATTGTCAAGGTCAGTGTCACCTGATGTGCGTGTTGCTGTTCCGGCCAGGTCATCAGTCAGAACCACGTTGGTCAGGCTGACGTTACCGGTGTTGGTGACAGTGATTGTGTATGTGAGGGTTGCCGGGGCGCTGATATTTGCTATGTCAACTACCTTCTCAACTGTCATGGCCGGTGTGGCCGTGATTGTGGTCACTGCTTCATCGCTGACCGCGCCGGTGATCTGTGTTACCGTTACCGATGCGGTGTTGACCAGGTCTGTTCCTGCATCGATGTCAGCCTGGGTTGCAGCATAGGTTGCTGTGTAAATCCATGTTTCGGCGACGTCAAGCACATTGTCATTGTCTGTGTCACCGCTTGTGCGTGTTGCTGTTCCGGCCAGATCATCAGCCAGAACCACGCCGGTCAGGCTGACGTTGCCGGTGTTGGTGACAGTTATTGTCTATGTGAGGGTTGCCGGGGCGCAGATATATGCTATGTCAACTACCTTCTCAACTGTCATGGCCGGTGTGGCCGTGATTGTGGTCACT
>JAEYZD010000161.1 GCA_023430725.1 Bacteroidota bacterium | reverse complement strand
CCATTACCGATTTTGCCGGAAATATTGTCACCGTATTGCGCAAGCTCATCGTCGCCTTCGTGGCTATTACCTTCCTCGCATTCTTCTTCCTCAAGGATGAGGGGCTGTTCAAGGAGACGATCATGGTGATGGTGCCGGACCAGTATGAAAAGCGTATCCGTAATGTGCTTCATTCCATAAAGAAGCTGCTTATAAGATATTTTATAGGGATCATACTGCAGTGCTCTGTTGTGCTTATAAACATCACGATAGGCATGACAATCGTGGGATTCCCGTTTCACCAGGCGCTTGTAATGGGACTCCTCGTCGGTATCTTCAATGTGATCCCGTACGTCGGACCCTGGCTCGGTGGCTCGGTGGCTGTGCTCATGGGTGTTGCCACAGCTGTTACAAGCACCGGGTACCCGGTCATCTGGCTTCTTATAGTCTATATGGTCATCGTGATCGCAATCACTCAGGTAGTTGACAACAACCTTGTGCAGCCGACGATTTATTCGCGCAGCGTGAATGCTCATCCCATTGAGATTTTCCTTGTAATTTTCGCGGTGGGCAGCTTTGCCGGTATTGCCGGCATGATCCTGGCTGTCCCGGCCTATACAGCCCTCAGGGTCTTTGCAAGGGAATTCTTCTATAACTTTGGTCCGGTAAGAAAAATCACCTCGGGCTTCGGAAAGGAGCCCCGCGATCCTGAAACAGAGGGAAAATGAGAAGCCCCGGAGAGACAATCAGCAGGATATTCAGGTTTTATTATGACGGCTTCCGTACCATGTCGTGGTGGGGGAAGAGAGTCTGGGTCATAATCCTGGTTAAACTGTTCATAATGTTCCTGATCCTGAGAATATTCTTTTTCCCTGATTTTCTGAAGGTAAACTTCGCCACTGACAGGGAGCGGGGCGATTATGTCCTGGAACAATTAACCGGTAATAACTGACTATATGATTGAAAATTTTGACCTGTCGCTTGTCAACTGGTCCCGGGCCCAGTTTGCACTGACTGCCATCTACCACTGGCTGTTCGTGCCTCTGACGCTCGGACTCTCATTCATCCTGGCGTTCATGGAGACACTCTATGTCCGCACGGGTGATGAGATGTGGAAAAAGATCACAAAATTCTGGATGACCCTCTTCGGGATCAACTTTGCCATAGGCGTTGCCACAGGCATCATCCTGGAGTTCGAGTTCGGAACCAACTGGTCGAACTACTCATGGTTTGTTGGAGACATCTTCGGAGCCCCGCTGGCAGTGGAGGGTATCATGGCATTCTTCCTCGAATCGACTTTCGTGGCGGTGATGTTCTTCGGCTGGAACAAGGTCAGCAAAAGGTTCCACCTGGCTTCCACCTGGCTTGTGGCTGTCGGTGCCAACCTGTCAGCTCTCTGGATCCTCGTGGCCAATGCCTGGATGGAGAACCCCGTCGGGATGGTCTTTAACCCTGATACAGCCCGAAATGAGATGAACAGCTTCAGCGCGGTGATATTCAATCCCGTCGCCATTGACAAGTTCTTCCATACGGTAACCTCCGGGTTTGTTCTTGCATCGGTCTTCGTGATCGGTATCAGTTCATGGTTCCTTATCAGGAAGAGAGAGGAAGTACTTGCCCGAAAGAGTATCTACATTGCCGGCATCTTCGGGCTTGTCTCTGCCCTGGCGGTGGCGTTCACCGGAGACACCTCCGCAAGGACCATAGCCAAAGTCCAGCCTGTAAAGTTCGCTGCCATGGAGGCTCTCTACGAGGGAAAGACGGATGCGGGTCTGACTGTAATCGGGGCACTCTCTGACAGCGGTGAGCGCATAGGCGAAAAGAAGGTGCATGACATAAAGATGAAGATAGAGATCCCCGGCCTCCTTTCGTTCATGACAACCGGCCGGAGTGACGGATACGTTCCGGGGATGAAGGACCTGATCAACGGCAATCCGGAAAGGGGAATACTGCCCGTGGCTGAGATGATGGAGCGCGGTCGTTATGCGCGCCAGGTACTGACTGACTACAAGGTGGCCAAAGAGCTTGATGACATGGATTCCATGGCCACGCTGGCAGCAAAATTTCAGGACAGCGATTTCATTGACAACTATTTCAGGTACTTCGGCTACAGCTACTTCGAGCATCCGTGGCAGGTGATTCCGTCAGTACCTGTGACGTTCTACGCATTCAGGGTGATGGTAGGTCTCGGTTTCTTTTTCATCCTTCTCTTTATCCTGGCAATCTGGTTCCAGCGCAGGCAGACCCTTGAGAAAAACCGCTGGTTTCTATGGCTTGCACTCAGCTCCATCCCCCTGGCATACCTTGCCAGTGAGCTGGGATGGATAGTCACCGAGATGGGGCGCCAGCCATGGATAATTCAGAACCTCATGCCGGTGCATGTGGCAGTATCCAACATCAGCACCGGCGCCGTGCAGACCACCTTCTGGCTGTTCGCCGTACTCTTCACCGCACTGCTCACTGCCGAGATTTCAATTATGGTCAGACAGATCAAGAACGGACCAAAACATTAGGAGGAAAGAACCATGACAATGTTTGTATCATACCTGTTTCTGAGAGAATACTGGTGGCTGATAATCTCACTCCTGGCCGGCCTGCTGGTCTTCCTGATGTTCGTGCAGGGAGGGCAGTCATTCATCTTCTCCCTCCCGCGCAATGACATGCAGCGCAAGATGGTTGTGAATGCCCTGGGCCGCAAGTGGGAGTTCACCTTCACCACCCTGGTCACCTTCGGCGGTGCCTTTTTTGCATCCTTCCCGCTGTTCTATGCAACCAGTTTTGGCGGCGCATACTGGGTATGGATGGCAATTCTCTTCAGCTTCATAATCCAGGCCGTTGCCTACGAGTACCGCTCAAAGCCGGCAAACGTCTTCGGGACCCGCGTATTTGACACCTTCCTCTTCATAAACGGATCCCTCGGCCCTTTCCTGATAGGAGTGGCTGTTGCAACCTTCTTCACAGGGTCTGACTTCACTCTCGACCTGTTCAACAGGGTTTCATGGGGCACGGGCTGGCACGGCCTCGAGGCGCTTATCAATCCCGTTAACCTGCTGCTTGGCCTGGCTGTGCTGTTCCTGGCCAGGGTCCTTGGCCTGATGTACCTTGAGAATTCAGTGGATGACGCAGAGCTCACCAAATCAATAAGAAAGGCACTGCTACGCAACGCCATTCCATTCCTGGTCTTCTTCCTTGCATTTGTCGGCTTCATCCTGTCAGGCAACGGCTACAGGGCAGACACAGCTACCGGGGAGATCAACCTTGTGAAGTATCATTACCTTCATAATCTCCTGGGAAATATCTTTATCCTGGTTCTCTTCGCCGGAGGCGTGGTGCTGGTCCTTTATTCCCTATGGCTTGGCATTTTCAGGGGTTCGCGCAAGGCGATATGGTTTGCCGGCTCCGGCACGGTACCGGTTGTAATAGCCCTGTTCCTCATCGCAGGGTACGGCGAAACCGCCTTCTATCCCTCATCCACCGACCCTGACAGCTCCCTGACCCTTGCTAAAGCCTCTTCGAGCTATTTCACCCTGAAGACGATGATGTATGTTTCATTCATCATCCCCGCTGTGGTAGCCTATATATGGTATGCGTGGGGCTCGATAAACAGGAGGAGGATTACAACTGAAGAGATGGGCGAAGACGACCATATGTACTGATAATTCGCCGGTTCAACAGGAGGCGCAGATGGATATAATCCAGACGGGTTTATGGGGTTTTGGGACAGGACCGCTTATAATTGCGGGACCGTGCAGCGCCGAGAGCGAAGAGCAGCTCATGTCCACGGCCGCGGCGCTTAAGGCCACCGGGAGGGTACACCTCTTCCGTGCCGGTCTCTGGAAGCCAAGGTCAAGACCATCAACCTTCAAGGGCGAGGGATTCCGGGCGCTGGAGTGGCTCAAAAGGGTTAAGGGGGAGACAGGACTGCCCGTGGCTGTTGAGGTGGCCTCGCCCGAACACGCCGCGGCCTGCCTCGAAGCAGGCATCGATGCGGTTTGGCTCGGAGCCCGCACTGTCACCAACCCCTTCAGTGTTGAGGCTATCGCCACGGCACTGCACGGCGCAACAATACCTGTACTGGTAAAGAACCCTCTGAGTCCCGATCTGGAACTGTGGATGGGTGCAATCGAGAGAGTCTACAGCGCCGGCATCAGAAAGATTGCCGCAATACACCGGGGTTTCACCCCCTATGAGAAGAGCAGTTACCGGAATATCCCCAAATGGGAGCTGGCCATTGAGCTGCGGAGCCGTATTCCCTCATTGCCGGTGATATGTGATCCAAGCCATATGTCCGGCAAGTCCGCCCTGGTACCCGAGATGGCACAGAAGGCCCTCGATCTGAACATGGCAGGTCTGATGATTGAGGTTCACATTGATCCGCCACATGCTCTCAGCGACAGGGAGCAGCAGCTTGACCCGCAGGAATTCATGCGGATGATGCAGGAGCTTGTATTCCGCACACCCTCCCCGGATGACGCAGGCTTTCTGAACCAGCTCGAGGAGATGCGCAACAGGATAGACTCCATTGATCACCAGATCATCGGGTTGCTGGCAGCAAGAATGAGGATTTCGGAGGAGATGGGTGAGTTCAAGTGCCGCAGTGGCGTCACGGTCTTTCAGCTTGAAAGATGGCTTGAGATCCTCCGCACAAGAACCGGGCAGGGCGCTGCTGAGGGACTCGAAGAAGATTTCACCGGAAGGATCATAAGGATGATCCATGAAGAGTCAATACGCTGCCAGGATGAGATGATGAAAAAGCTACGCAGCACCGGCGGATGCATCGCTTCTCCGGATGAGGTGGAAGAGCAGTGAGATTATGATGTAGGCTGCCATTATCATGGGCAGCGCTGCTACCCTGAACAATACGAGAAGAAGAAGGCTCAGCGCTGCAAAAATATAGCGGTCTTCATTCCCCTTCCATCCCAGGCCGGCAATCTTCAGCGAGAACATCCGCATGTTCAGCAGCATCATTACAGTCAGGAATACCGCCAGGATAGCAATTGCCACCGGTGAACCGGCCATCCGGTCAGACACTATGCTGTCTGAGTAGGCTGACGCCAGCACTACCGAGATCACGGTAAAGGCGCTTGCCGGGGTGGCCATACCCCTGAATGAGGTGCTCTGGGTTTCGTCATTGTTGAACTTCGCCAGTCGCAGCGCCGAGGCAGCCGGCAGGAGGGCTGCAAAGACAAATGCCGGCGTGACATTCATCCCTGCGCCGGTGAGCAGGTTGAGCACTATCGCTCCGGGTGCCACCCCGAAGGTGACTACATCGGCCAGGCTGTCAAGATCCTTGCCTATGTCCGAGTATGCCTTCAGCAGCCTGGCTGCAAACCCGTCCGAAAAGTCGAGGAGCATCCCGGCTATGATGCAGAATGAAGCGTATTCGTTGTATCCTTTTAATGCACAGACGGTTGCTGCGAAACCGCACACAAGGTTAAGGAGTGTCAGAGTGTTGGGTATCTGCCTGATCATAACTCTTTTTGAAGCATCGCTAAATTACAACAATCCTGACAACTATTATTTGTTTATTTTTGCAACTGGATTATGAGAGATCTGACAAATATTAAAATTGCCATTGACTTTGACGGGACCATCGTTGACCATGAGTATCCCGCTATCGGCAAGGAGAAGCTTTTCGCCTTCATCACCCTGAAGGAGCTGCAGAAAAGGGGAGCGCTGCTTATCATGTGGACATTCCGCGAGGGGAGGGAGTTGCAGGAGGCTGTGGATTACTGCAGGCAAAACGGCATAGAGTTTTACGCAATAAACAGGAACTATCCGGAGGAGCAGTGGACTGACGGAACACCCAGAAAGATAAACGTTGACATCTTCGTTGACGACAAGAATGTCGGGGGCTTTCCGGGATGGGGAGAGGTGCTCAACATGATTGATCCGTGGTCAGACAGGGAGGAAAAGGCCATGAGGGAGATAAAGAAGCGCCGCTTCAGCCTGTTTGGCAGGAAATGAACAAAAACATATGAAAAGAAGTACCGTTCATATCTCACTTCTTGGCCTGGCACTGGCCGCTTTCATCTCGTGCTCAGGCTCCTCAGGCTCCAGGGCTGGCGGGAGTACTGCCGGAAATGAAACCGTTTCCGTTGCCGCTGAAACCGACAGCCGTCCGGCGAAGAGGCTTATTGAGGTCCTGGCACCGGCTGACAACTCATCGTTTCCATGCACCGAAAAGCTTGTCTTTTCAGTGACTCATGCCGCAGGGCAGATTAAGGTCGATTCAGTACAGGTGTTTGTCGGATCAACCCTGGCAACAACAATAACATCTCTTCCTGCAACGGCAGAACTGACCATGTCCGGTGATCCGGGACGGCTATCCGTAAGGGCAGTTGCATGGTCCTCCGTATCAAAACCGCAGACAGTTACCCTATTTGTAAACCTGCTCTCGGATATCACCCCGGTCCTGTACCGTTACCGGGTGGTCAGATCCTACCCGCATGACAGGCGGGCATACACACAGGGTCTTGTCTATGACAGCGGCTTCTTCTACGAAGGGACCGGCCAGCAGGGTGAGTCGTCTCTGAGAAAGGTGGAGCCTGAAACTGGAAAGGTCCTCAGCCAGGTGAACCTTGACGGTTCCCTGTTCGGTGAAGGGGTGGCGCTGCTTGATGACCGCATTTACCAGCTCACATGGACTACAAAGGTGGGATTCGTATATGAGAAGGAGACTCTCAGGCAGATAAACAGGATTTACTACCAGACACAGGGATGGGGGCTGGCAACAATCGGCGACACCCTCGTGATGAGTGACGGCACGAATGTACTGTGGTTCCTGAACTCCGACTTCAATGTCCTCTCATCGGTTGATGTGTGGGACAACAAGGGGATGGTTGACAACCTGAACGAGCTGGAGATGATTGACGGCGAACTATGGGCCAATATCTGGCAGACTGACCGTATCGCCCGTATTGATCCCTCCACCGGGAAAGTGCTTGGCTATGTCGAGCTCAATAACCTTCTTCCCCGCGAGGAGAGAGAACCCGGGACAGATGTGCTGAACGGTATTGCCTGGGATGCTGCGGGCAGACGACTCTTCGTCACCGGCAAGTACTGGCCACGTCTCTACGAGATCACCGTTGCGCCTGCAAACCGCAACTGATGCCAGTATCAGGCTGAAGTTCGGCTGTTGAAAACGTGTTAATAACCCCGGATAAATTGTTTACAATAACATATCGGGCCGGAAGCCCGGCATAGGCATTAATTGTAAATTTGAAGCTCATTAAATTAAGGAAAAAAGGGATCATATGTCAAGGATTATAGCACTGGCCAATCAGAAGGGAGGAGTGGGAAAGACGACCACGGCAATTAACCTGGCCGCGAGTCTGGCCGCGCTTGAAAAGAAGGTACTGATAGTGGATGCAGATCCGCAGGCAAATGCCACATCAGGGGTGGGGATTGACCTCAAGCAGGTCAAGACCACCATCTATGACTGTCTCATTGACGGCGTCAATCCCAGGCAGGCTGTCATGCAGTGCGGAATTGACAACCTCTCGGTAATCCCCTCCAACATTGACCTCGTGGGAGCTGAGATCGAGATGCTTGAGAGGCCGGAGAGGGAAAAGATACTGAAGAAGGTACTGGCCCCGATAGCTGTCGACTATGATTATGTACTTATAGACTGTTCTCCTTCGCTGGGTCTGCTCACTGTCAATGCTCTCACTGCCGCTGACTCGGTAATCATCCCGGTGCAGTGTGAATACTTCGCCCTGGAAGGGCTCGGCAAGCTGCTGAACACGATAAAGATCATCCAGACAAACCTGAACCAGGAACTGGAGATAGAGGGTTTCCTGCTTACTATGTACGACTCGCGTCTCCGCCTTGCCAACCAGGTGGTTGAAGAGGTGACGCGCCATTTCCAGCAGATGGTCTTCAGCACAATCATACAGCGCAACGTGAAGCTGTCAGAAGCGCCAAGCTACGGCCAGCCTGCCATACTCTACGATGCCGAATCGAGAGGCACTGTCAACTACCTCAACCTGGCCCGTGAGCTGCTCAGCCGGGTGGAAGCCAGGCAGAATAAATAAACACTCTTTAAAGCGTTATGAACACATCCAAAAAGAGCCCGCTGGGCAGAGGTCTCGGAGCCCTTATTGAAGGTGTTGAGAAAGAGGCACTGGAGAAAAAGGTCGAAGCCAATCTCCAGATAGACATCAACTCAATTGAAGCCAATCCCTTTCAGCCCCGTCTCCGTTTTGACAACCAGTCGCTTGAGGAACTGGCTGCCTCAATACGTCAGCTTGGTATAGTCGTACCCCTCACCGTGCGTGAGACGGGCGACGGCCGTTACCAGCTCATTGCCGGCGAACGCCGGCTTCGCGCTGCGCGGATGGCAGGACTGACACATGTTCCGGCTTACATCCGTACGGCCGATGACACCGCCATGCTTGAGATGGCGCTTGTGGAGAACATACAGAGGGAAGACCTGGACGCAATTGAGGTGGCAATAACCTACCAGAGGCTGATCGAAGAGTGCAGCCTGACTCAGGAACAGCTGAGCGACAGGGTGGGGAAACAGCGTTCCACCGTGGCCAACTACATGCGTTTGCTTCGGTTGCCGGCCGAGATACAGCTTGGAATCCGTAACCGGAACCTATCCATGGGCCATGCACGAACCCTTGTGAACATAGAGGATCCGGCAAAACAGATCAAGGTATTCTACCATATAATTGAGGAGGACCTCTCGGTGAGGGCCACAGAGGAGCTTGTCAGGCACCTCCAGAGCGCCTCCGCCAAGGACCCCGCAAAAGTCGAGAAAAAGAAAAGGCTCAATACAGAATTCGGGGAGGTGGCTAAACAGCTTACTTCTCTCTTCCGGTCAGAGGTGCAGTTCCGCATCAATGAAAAGGGGAGGGGCAAGATCGTCATCCCGTTCGCTGACAGCGATGAGATGGAGCGCATAATAGGATTGCTCGACAAACTTAACAGGTAATTACTTATATTTGCCGGCAAACGCACCTGTTTGCCATTGAAGCTCAGCAGAAACATAGCAGTTCTTCTCCTTTTTGCATCGGTCATAACCTGTGCAGGTCAGACACCTGACTCTGTACCTGTCAGGAAAGAGAAGACCAGAGGCTACACCATTGACCCCATCAGGTCAACGATGTTTGCTGCCGCACTGCCAGGCCTGGGACAGATATACAACCGTAAATACTGGAAGGTACCGTTTGTCTATGCCGGTTTCGGTGCCCTCGGGTACGCCGTTACAGTCAATACAAAAAGCTACAACAAATTCATAAGTGCCTACCAGGATTTCACGGATATAGTGCCCGGAACTGACAGCTATGTTGACCTGCTCGACGGGCTTGTAGGACTCGATCCCACTGAGTATGACCCTGTTCTCCATCCGCTGACCTCTGATCCCTCTACAAGTGAATGGGTGAAAACCACACTCCTCAACGGTGTCGATTATTACAGGAAGTACCGTGACCTGTCATATATAGGCATTGCCGCATGGTACCTGCTTACAATCATCGATGCACATGTTGATGCAAGCCTGTTCGACTATGATATCACCGATGACCTGAAGGCCTCGGTGATGCCGCTCAACTTTAATTACACCGGAGTCTCCCCGGGTATAACAATTGGCATAAAAATGACGTTCTAATTTCATGAGAAAGAACCTGAAGAAACTGATATTGCCGTTGCTCCTTTGCACCGTTACACTGCCGGCATTCCCGGTCAATGACACGATAATCATCCGAAGCGATGAATCCACGGAGCTTATAGAACGTGAACTTGACAGCCTGCTGAACAACTGGTTTGTCCGCATGTCTGTCACCGGGGCTGATTTTACCCCCGCTGACTCGTTGATAACCGAGTTCAGTGATTCAATCTACAAGGACCGTATCAGCCGCATTAATTCGCTTATCATCCTTCCCTACAACAATATTATCAGGAATCATATTCATGTCTACACCGCCCGCAAGGTTGACCGGTTCCAGGTGATGCTGGGGCTGCAGGACTATTATTTTCCGATGATAGAAGATATCTTCGACTATTACGGACTGCCCGTCGAGCTGAAGTACATGGCAGTGATCGAGTCTGCACTCAATCCCAATGCAGTCAGCAGGGTGGGGGCCACCGGCCTCTGGCAGTTCATGTACAGCACGGGCAGGATGTACGGTCTGACAATCAACTCAGTTGTGGATGAGCGGCGTGACCCTGTAAAAGCTACCCATGCAGCTGCCCGGTACCTGAAGGATCTCTATGGCATATACAATGACTGGATCCTTGTGATTGCTGCATATAACTGCGGTCCCGGCAACGTGAACAAGGCCATCAGGCGCTCCGGCAACCGTAAGGATTACTGGGAGATTTACTACCGCCTCCCGCGCGAGACCAGGGGATATATCCCGGCGTTTGTGGCTGCTGCCTATTCAATGAACTATTACAGGGAACACAATATCTCCCCGGTGCAGATCAATATGCCTCTTGCAATAGATACAATCATGGTATCGCAGGACATGCACCTGGAGCAGATTGCTGCAGTACTTGACCTTCCGCTCGATGAGCTGAAGACAATGAACCCGCAGTACCGCACAGGCCTCGTGCCGGGAAGAAGCAGGCCCAGCGCTGTCACTCTCCCCCTCGACAAGCTCGGCGATTTCATAGCAATGACTGATACAATCACGGGCTACAGGCGTGAGCAGTATCTAACCCGGGTCACTCAGACTACCCTTCCCACACAGTCGGCCTACACACCCCCGGATGTCAACGGCAAGACAAAACTGACATACACGGTTAAGGATGGTGACAACCTCGGTTTTATATCTGAATGGTATGATGTGCCCCTCTCTGAACTCAGGTACTGGAACAACATCTACCGCAACACCATAAGGATAGGACAGAAACTCTCCGTCTATGTTGATCCGGCGAAGGCTGACCGCTACAGCAAGATCAACTCGATGAGCTTTTCTGACAAGCAGAAGATGGAAGGGAAGGTGACCTCCTCGTCGGGGACCTCAGCGGCAGTACCCCAGGTTTCAGCATCGGCGGTGACATCAGGTGATTATGAGTTTTATACTGTAAGGACTGGTGATACAGTCTGGGACATAGCCAAAAAATTCGACGGCGTGTCTGCCACCGACATTCTGAAATTGAACAATATATCTGATGCTTCAAGGATTATGGTTGGACAGAAGCTCAGGATCAGGAAAAAAAGCTGAATAAATAGTATATGCGCCCCGGCAGAATCCTGCTATTTCTGCTTGCTGTCGTTCTGACACTAATCATTCTGGACCTGCTGACCGACAGGAAGCAGTCAGAGAAGGGCACGCTCCTGCCTCAGGAAGAACATGTTGGCACAGACACCTCAGGAACAGACGGTCACCTCCGTCAGCCGGCGGACACACTTCACATAAGTGATGCCGGTACTGAATGGGCTGCAATGCCGGAAGATGGCTCTTCGGCTGCTGCCGGTCCATCCGGACCCGGCCAGCCTGTAGAAGGCTCCGCGGCTGTTTCCGTGCCTGCCGGACCCGGCAAGCCTGGAGAAGGCTCCGCAGCTGTTTCCGTGCCTGCCGGACCCGGCCCTGCGACACCCGTACCTTCAGCTGATGCCCCCATTCTTAACGAACGGCCTGTTGCTGCACCTCTCCCGCATCCCGGTGATCTGCTGAGGGATTCGGTTGCCGTAGGAGGACAGGTAAGAATAATCTATTACGGCGACTCTCAGGTAGAGGGTGACCGTGTGACATCGCTCCTGCGCAGGGAGCTGAGGAAGCATGGAGGAGGAACGGGTCCCGGCATGTTCCTGCCCGTCATGCCTGTGATGTACACACGTTCTTATGTAGTACGCTCATCATCCAGCTGGAAAAGATATACGCTTCTTGACTACAGGAACGGAACACTCCCTCACAACAGGCTCGGTCCGATGCTGGCACTCTGCCGGTTCACCCCTCCGGGCGACAGCCTTACCGGACGCTCTTTTGCAACGGTGAAGGTCAATCCTGTCCCCGGTGCTGACGCGGCCGTGTCAAAATATGAGAACCTGAGGATCTTCTATGGCAACAACCGTGATACTGTGCTGGTCGGGATACGCTCCGGAAACACACTCGTGGATTTTGCCATGCTGCAGATGGGCGAGGGACCGCTCGAGTATTCTGTGCAGCTCCCCGGAGTGTCTGAGGTGACGGTGGAATTCACCGGACGAAACTCGCCTGACATATATGCCCTGAGCCTGGAGAGCAGGACGGGAGTGATAGTGGATAATATACCTGTCCGCGGCAGCGCCGGACTGGAGTTCGTTATGACCGACTTCCGCGGGTTCGAGGGGGCGTTTGAAAGTATCAGTCCTGATATGCTGTTTCTGCAGTTCGGACTGAATGTTGTCAGGAATGTAAGAAGTGAGTATCATTATTATGAGGAGGGCCTCGCGAGGCAGGTGGGCTGGCTGAAAAGGGCTTCCGGCGGAGCTCCGGTGGTGCTGATCAGCGTGACCGACATGGCCCTGCGTGTCAATGACACCATACACCGCTTCCCGAATATAGTTGCAATCCGTGATGCACAGAAGAAAGCGGCCGAGGTGAGCGGCGCAGTGTTCTGGGATGCCTGGGAGTCGATGGGCGGCGCCGGATCAGCTGTCAGATGGTTCAATCATACACCCCCGCTGGCATCGAAAGACCTCACTCACCTTTCCAATGCCGGCACCGACACCCTCGCTGTAAAGCTTTATAAAGACCTGCTGGCGGTCAGCGAGCCTGATAC
>JAEYZD010000133.1 GCA_023430725.1 Bacteroidota bacterium | reverse complement strand
GACTGTAGTTATCCCGTGCCAGCTTCCACTCCCTGAACTGGCTGTCGAAAAGTTCCCGTACCTTATATGAATAGTCCGTCATCCCCGGGGCGGTTATTCGATTCCTTTGTTAAACCTTATCCGTGCCATCAACTCTATCGTCCTGATCCTGTCCTTGTAGAGATTGTGGGCATTGGCCTTCACCACCTCAAGAACGGCATCGGAGTTCTCATCCCACCTACGGCACAGATAGAGCGGTTCATAGATCCGGCCTATCCTGTAGCGACGGCTGATTGCAAGCCCCACGGCATAATCTTCTCCGTAGCTTACATTCGGCACCCTGATCTCACGCAGCACCGGTGTATAAAACGCCCTTGGAGCTCCCAGACCATTGATGCGGAGGGCATTGTTCCGTCCGTTGTCAGGCGTCCACTCCCTGTGGTCAATCAGCCCGGGAGGTATCTCGTTCAGGTCGAAGTTTACCATCCTGTAGGAACCCACAACCATGGCACACTGCTGTTCATGGAATGCATCAACGACTCGGGTGACCACGCTGTCATCTATGTAGAGATCATCGCTGTCAAGCTGAATTGCAAACCGGCCGCACTCCTTGCTGAAGACGGCCTCATTCCAGCAACCCCCGATTCCCAGGTCCTTCCTGTCAGGGATTATATGAACCACCCGGCTGTCGGAGGCAAACGACCTTATGATCTCTGTTGTACCGTCAGTCGAATAGTTGTCAACTATTATCAGGTTGAATTTATACCTGGTCTTCTGGCTAAGTACCGAATTGATTGCATCACCAATTGTCTTGACCCTGTTTCTCACCGGGATCACTACGGAAGCGTCATTCTCAAAGACTCCTTCATCGAATTTCACATCAGTGAAATGAGGGGCGAGCCAGCCGCCGATGCATTTGAGGTGATGGGTACAGGCTCTCTCCATCTCCACCTGCACTGCACGGTTGCGCGGATCAACATAGTCAAACTGCTTTTCTCCAGTTTTGCGGGTGTCAGTCTCGACCTCCGTGTAAAGCATCTCCGGGATACGGACCAGCGGATTACTCTGCGATATCTTAAGCCTGAGGTCATAGAGCCCGGCATATGAATAATCCTGGTCCATGCGGCTGCAGGCTTCCCGGAAGGCATTCCCGTCATACAGTACAACTGACCCGAAGTTGAAGTCGTCACGCAGGCTCCCCTCCTGGTAATCGATCACCGGATGCGGAGCCATGACATCGTTCTTTTTCTCGAAATAGTCTGAATAGACCATTCCCGCTCCGGTATCAAGACAGACCTGCATCATCCTTTCGGGCGCATGCCTCCCCATGTCGAGGGGAAAGCCCTTGCTGTAGGTCAGGACATGTGATGTGCCGGCAACTGCCGCCATCTTTTTCAGTGCCTCGGTTGAGACAAAACTGTCCGCAACGATCTGTCCGGTCCCAGGAACATTGAATATTTCTTCATTTCCGGGCGGCACAACAATAAAAACGTTTCTGACAATGCCTGACTCCCTCAGTGAGGCAACAGTGGATCTGACTGATGCGGTATCAGAAAAGGGCAGAAAACAGGTCAGGGATCTCTCCATATCGTATCTATTTTTTCAGTAAAAAGTCAAGTATCTGTTTCATGAGGGCATCCCGCTCTGACTGCAGTATTATGGTCTCAAAGGGGAAGCCCATGACAAAGCTCCTCACATCACCGCGGTGCATGACAGCAGCAGAGGTATTGTTCTCAGTGTATCTTAATGCCGTAAAACTCTGCTTGTCAGCCGGCTCTATGGCATCAGGCGATTCAGCAGCATAAATTTCATCAGTCTTTCCGGTATTGCACTCAATTCTCCCGGCGAAATCAGGAGAGGCAATGTCCGTGGCAGCAACGCCACCTGTTCTCACTGCATGTCCTGTCCGCGGGAAGAAGTGAAGATTTCTCTTAACCAGGCCGGCCATAGCCGTATCGGCGGCAATTACCAGGTCCGTACCAACATATGCTCCGGACATGAACAGAGGGATGGATGCCTCCTTTGTCCTTTCAACCGCCCGGAGGAGTTCAGGGGTGTAGATGCTGAAATCGCGCTTCTCGGTATCGAAGGCTGCAGGAGTTGTTTTCTCCTCACCGAATAACAGGTCAACAGCGCTCCACGGGGTAAGGTCAAATTCCACGCCGGTGAAGATTTCGTCACTGACTGAGAAGAATGATCTGCCAGAAGCGAGGACAGAGTGGCCGTGAACCGCAGTAAAATCAAAAGTATTTCCCGGAATTACTCTCCCCTCATCATTGGAGTATGATGCCCCCCATCCGGAGTTGTCATCATCTGTCCAGGGAGAGACACGGTTAAAATCATACTGGTCCCCTGTGCTGATGAAGTTATACCTGTCTGCCACCCCACGGTCATCCCACCATGCTACGCCGGCCATGCCGCCGTTGTCAAACCATGCAGGTCCGGAGATCCTGTCAAAACCATTGACTATCAATATAATATCAGCTGCATCAGGATTAATTCCCACAGCGAGCTCTTCTGACGGGAAGCTCTCCCCTCCGGCATTCAGGGCCGTTACCCTGAAGCTGAAAACAGTATTGTATTCCGGCAGTTCAGTCTCAAATGAGGTACCTGAAACTGTTGTGCCGTTGTCAAATCCGTCATCGTCCCTGCGCATATAAACCCTGTATGATGTGGGAACGGCAGTGGACTCCAGAGGGTCAGCCACCGGACGCCAGCTGAGCCGCACCCTTTTCCCTTCAACCGGCTCGATTGAAAAATGTGATACCGGGAGAGGATGAACGACGTAATCACTTCCCGAAGCGTCAGCCAGGTATCTCAAAATTCCCTTGTAAACGGCACGGCTTACATGGAACCTGAAGCGGGGGTCAAAACCGTAACGCTGATCAGCAAGGTTCTGGTGGGAAAGGAGCTCGAGAAGCATTGCAGGCACATCAGGTTTGCGGGCCTCATAATATGAACGGTCCCACATTGCGCGCCGGGTCCATTCGGGATTGAAAAGAACCCTGACATCTTCAACTATCTGTGTCTGAATGATGTCAGTAAGATCGCGGTTTGCAAGCCTGGCCGTACCGTCAGGAAACTTGCCGCCGTTGGTTATTGTGGAGTAGATACCCAGTGTACCTATTATTGAATCATCCGGTGTGACGCCGGCATCGGTATGAAATGCGAATGACAGGTCAACCGGTATGCCCATGCCTGAAAGTGCTGAACTGTCAGGTTGGCGAACCAGGTAGTTGACCCATTCGGCGCGCGACATGTAATCATCGTTATAATCGTTCCTCCCCTTGTTTGGAGTATATACAAGGGTGTCAGGCATTCCCGCGTACTGAAGCCAGTACCTTGCTGCCTCAAGGAACCTTGGCTTTCCGCTCAGTTTCCAGCTGTGCTGACGAGTCACCGGGGCAGCCTCGGCGGAGGACTGCTGACTGCCGGCGTTGAGTGACCACTGATTTGATAGCAGTTTATCCGCAGGACGGCGAGCCACATTGCCCATACCGCCGCCAAAACGGACCGCATCAACAAGCACATCGGATCCGTTGAGGCCGGAGACAGTGACCGCACCCCTGCCGGCATTCGTTCCGGCATCAAAGAGGAACGATCCCAGCCATAGCCAAGAACCGCCACCCAGAGACTGATCAACAACAAATTCTGTGACTCCTCCCGTATGGGCAACCTTATAAGTCACCTTGCCACTGTAGCCGTGAATCTGCGGATATGTCACGGTCACACCGTACCATCCGCGCTCAGGGATCTCAGGGACGAAGAGTGCCGATCCTCCCCTGATCCTGAGAGATGTGCCGGTCATGAAAGGATTGTCGCCTGTAAAAAGTGTGTCCTTCAGGACAAACCCCCTCCCCGACCCTGCAACCTCTGCGGGTGGCAATAACTCAAACCCAGAGGTGCCTGTGGAACGGTCATTGTCCACAATGACTTCATTTGTCTGAATGTCACGCTCTCTGGGCAGAAACACGGTGGCGCCTGAGTTTTCAAGCATCGGGGCAAGATAGGGGACGACATAGGCCATAACCGACAGGTCCTCCACGCTTCCGAATAGCTTCGCACGCTGCCATTCCCACCGGTCAAGAGGCTGGTCAAAATAATACCCGTGACTGTGCCACAGGGCTATATACCTCCCATCCAGCCCCCTTTCAGCCGGCGGGGCATTCTTCCGTGATACCAGCCGCGGTTTTCTCTCGTTGGATGACGCAATCCTGGTCGGATCCACAGGAAGAGCTGATCTGAAATAGTTGGGCACCAGGCTCGAGAGGCTGAATCCGTTGCTGTATAAATCAACTGTGTAGCCGTTAAACTTCTTTCCGAGAGTGGCCCTGACGGAGCTGACAAGGCTTGAGTACACATCCTCCCTGATCGGGTTGTATGATGCTGTCACCGGAAGATAGACCATTATCACCCTGTTCTGCTCATCTGCCTTAACTGAGTCTATTCTGAACGTTTCCGGGAGCACTCCTGCCGGAACCGGACTTTTCCATTTTTCAATCCTTGCTGCCGCAACACGCTCCGCCCTGCCGGGCTTCTGCCCTGCAGAAGGCTGAACAGTCAGCGCAACAAGCGTTGTAAACAGCAGTAAATTAAGGGGGTGTAATATTCGCATTTCCGGATAGATTTTGCTGAATATAGTAATAATGTTTCAAAAGTAGAAAGTTTTTTAAAATATGTCATACATCTGACAAAAAACTGATTATTTCGATTTAATTATCTACATTTGTTTTAACTTAGTGGTCATAAGGCTTGATTAAACAGGGTAATATTTTTATAATCTACTGAGTAAAAGTTAATAAGTTATTCTTGCGGGACATATGATACTGATTGCTGACAGTGGCTCGACAAAGACCGAATGGAGAGAGATAGAGGGCGGCAAGGCGGGGAGGTCATACATCTCTTCGGGTATAAATCCGTTTTTTATTTCAAGTGATGAGATAGTCCGCCTGCTCGGCCGTGAATTGCCTGAGATGAAGGGTGTCCGGGTAAGCCGGGTATTCTTCTACGGTACAGGCGTGAGCAGTGCAGCCAAAGCTGACATAGTGCGCAGCGCCCTTTCCACCTTCTTCGGGACAGGGGACCTGTTCATCGGCAGTGACCTCCTCGGCGCAGCCAGGTCTCTGTGCCAGAATGAGCCGGGAATAGCATGCATAATAGGCACAGGTTCAAACTCCTGCTATTATGATGGGGAAAATATCGTATCAAACGTCTCTCCCCTGGGCTATATCCTCGGTGACGAAGGCGGAGGAGCAGTCATTGGAAGGAAACTCGTTGCCGGCGTGCTAAAGAAGCAGCTGCCCGGAATAGTGATAGAAAACTTTTTCAAGGCCTATCCCTACACCCCTGCGGAGATACTTGACAACGTATACAATATGCCATTGCCCAACAGGTTCCTGGGGCAGTTCAGCCGGTTCATTTCTGACAACATCCATGTTCCTGAACTACAGGCAATTATTACCTCGAGCTTCGATGAGTTCATAACCCGAAACGTACTCTCCTATCCCGAGGCAAGAAAATATCCGATTCATTTTACCGGAAGCATTGCATATCATTTCAGGCCATTCCTCGAGGATCTGCTCCGCAGGCACAGGCTGCAACCGGGCATCTTTACCCTGACCCCCATGGAAAACCTGGTCAGGTATCATATCCAGAATTCACATTACCAAGAGAATGAGTAAACAGGCCGTTCTAAAACAGGACCTAAGCATCACTGAGTCGCCATCCAATTTCAATGACCTTGATAAGATGACTGTCAATGAGTTGCTTACTAACATCAACTATGAGGATGCAAAGGTTCATGTTGCTGTAGGGAAAGCTCTCCCGCAAGTGGAGAATCTTATAAATCAGATACTTGTAAGAATGCAGAAGGGTGGCCGGCTCTTCTACCTCGGAGCAGGGACCAGCGGTCGGCTTGGTGTGCTGGACGCATCTGAGGTCCCTCCCACCTTCGGGGTTCCTGATACTGTGGTTATAGGTCTCATCGCCGGAGGCGAAACGGCACTGCGCAAGGCAGTGGAGTCGGCAGAGGATGACCCGATCAAAGCCTGGAATGAACTCGAAATTTTCAATATCAATACCAAGGACTCAGTCATTGGCATAGCCGCTTCGGGCACAACTCCCTATGTGATCGGGGGATTGCAGAAAGCCCGTGAAAACGGGATCCTGACAGGTTGTATTACATGCAACCCCAAAGGACCCATCGTGCAGGTGGCGGAGTACCCAATAGTGGTTGTGGTAGGTCCCGAATTCGTTACGGGCAGCACACGGCTCAAGGCCGGAACAGCCCAGAAGATGGTTCTCAACATGATCACAACCACCCTGATGATAAAGCTTGGAAGGGTGAAAGGGAACAAGATGGTCAACATGCAGCTGACAAACAAAAAGCTTATTGAACGCGGCACAAGAATGATTGTGGAGGAGCTCAACATACAGAGAGAAGCCGCACGCATACTGCTGATGGAGCAGGGATCGGTCAAAAAAGCCCTCGAATTTTACAGGGAAAACTATAAATAACCTAACCTGACAGGATAGTTTACCTATCCCGGATACGTAAAAACTCTGCCATGACAAATGATGTCTTCAGCAAAATCGGTTCAGGGCTCACTCTCAGCCAGAAGATTGAGAGGCGGATCGAAGAAGCAATAAGACAGAAGAAGCTGTTGCCCGGCTCCAAGCTGCCAACCGAGAAGGAACTATGCGCCCAGTTCGCCGTAAGCCGAACCGCCCTCCGTGAGGCTCTCAGGCGTCTCAGCGCCCGCGGTCTCATAGATATCCGGAAGGGCAGCGGAATGTATATATCCGAGCTGAAGATTGAGGATGCGATCAACTCACTGCATCTCTTCTATGACCTCCGGTTCAACTCTGACCTGATATTGCAGATAATAGAGGTGCGCAGGCTCTTTGAGCCCGAGGTGGCCCGCCTGGCTGCAAGGAACTGCTCCGAGGAGGATATCCGGACTCTGCAGAAAAACCAGCATGAGCTGGAGAAATGCAATCCTGACAATACCCAGCTTGAGGTTGACCTCATCAACCGCTTCCATATGAACCTGTCAAAGGCGACTGGCAACCCGATTGTCATAATCAGCCTGGAGCCGGTCTACTCCCTGCTGCCGCGAATGAGGAACCTCATCTACGGAAACATCGAGGGAGAAAAGGATTATACCATGAAGTACCAGAGTGAGCTCCTTGAAGCCCTGAAGATCAGGGACAGCCAGAAGGCATACGAGGTTTCTGTCACGTTGCTTGAGCGCAACATGGAGATATACAAGAAGTACTTCAAAACCAACTGAGTCACATCCCTGACATGTGCATGCTTAGCAGGAATACACTGGCCGGCACATTGGTTGCACTTTTAACCTGCACCGGACTTGCATCAAGTGCCCAGGATACTGCTTTCGTCGGGATCCACCAGGCTGACAACGAATACTATTCACGCCTCCCTGATCCGCTGGCCTCCGCCACTGTGATCTCCCCGGAGACCCCTGTGGCACTCAAGAGCCGGAAGGAAGGGGAACCTGCCTTCATGGTATACGGCTGGCATCCATACTGGGCTGGCACTTACGCCCACCTCAACTATGACTACAACGTCCTGACCCATATAGCGTACTTCAGCTACGAGGTCGATACGGCAACGGGCAGTTATACCACCCTCCGGGGATGGGACACCACTCCGCTTATAGAGTATGCCCATCAGAGAGGCGTGAAGGTGATGCTCACCGTAACAAACTTCGGTTCAGAAAGGAACAGGAAGATACTGACGGACACCACAAAACAGTGGACACTCATCAATACAGTCATTGCCCAGCTGAAAGCCCGCAACGGCGACGGGGTCAACTTTGATTTTGAGACCGTGCCGGCTGCCATGAAGGCGAATATGGTCGGTTTCTGCAGGCGTGCCGTCAGGGGAATCAAGGCTGAGCTGCCGCTTGCCGAAATATCCCTTGCAACACCGGCAGTCAACTGGTCAGACGGATGGGATCTGGGAGCCCTGGCAGGCATCTGTGACTACCTGATCATGATGGGTTACAACTACTACTGGAGCGGTTCCACAACTGCCGGTCCGGTGGCGCCGCTTGACGGTGAGAACTATGATGTTACAAGGAGCATCCAGGAGGATTATCTCGATGAGGGGGTACCTCCGTCCAGGCTCCTGCTTGGAGTGCCATGGTACGGTTACGACTGGCCTGTGAGCAGCAGCGCCCGGAAAGCAACCACAACAGGCACAGGCGTATCAAAAACATATATTACAACAGTTCAGATGGCCCTTATCCACGGAAAGACATTCGACAGTGAGCCGAGCGTACCGTGGACAAGCTACCAGGAGGGGGCGCAGTGGAGACAGATGTGGTTTGAGGACAGTCTCAGCCTGCTCCGGAAGGCTAACCACGCAAAGAAAAAAAGCCTTGCGGGAGTGGGCATCTGGGCGCTGAGCTACGAGAGCGGGAGGTCTGAAATATGGAACGGCCTGAAGGCAGTCATTGCCGGCACTGTCTCTTCCGACGGCAACCCGGCACTGCCAGGAACCGGCGGGAGCGAAATCCTTTCGCTCGTACCGAATCCGGTCAGTGACAAAGCCCTGGTCAGCTTTTTCATCGCCAGACAAGGAAGGATGACACTCTCGATTCTTGACCAGGGAGGCCGGCTGGTCTCCATCCTTGAGGAAGGGACAGTTCCTCCCGGAATACTGGCACATACAGTCGATGCCGAAGGGCTGGCACCGGGCATCTACTTCTGCGTGCTGACCACGCCCTATGGCAGATCCGTGAAGAAATTCGCGGTAGCAGGAAAAAAATAAAAACCAGGCAATGAAGAAAACAGTGTTGATCATGGCCCTCATTATGGCGCTCAGGCCGGTTGCCGGACAGATGCAGCAGGCAGTTGAACGGATAACCACAGAATACAACCTGATGGGACTCTCAGTTGTTGCTGTCTGCGACGGGAAGATTGCTGGTGAATGGTATGCGGGTCAGCGCGACCTTGACAGAAACCTTCCGGTCAATGAAAACACAAAATACCGGATCGCCTCCATCTCGAAGTTCGTCATGACTACGGCCATGATGAAGCTGTATGACCAGAAGAGGCTTGATCTGGACAGGGATGTGAGTGATTACCTCGGATTTACCCTCAGGAACCCCAACTATCCCGACACACCGATCACCGTCAGGATGCTGCTGCTGCACAGCGGGTCTGTCAATGAGGGTGCCGGTTATGACAGGTTCCTGATGGCCACCTACAACAATGTTGGCAACCCGCCGTCATTCAGTGAGCTGCTTGTCCCGGGAGGCAAATACTACACGGAGGACATGTGGAGAAAAGAGGGACCCGGAGAGTACTATACCTATTGCAATGCCAACTTCGGGCTGGCCGGAACAATCATTGAGAAAATAACAGGTCAGCGCTTCGAGGAATACATGCAGCAAAGCCTGTTCATCCCGCTGGGTATCACCGGTTCATATATCGCCGAAGGCATAACGGATATCAACAACCTCGCAGTAATCTATGGCAGGGAAGACGGGAAGTGGACCCCGGGCACGGATGATTACAAGGGTGTGATGTCATCACCCCGCGACTTTTCCGGGTATGTCACCGGCACCAACGGAGCAGTCTTCTCACCCCAGGGTGGTCTGAGGATCTCCGCCGCGGAACTGGCACGAGTCATGTTACTGCACATGAACAACGGAAAATACAACGGTGAGCGGATTGTTTCAAAAAAGAGCATCAAAATGATGCATAAGGCACAGTTCATCTGCACAGGCACCAACTGCGATGATGAGGGTGTGCGCGCCGGAAACCGGGGGCTCAGTGTTCAGATCCTTCCCGAACCGGCTGCCGGAAGCATCCTCCCGAAAGGGTCCCGTTTCCTCGGGCACTCGGGCTCTGCATACGGCCTGCAATCGGACTTCTACTTCGATCCCAGGGGTAAGTACGGTTTCATTTTTATTACAAACGGCATTGCCGACGGACCAAAAGCCGGTCCGTCAGGTTCATTTTATACCTTTGAAGAGGCTCTTATCAATGCCCTTAAGGAGAATAACCTTCTTCCATGTAAAAAAAGCAAAAAATGAATGCAGAACTGATAACGGCTGTTGCAATCGGAATCGGCCTGGCTGCCAGCGCCGGATTCAGGGTGTTTGTCCCGATGCTGGTGGCTGCGATAGCAGCAAAGACCGGCGTGCTGCCACTCAATGAAAGCTTCGAATGGCTCTCTTCCTGGACCGCCATTGCTATCCTTGGCACCGCAACGGTGGTGGAGATACTGGCCTACTACTTACCTGTAGTTGACAATCTGCTTGATACTGTCTCAACACCGCTGGCAATCGGCGCCGGGACCCTCCTGCTCACCTCGGTGCTCCCCATTGACAGTGAACTGATGAGGTGGATCACCGGGGCTGCAATCGGCGGCGGCAGCGCGGCCGTTGTTCAGAGCGGCAGCGCACTCACAAGGCTGACTTCGACCAAGCTGACAGCAGGACTGGGCAACCCGGTTGTGGCAACTGTCGAAAATGTTGCTGCTACCGGAACTTCGATACTTTCCCTTGTCATACCGTTCTTTGTTCTGGCTCTGTTCCTGCTTCTTACAATTCTTATATTCACCGGCGTAAGAAGGAGACTGCGCCGGTCTCACAATGAAAGATTAAGTAACTGAAGAGGTTATGCCACAGAAGGATGCCATAGCAGTCTTCTGGTTCCGGCGCGACCTGCGCCTTGAAGACAACAGGGGCCTGTTTCATGCACTGCGGTCAGGCTATCCCGTGCTTCCTGTGTTTATATTCGACACTGAGATTCTTTGCAGGCTTGAGGAGAGAGCAGACCGGAGAGTGGCATTCATCACGGCAGCCCTGGAAGAGCTGAACAGGAAGCTTATTGCTGCCGGATCTTCCCTCGGGATTTATCACTCCACCCCGGCCGAAGCATTCCGAAAGATCACCGGAGAATATGCTGTCAAAGCGGTTTTTACCAATAATGACTACGAGCCATACGCCACCTTGCGTGACGGGCAGACAGCAGCCATTCTGAAGAGCGCCGGCATACCAATGCACTCCTTCAAAGACCAGGTCATCTTCGAAAAGAGCGAGGTTGTCAAATCTGACGGTTCTCCATATACTGTCTTTACCCCCTATTCCCGCCCGTGGAAGAAACAGCTAACTGCACAGGAGCTCGAACCGATTCCTTCAGAAAGCCTCACCGGCAATTTCCTGAAACGGGCACCTTCGAAGATTCCCTCACCGGAAGAGCTCGGGTTTTCAACAACTGTTACACTTTCTCCCCTGCCGTCAGTCAGCGAAGTGATAATACGAAACTACCACAACACACGCGATATCCCGTCACTGGACGGAACATCAAGGCTCGGAGTGCATCTTCGCTTCGGCACAGCAAGCATCCGCCGGCTTGTCTCAACAGCCCTGCAACTAAGTGAATCCTGGCTCAATGAACTCATATGGAGAGAGTTTTTCATGAGCATCCTCTGGCACTTCCCTCATGTGACTGACAACTCCTTCAGGAAGAAATATGACAACATAACCTGGCGAAACAACGAGGAGGAGTTTGACAGGTGGTGCAACGGGATGACCGGGTACCCGATTGTGGATGCCGGCATGCGCGAGCTGAACACTACCGGCTTCATGCATAACAGGGTACGCATGATCACCGCCAGCTTCATGGCCAAACACCTGCTGATCGACTGGAGGTGGGGCGAGGCATACTTCGCCGTGAAGCTGCTGGACTACGAGCTGGCATCAAATAACGGCAACTGGCAGTGGGCAGCCGGTACCGGATGCGATGCCGCCCCCTATTTCAGGGTGTTCAACCCTGCGGAGCAGACGCGAAAGTTTGATCCGCAGATGCGCTACATCAACCGATGGGTCCCTGAGATTAACAACCCCTCCTATCCGTCACCCATTGTTGACCACGCAATGGCACGCCAGCGCGCCCTGGCAACCTACTCATCAGGACTGGGACGGGGTGAGTGACAGCAATCACTGAAAGGCTCGTCCTCCTCCAGGGCACTGAAAACTCCATAACCCTGTGACTTTCACACAAGTTTTCCCGCCGTGAGTCTCAATTTTCTTATCTTTAGGCCTGAACCTCTACCCTGAACGCCGTGATTATCCTTACAAAAATCAGGTCAATCTTCAACCCCCCGATGTACCAGGGGTGGGGTAACCGCAGAAAGTACTTTGAAGGATGGTACTTCAAGGTTGTAAATGCACAGGAGACAAAAGCCTTCGCATTCATACCCGGAATTGCAATGGATGAATCGGGTGAGAGCCATGCCTTTGTTCAGCTCCTCGACGGCAAGGCAAAAAAAGCCGAATACTTCCCGTTCGATGCGGCATTGTTCAAACCGTCAGACAGGAAGTTTGAAGTGGCAATCGGGACCAGCAGGTTTTCCTCCGACGGGCTGACGTTCGACATGCCGGCCATCAAGGGCACACTCAGCTTCCGCGGATGTGTCCCATGGCCTTCCAGCTGGTATTCACCCGGCATCATGGGCCCCTACACATTTGCTCCGTTCATGGAGTGTAATCACGGTATCGTGAGCATGGACCACAGCATCGTGGGCAGCCTCGTCATTAACGGAGAGGAAATTGATTTCACAGGTGGCAGGGGCTATATCGAAAAAGACTGGGGCCATTCATTCCCGTCTGCATACATCTGGATGCAGTCAAACCACTTCGATCAGCCAGGGATTTCCTTCAAAGCCTCCGTTGCCCGGATACCATGGGTCAAAGGCAACTTCACGGGCTTCATCGCGGGATTCTGGTTCGACAACAGGCTACATCGCTTTACCGAATACAACAGGTCGCGTCTGAGCAAGCTCAGGACTTCGGAATCCGGCGTAGAGATCGAATTCAGAAACAGGCACTATACCCTTCGCCTTGCGGCCCCCGTTGACAAAGCCACGTCACTGGCAGCACCCGTAAGAGGCCTTATGGACGGACGGATTGAGGAGAGCATGACCTCCGTAATCAGCCTTACACTCTCCGACACTTCAACCGGCAAGGTAATCTGCAGCGGAAACGGAAGAAACGGATCAGTGGAGATCTCAGGGGATATCCAAACCCTCCGGCCTCACTGAGAGAGGATCTCAAAGGTGCTGTTAATTAATGTTAAACAATTAACAGCCCTTCCGTTTTGAATATCTTTGTGGCTGCAAATTCATTCACAGCTAATTATGCGCCGACACACAAAATCTGCTGCCCTCGCTTTGTTCTTCTTCTCCTTTACCTCTTTGATCACTTTTGCTCAGGAAGATATGCCGGCCCGGGAAAATACACGGGAGGATGCCGTGAAGGTATTCATTGACTGCAGCAGCTGTGATATGAGCTTTACCCGCCAGGAGATACCCTGGATCAACTATGTCAGGGATGTCCGTGAAGCCCAGGTATATGTGCTTGTAACCAGGCAAAACTCAGGAAACGGCGGAGACCTATACACATATATCTTCAACGGACTGGACGATTACGCGGGGATGGACGATACACTCACCTATACCAGCAACCCGCACGAAACATCCACGGAGATAAGAGAGCGGCGGACCACCCTTATGAAGGCAGGATTGCTCAGGTTCGCAGTCAGAACACCGTTGATACACGAGATCGCAATAACCCACGGAGGTGAGATCGGGCAGGAGGTAGTGACCGATAACTGGAGAAACTGGGTGTTTGAGATTTCCACAAGCCCCGAATACTCAGCTGAGGAGAGATACAAACGGCTCAGCCTGCGGAATTCGGTCAGAGCTACAAAAATTACGCCTGACATCAAGCTCGAGATTGATTTCGACCAGAGCTACACAAAACAGCGGTTCATAGAAGAGGACCTGGACACCACATACCTCAGGAGCAGCGAAAGAATTGAAAACCTGTTTGTCAAGAGCTTCGGCGATCACTGGTCAGCAGGTATGATATGGGAGATGAATAGCTCGACATCGGAAAACTATGACTTCAATACCACGATCATGCCTTCAATAGAGTACGACCTCTTTCCCTATTCAGAGGCAACACACCGTCAGCTCAGATTCCTGTACAGCATAGGATATCAGTACAGTAACTACAGTGATACAACGATTTATAACAAGACACACGAGCATCTATTCGGTCAGCAGCTGCGTGTTGCATACCAGATCCAGAAGAAATGGGGGTCAATCTACTTCTCAATGCGCGGACTCAACTACTTCCACGACTTCTCAAAACATATGATCTCTTCAGACCTATTTGCCAGGATAAGGGTATTCAAGGGTCTCTCCGTAACGCTGAATCTGGAGGCTGCACGCATAAATGATCAGCTGAGCCTCAGAAAAGGGGAGCTGTCAGAAGCTGAACGGCTGCTTCGGCTCAAGGAACAGGCGACGGGCTATCAGTTCGAGACAGGTATCGGCCTTTCTTACACATTCGGATCCATATACAATAACATTGTCAACCCGAGATTCGGGAACTGACCCGCCTTCATATCACAGGTTTGCGTCAGAGGTGAGGTTCATCGGTTGTTTTATTATCTTTGAGCCTGACGGGAACGGCGGCTTCTTTGCTGCTACCATTCACTCCAACAGCATATTATGACTAACAAGACTGTACTTTTCTTCAGAACCGCCTCAGGAAATATTATTGCGGCCGAGGCTGACAGAAAGCTTTCATCTGCCGATACTGACAGACTATCATGGCTCTTTGGCAATGCAGGAGTCATTGAATCTGACAGTGTCAGCGGAACATTCATCGGCCCACGGAGGGAGATGATTACCCCATGGAGTACCAACGCCGTGGAGATAACCCAGAACATGGCCGTGACAGGTATTTCCCGAATCGAGGAGTTTTTTCCCGCCGCCGGTGAAAATCCCGGCCACGATCCGATGCTCCAGCGGGTTTATCACGGTCTCAGCCAGGATATTTTCACTGTCCGTCATGAACCTGAGCCTGTCCGCGAAATAGATGACATTGCAGCATACAACAGTAAGGAGGGCCTTGCCCTCAGCCCCGATGAGATAACCTATCTTGAAAACCTCAGCCGCAGCCTGGGGAGAAAACTGACTGACAGCGAGGTATTCGGTTTCTCACAGGTGAACTCCGAACACTGCCGCCATAAGATATTCAACGGCACCTTCATAATAGACGGGGTGGAACGCAAATCCTCCCTCTTTGAGCTTATCAAGCGTACCACGAAGGAGAATCCCAACCACGTTGTGTCTGCCTATAAAGATAACTGTGCCTTCCTTGACGGACCCGTTGCCGAACAGTTTGCCCCTGCAACGCAGGACAAGCCTGACTGGTTCGGCGTCAGATATTTCCAGTCGGTCCTGACCCTGAAGGCTGAAACGCACAACTTTCCCACCACCGTTGAGCCCTTCAACGGGGCCTCGACAGGCACCGGCGGTGAGATACGTGACCGGATAGCTGGGGGAAAGGGTTCACTGCCAATTGCCGGCACCGCTGTTTACATGACCTCCTACCCCAGGCCAGACGGTCCCCGGGAGTGGGAAAAATATTCCGAGCCCCGCAAATGGCTATATCAGACACCTGAAGAGATACTCATCAAGGCATCCAACGGGGCCAGCGACTTCGGGAACAAGTTCGGGCAGCCTCTCATCTGCGGCTCCGTGCTTACTTTCGAGCACTTCACGGATATGAAGCGCTACGGATTTGACAAGGTTATTATGCTTGCCGGAGGAATCGGTCTTGGGAAAAAGTCTGACAGCACGAAAGACACCCCGGAAAAGGGAGACCTGATTGTACTGCTGGGAGGCGACAACTACAGGATAGGCATGGGCGGAGGCGCCGTCTCGTCAGTCGATACCGGTGCATATGACAGCTCCATCGAACTGAATGCCGTTCAGCGCGCCAATCCCGAGATGCAGAAACGGGTCTACAATGCGCTGAGGGCTATGGCCGAGAGCGACCGTAACCCTGTGGTCTCCCTTCATGATCACGGTGCCGGAGGCCACCTCAACTGCCTCTCTGAACTGGTTGAGGAGACCGGCGGCACAATAGACATCAGCAAACTGCCTGTTGGCGATCCCACCCTCTCAGCCCGTGAAATAATAGGCAACGAATCACAGGAACGGATGGGACTTGTCATCCGCAGCCACGATGCAGACACACTAACCGCTGTGGCTCAGCGCGAAAGAGCTCCCATCTATATAATCGGAGAGGTCACCGGTGACAATCAGTTTACCTTCAGAAACACGGTCAGCGGCGAAAAGCCGATTGACCTTCAGTTGAGCGACTTTTTCGGAAAGCCCCCTCGGACAGTGATGAACGACTCCACGCAGAAGAGCCTGGCGGCCGGGGTTAGCTATGACGCCTCTGACCCGGCCAGGTATCTGGATGCCGTTCTTCAGCTTGAAGAGGTGGCATGCAAAGACTGGCTTACGAACAAGGTTGACCGGTCTGTAACAGGCAGGATAGCCATGCAGCAGTGCGCCGGCGAACTGCAGCTGCCCCTGAACAACCTCGGGGCCATCACTCTCGATTACCGCGGCATGAACGGCATGGCCACCGCCCTCGGTCATGCACCTGCAGCAGGCCTCGTCAGCGCCGCAGCAGGATCAGTACTCTCGATAGCTGAGGCTCTTACGAATATTGTATGGGCTCCCCTTCCTGACGGTCTCAGAAGCGTTTCACTCTCAGCCAACTGGATGTGGCCCTGCAAAAATCCGGGAGAAGATGCACGCCTCTATGAAGCAGTGCAGGCAGCAAGCGACTTCGCGGTAGCGCTGGGAATAAACATCCCAACAGGCAAGGACAGCCTCTCGATGACACAAAAATACCCGGACGGAACGGTTTACAGTCCCGGTACTGTTATCATAACCGCTGCAGCCGCTGTGGAGGATGTAAGACGAATAGCAAGTCCGGTAATCAGGAATGACTCTTCCACCGCACTAATATGGATAGACATGAGCGGCATGCCCCCGGAACTCGGAGGCTCGGCCTTCTGCCAGACACTCGGCAGCCTGGGCACCGCTGCCCCCGGTGTGGCTGACGCTGAATACTTCGCAACAGCCTTTGAAGCCTTGCAATTGCTTATTAAGGACGGAAAAGTAATTGCCGGACACGATATATCGGCCGGTGGTATGATAGTTACCCTCCTGGAGATGTGCTTTGCAAACCGCGAGGGAGGCATTGCGGTGAATCTCACTGAAATTGACGAACCGGATACGGTGAAACTTCTCTTCAGTCAGAACCCGGGTGTGATAATACAGGTTGAAGATGAGGCTGCGACTGAGGAATTCCTGTATGAAAAAGGGATACGATTCGTTCCTGTTGGCCATCCGGTCAATGAAAGGAAGCTCTTCGTGACGAACGGTGAATCACACTATGAATTCGACATAGACCACTGCCGGTCACTCTGGTACAAAAGCTCTTACCTTCTTGACCGCAGACAGGCAGGGCCTGAACTGGCAAAGGAAAGATTTGAGAACCACGGCAAAAAGGCACTACACTTTGAACTTGGAAGCTTTGACGGAAGATTCGCTGCCCTGGGTATCACCCCGGACCGCAGAAAGAACTCGGGAGTCAAAGCCGCCATCATAAGGGAGAAGGGGGTCAACGGCGACCGGGAGATGGCATATGCTCTCTGGCTGGCAGGGTTTGACGTGAAGGACGTGCACATGACCGACCTTATCTCAGGCCGCGAGACCCTCGAGGAGCTGAATATGATTGTCTTCGTGGGTGGCTTTTCGAATTCTGATGTTCTGGGATCGGCAAAAGGATGGGCAGGGGCATTCAGGTACAATGCAAAGGCACAGGCCGCACTGGAGAATTTCTATAAGAGGGATGACACCCTCTCTCTCGGTGTATGCAACGGCTGTCAGCTCATGGCGGAACTGGGGCTTATAGTTCCTGAACATAAGGAAATGCCCAGGCTGGAACGCAATGCTTCACACAAGTTCGAGTCCGACTTCCTGGGAGTAAGGATCACGGAGGGCAAATCGGTCATGCTCAGCGGTCTCGAAGGGATGGAGCTTGGCATTTGGGTAGCCCACGGCGAAGGACGCTTCGTTCTGCCTTACCCTGAGGAAAAATACAATATTGCACTGAAGTACAGCAGGAGCCACTATCCTGCGAATCCCAACGGTTCAATGCATGATGTTGCCGGAATCTGTTCCGCTGACGGACGGCACCTGGCAATGATGCCTCACCTTGAACGGGCGTTTATGCCCTGGCAGTGCGCATATTACCCTGCAGACAGGCGCAACGATGATGCTACGCCCTGGATACAGGCATTCGTCAACGCAAGAAAGTGGATTGAGAATAACATCAGGTGAGAACGGACACCGTTCAGACCTGCCTGTTAATTGACCTTAGGCTTCAGGATCACCGAGTTGATTATGGTGTGTTCATCCAGGCTCAGCTGCGAGAGGTCATTGCCGTGAGCCTCAACCCTGTCGCTGATTACCTGCACCGGATACTCGCCGGGTTTGGAGAAAAATATTGATCCCATGTGAGAGTCTGCCCTGAACCAGGGCTCTTTCACGCTCTCGTCCTCAGTGACTATCTGATCACCGCTCGGTTTTTTTGCCAGCTTGGTCTCACCGGCTGTGATGACTACGTTTTCCGCAAAGCGAAGCTGGGTTGTATCAAGTGTCAGCGATGAGAGCCACACGTCATAGCGCCCCGGCTTCTCGACCCTGAACACCCACTCGGCAGTATTGTACTGGGGATTACCGTCCACCTCGATGAGGTCAGCATCAGCAATCAGCAATACAACACCCTCTCCCTTGGCAGCGACTTCACCCTTGCCCTTGTCATTTGCACCGTTGTCTTTGCCTTCATTTCCGCACGAGGCGAAACCCACCAGAACTGCGATGGCCAAAACAGTTATCCCGTTAAAAAATCTTTTCATTCTCCGACTAAATTTTTCTTTTGATAAAACATCAAATATCATTCCAGAGTGCATCTGAAAATTATTGTCGGCAAAGTAAATTGATTTTATTTAATTTCGAAGCGTCAAAGGTTCAAATAATTACAATACCCCGACAAAGTTTTCAACCGTTGCCGGAAGTCCTGACTGCAGCCCGCGCCGGTCTTCTTTTTGCAGCGATAGCGGCAGGTTTAGGAAGTGCCGCAGCAACCAGCTCGGCTATATCGCTTACCTTCGTTTCTGTAGCCTGAGCGAAGGTCTTTTTACATAACGGGCAAGCAGTGATCAGCTCATCCGGAGAGGCTATTGTCAGTGTGCGTGCGGCATCTGCAGCTATCAGGGCTCTCTTCTCCGATGAGAGGGTCAGGTTACCCAGGCTGCCACCACAGCAAAGAGACATACTACGCTCCTGGGTGGCCTGCTGAAGCTCCGCCACATAGCTGATCACCGCCCTCGGCTCTTCATAGATGCCGGAACCGCGACCCAGCTCGCAGGGATCGTGATACACAACCTTCCGGTGAAGGTAACCCAGGCGCAGTGAGCCTTCCTCGATCAGAAGATTGATGAATTCAGAATGATGCATGACTGTTGCCTCGAGATAGTAACTCTCACGGAAAACCTTATAGCAGATGGGACAGGATGTCACCAGGATCCGTGCACCTGATTTCCATATTATATCAGAGTTATGATTGATCAGCTCCCTCGCTTCCTTGTCCCTTCCTGCAAGCATCAGTGGCCTCCCGCAACAGACCCCGCCCTGCTCATCCATGAAACGGTATTTCACTCCGGCACTCTCCATGATCTTCTTCATGGCAACAATAACCGAGGGTGTGAGATGCGTCATGCAGCCTGCGAAAAAGAGAACTTCCGCCTTCCCCGGCTCCTCCCTTTCAAGATAACCGTATGACTGGGTGGGAGCTTTTTCGAGAGTGCTTCTTTGTCTTGTGATTGTGTACTTTTCGGTCAGTCGGAGCCTATGATCCTCCCTCTCACCCTGACGCCTCTCGATAAGCCTCATGGGACCGAGCTCGATCCCCACCGGGCAAACCTCCTCGCACCTGCCGCACATAAGACAGTTGGCGGTGATGGCCGCTATGTCCCTGTCGTTCCGCAGCCCCTTTATGAAGTATGCCGACTGAATATCATGTATCCCTGCCGCGTAGCTCATCTGGCATACGCCGATGCACACGCCGCACGATGAGCAGGCATGTGTCTGCACCTCTGTATAGGATGAATGCCTGTCACCCGTTGTGATTCCTGAGTTACGCATGAAGATGAGGAAGAGCTCAACCGGAATGTGAAAATATCTCGACACCGGCAGCAGGAGGAAGAATGTGCCCAGCGCCAGTGAATAAAGCCACCAGAAGACCGGTGCTATCTCCGCGGCAGGGAGGAACGAGGCAAGCGCCGCTCCCAGGTTGCCGGTCAGAAAGCTGCCGCTTCCGTGAGCGCCACAGGTGAAACTTTCGGCCAGCAGCCTCGAGGGAAATATCAGCCAGAGACTTGTCAGTGCTATCCGGTCAGTCCAGGTATGCCTTGTGGTCTTCTTCATCCCCATCATCCGCGGAGTGAACCGCTTGATCACAGCAAGCAGAAGCCCTGACAGGATGAATGCCAGCAGCAGGTCCATCCAGAAACCGAAGATGCGTTCGAAACCCTCACCGCCATGATCGGGATTGAACCACCGGAAGAATATTGCGTGCGACGGCGGGTTAAGATGCTTCTCTCCGAAGAAATCCGCTTCGAAGGTGCCAAAAACAATAAGCAGAAACCATCCGAAAGCCAGGCTCATATGCATGTAACCAAGCAGCGGATTCTTTTTGAATATCTTCCGGTGCAGCAGGCTCTCCGTGAATATTTCCCTGAGGCTGTCCATGAAAGGGCGCCCGAAGAAGCCCCTCTGAAGACGCAGCTTGTCGGAGCGTGACAGGTTGCGGAACCAGACCGTGCTGCGCACCACGCTGTAAATCAATATGAAATACAGCCCAAGGTTGAACGGCGTGATGAATAGTTCAGAGTTCATTCCGCCCCAGTTTTCTGATTGCCTCGGCAGCCACGGCCACCACGTTGCGGGTGTTGACCCCGCGAGGACATACAAGAAGACACTTGCCGCAAAGCATGCAGCGCGTCACCTCCTCGCGGAGAGACTCTATCTCTCCTCTCCTGATATATGTGTTCATACGCCTCAGATTGAATGAGGTGTGCTGACCGGCAGTGCATGTTGCCGTACAACCCCCGCAGGCAAAACAGAGCTTAAAACTCGGCTCCCCGAGAGTGACATACTCCCTCACCTTCCTGTCAGTGGCATCATAGTCGATAAGCCTGCTGCTGTTAATTGCAAAACCGAATTTATTTGCTCTCCCTGCGCTCATCATCCCTTAAGGTACCGGACCGTCTCCGCCACCGCAGCTCTCGCATGCGATACAGTATCCGTTATGTTCATCGGCGCAGTGCAGGTGCCCGCAAAGAATACCCCTTTCACTCCGCTCAGATTGTTTCCGTAATGATGGTCCCCGGTTTCCAGGAACCTGTTGATGCCGCGGCTGAAGCCTGATGCATCTGCAAGTTTCGAGCCCGCAGCAGCCATCTCCATCCCCACCATCAGTACCATTATGTCGAGCTCCATCCTGAGGGGTCTCCCCGCCAGGGTATCCTCAACCTTGATAACCAGCCTGTTGTTTATATTGACCGATGCCTCCGAAACCTTTCCCCGAATGAAATTCACGTTATGGACCTCCTGCGATTCGCGGTAAAGCTCCTCGTAATACGGCCCGTACATCCTCATATCCATGTAAAAGCAGAAGATCTCGCATGACGGGAGCATCTTCCTGATTTCTATCGCCTGCTTGACAGCCGTAACGCAGCATACCTTGGAACAGTGGTTGTTGTTCACCTTCTCGTCGCGTGAGCCAACACAGTGTATCAGACCGATCCTGTCCGGAACTTTACCGTCTGCCCTGGCGATGTGCCCCCTGTTGAACATTCCCTCAAGCTCCGCGGAGGTGATCACATTGTCATAGATGCCGTACCCGTACTCCTCCTTGCGACGGGCATCGAACAGGTCGAAGCCTGTTGCCACGATCACCGCGTCTGCCTTCTCCTCCGTGCCTCCCGAGAGATTCACGGTCAGGCCGCCGGGGTGATGCTTCACACGGTCAACCGTTGTGCGGGTGATGACACTTATGTTCTGGTGGTTTATCCTTTTCCTGAGGTAGCTCCGGACCTCATCCGCCGGCCTGCGATCGGGAAAGAGTGCGTGCCACTGAAGCAGATGCCCTCCCGGATCCTCGCCCTTCTCCACGAGGGTGACCCTGTAGCCCATCTCAGCAAGCGCTCCGGCGGCCTCCATGCCTGCCACGCCTCCGCCGGCAACAATAACATGTTTAAGGGATCCCTTCATCCGTTGATCAGGTTGGCAGGTTCAGGCAGACGCGTGCCGTCCTTTGCAAGAAAACGCCTGGCAGGGTCTGCCCTGATCCCCATCTTCTGCAGAAGGGGCATCGACTGCACGTTATGATACTGCAGGCCAAACTCCCACGGGTCATATCCAAGCACCAGGCCGGCAACCTCCTCGTAGGTAAGCACCGGGATACCCTGACCATCAGCGCCGTATGTTATTCCGTCAATCTCATTGATCGTGTACTGCCAGCGGTCCATAAACATGGCGCAACCCGGGCAGTTGGCAATGATCATGTCAGGCCGGTATGGTTCCATCGACTCAAATTTCTTTCGCGAAGCGAAGAGCGAATAGCCCCTGTTGGCCTGTACCAGGTACTGCCGGAAACCGAAGCCGCAGCAGTGACGACGCTCGGGGTAATCGATAACATCACCGCCCCACGATTCCACCATACCTATCAGGACATGCGGAAACTCGGCACCGCCGACGCCGTACTTCGGGAACATCTTCGAATAATGACAGCCGATGTGCTCCACCACCTTCAGTGGCTTGCCCGTGGCTGTGTCAACCAGGTTGTACTTCGCCTTGCGGGCTATCTCATCCCTGAACTTGTATATTATGTCACTTGTGTGCGATATTGTTTCAGGCACCTCGAAAGTGCGGCCGGTAGCCTTGAACAGGTCCTCGCGGGTGCGCTCGAGGGTCTCGGGAAAGTGCTTCCATGTCTCGAGAATTTCCGAATATATGCCAAACGATGTGACGCACGAGATTGCAATATGCCTGTAGCCGGCCTCGGTGGCCAGCGCGAAGTGACGTGCCACAACGGCCTGAATAGTTTCAAACGGCACTACATCACCGTGATAACCGATACCTGTGCAGGTTGTGTGGCGTGGATCCTCAAATACGTCCTTCCCAAGATCGTCACGGAGTATCTTCAGGAAATACTGCTCCGAGCCGGCAAAGAATGTCTGCCTGATGCATGACCTGACATAAAAGAAATGATCATCAGGTATCTCCTTCTGGTACTCAGCCCAGATCCGTTTCTTACCTTCTGGTTTCATAGACATCTTTTCTTACGTCCTCAGGTTCACACTGGTGGCATCCGCTGTCGGCCGTCACAACATGCCTGAAATATTCAAAGTCGCGCCCCTCCTTTTTGAATTCCATCCCCATCTCTTCAGCCTTTTTTTCAGAGGCCTCCTCGATGGCGTCATAAAGCTCCTGGCCGCCGGTGACTCTGAAGATGCTCTTAAGCTCGTCCAGCACATCGTCCGGGATGAGGCGTGTGGGGCCCTCCTTGCCGTTCAGCTCGCCGCCGAGGCGTGCAAGGGAATCATCCATGTATCTGAAATAGTGTTCCCATGCCGGACCCTGCTCGGGATGAGCTTCGGGATCAACATCGTATGATACAACGCAGTATCCGTGTTTCAGAACGTTGTCACCCACGGTGCGTTTGATTGCAAATTGCTGGCGGCCCTTTTCCGATGCAGTGAAATATCCCAGCTCCTGGGAGAGCTTCCGGAGAGCCATGATAACCATCCCAGGGGTGTTCCCCCTGGGGCAACGGGTCTTGCAGCTCATGCACTGGCCGCAATACCAGATAGTTTCGCTCTTCAGTAACTCCCTGATTACTTCATTATTGCGCGACTGGACCAGGTCCACAACCCTGCGCGGGTCATAGTGATAATATTCTGCAGCAGGACAGATGCCTGTGCATATTCCGCAGTTCATGCATGCATGCAGACCCTCCTCAAAACGGATATCCTGCATTAGTCGTGAATAGAGATCTTCCATAAGTCTGTGGCAGCCCATTAGGGGAAGGTCAAAATTAGCAATGACTTATGAGGACAGGAACGGGATTTTAGCCCATTTTTTCTGAGTATATATACTTACCAATTAAGATTTCGTTGGACATTGCCCGCGAGGACAAAACGAATTGCAGAAGACAGGCCCCACCCTCCCGCCCGGTTGTTAGTGGGACTACATGTTTTACAATGCCTGATCCTCTACGAGGATCTGATATTTCCACGTTCTTCCATGAGGTATCTGATGGCTGCAGGCCATCAAGAATTGTAGATGGTATGCCACAGAACTACCTCCCCAGCAACGCCCCCAGCACCCCGTAATTGACGGCGCAACTCTCAATCCGGACATTTTCCGTGAGCTTCATCAGCGCCGTGTACGCCTCATCCGCCGACGGGGCCGGACCCTCACCCTTCCAGTAATCGATAATACTTTGGTATCCCTCAGGCATTGTTACATTCATCAACCCGCTTTCCGAACCCATCTTCTTGAGCGTCCACCATGCCCACCCTACGCTGTCAGCCTCAAGAAGCCCGACGGCGGACCGGTACCACTCGTTGTTGTTTTCTCCCGACTCGCCCATCCATAACGGCACACTGTGCTGATCACGGATATCCAGGTACTTCTGAATGGATTCCCTGGTCGTTTCATTCCAGTATTTATGAAAACTGTAGACCATTTTACCGTCCCATGGCGGGGTCATGCCGTTGAAGTCAGTCGCAAAATGATTCCCTTCGATGAAAATGATATGATTGGTGTCAACCATCCGGATTGCTGCCGTTATATCCATCATGAACTTTCGCAATGCCACATTGCCCTCAAGAGGATAATTGGTCTCATTGATCAGGTCATACCCGCCTATCCAGGGTTCGTCGCTGTATCGCTCTGCGAGCTTATGCCATAAAGCAATGGTTTTCCATCGGTTAACCTCGTTCTCCCACAGCTTCGGTTTTGTGGTATCGACATCTGCTATGGGTATGTCATTTCCCTGTCCTCCCGGTGCTGCATGAAGATCCAGTATCAGGTAAATTTCATTGGCTGCGCACCAGGCCAGGAGGGAGTCGGTCATCTCAAATCCCTTATCAATCCAGGTGAACTCGCCTGCAACAGGCTCTGCCTCAACCGGTGGGGTGAACAGGTTGTAATGCATGGGAAGCCTGACTGAATTAAAGCCCCACGCCTTCAATGAATCGATATCCCGGCGGGTGACCATATTGGACAGCCAGGCAGCATAAAACTCACCGCAACTCTCCTCTCCAACCAGGGCAGTAATCTTATTCATGATATCATATTGTGCCGGGGCGACACCTGAGAGCCTGAGCATATAAGGTTCCTGCAGCATCCATCCTCCCAGTCCGATACCCCGGAGAAGCACATATTCTCCGTCGCCGTTCACAATATGGCGCCCTTCAGTTTTCAGATAAGGTGAAGGTTCGGGCCTGCATGAAACAGTCACAGCGACCACCGCAAGAAACAAAATGAAATTCTTCATCGGACTGATAGTTAATTGTTGAATGCAATGTAAATATTTTGAACGAATGGATAACTTTATTCCCAAACCCTGATCAATGAAAAAGAACATATTCAGCATCAACACCCTGGCTGCGGTGGCAATCCTTATTCTGACATCATCGTGCAGGAATGAAAGGATCGTCACCTTCCGCTCACTGCTGAGGGAGATGGCTGACCGGGAGACAATCACACGATTCCCTGACCCCTCCTACCGTCTTGTGCAGTTCAGCTCGTATGACAGGCGCAGCATACACCCCGACAGTGCAGGATGGTTTGCCAACAACGACTACACTCACTTCATCCGCGAAGAGACAACTGATGGGCGCCGTGAGTTCGTGATGCTTGATACAGAAGGTCCCGGAGCCATAGTACGCTGGTGGATGACCTTCGGAAACGAAAACGCCCTCAACTCGTACATCAGGATCTATATTGACGGGCAGCCCACGCCTGTAATAGAAGGGATGGCCCCTCAGCTGATCGGTGAAGCCGTTCTTGCCCCCGCACCACTCAGCAGTTCAGTTTCTCCACTGACCGAGCCACAGCGAAGGGGCTACAACCTCTACCTGCCCATCCCCTTTGCAGAAAAATGCCGGATAACACTTGAAAACGACTCAATCGTCATCACCCCGGAAAGGCGCACACCTTCAATATATTACAACATCAACACACGTCTTTACGAGGAGGGAACCAGGATTGAACCGATGAATCGCGAGTCAGCCAGTGCGGATCTGCTGGCCATCTCGTCTTGCGCATCTGACCTGGAATCCACGTCCGAAGGGGAGGCTGAAGAGGAGATGAAGAGATCGCTTGAAAGCATTCTCGCTCCCGGTGAAGAGATATCTCTCCCGGTCACCGGCGAAGGGCTTGCAGTTGCTTCTTTCTCTGTTGTGCTAAACGCGAAAGACACAGCGGCAGCGCTGAAAGGAACAGTCATCAGGATGACCTTCGACGGCCAACGGACAGTTGAAGTGCCGGCAGGTAACTTTTTCGGTACGGGCTATTCGATCAACAGCTACAGGACGCGCTTTACCGCCGCTGACACGGCTGGCACATTAAGCTCATACTGGCTGATGCCTTTTCGTGACAGCTGCAGGATCAGCATCTTCAACGGAGCAGCTGAGAGCATAGGCATAAGAGCTCAACTTACTCTTACATCTTACAGGTGGGATAATACCTCCATGCACTTCGGCGCATCGTGGAGGGAGTATGACAATTTCGAGGCAGCGGGTGCGATAAACACCGGCGGCACCGGCCTTCATTCGGATGTCACCATCGCGGAGCTGACAGGAAAGGGTGTTTATGCCGGCGATGCCATCACCATTTTCAACACTGCGGATGCATGGTGGGGAGAGGGTGATGAAAAGATATACGTTGACAGGGAAACCTTCCCCTCATCAATCGGCACCGGCACCGAGGACTACTTCGGTTACGCATGGTGCAGACCGGAGGAGTTTGAACACCCGCTCATTGCGCAGCCTTCAGGAGCCGGCAACTTCCATCCCGGGATGAGCGTCAACATGCGCTACCGCATCCTCGACGCCATACCGTTTGAAGAGTCCCTGAAGGCTGATATTGAGATGTGGCACTGGGTCAGGACCACTGTCAGCTTCTCGCTGACTTCATATTTCTATCTGCTGCCTGAGCTGTAGCTGTTTGGCCTCATTCGGCGGCGGGCGGAACAGATTTCCTGCGTCGCTTCGGCGGGTAGCGGAGCCATATGCCCGTTGCGGTGAAAAGGAGAAGTGACAACCCGGTAAATGTCGTGTAGATCAGTTTGAAGATCTCCCCGTCCACACCCAGAATCTTGTCAATGATTGACATGTCATGTATGTCCTCCACAACATCTGAACGCCGGTGCTCTACCTGGAGCACGGCTCCGGTGGCACCGTCAAGCTGCACACCGTGGTAGTGATGTGCAAAGACGAACTTCACCATTCCGTTGTCAGGCCTTATGTCAATCCGGTCAATCTCCTCACTCAACCCCTCCCTGCCGGTCTCGCGAAGGGTCATTATGGCGATCGTCCTGAGTGAATCGAGCGGCAGCCACCGGGTAAAGTCGTTTGAGGTACCCTGATGGGAATCAGGATGCAGATACCCGTTGCTGTTCTTCTTCCATCCGAGCAGGATTCCCGAAACTGCCACGATGAGCAGTGCAACAGATAGGAAAGAGGCGGTCAGACGATGAATCCTTCTGACAGTCTTCATCGTCCAACCCTTTCCCTTAGTCTCTGTTTCTGCTGCCACTGCCATTAATGCTTAAATCAGGCGTGCAAAGAAAACACTATCGTTCTGAAATTCCAAACGCCCTGCCACCATTGTAGTTAAGAACGGGCCACGTCCACCTCTCAAGGACAGTCCCGGTCACGGCCTCACTTACGCCTCCGCTGGTAAGAGTCACGGTATAGGTACCCGGTTCTGTTCTTGCGGTATTCCAGAAGATCTTTCCGATACCCGACCCGGGCTTCAGCTTCTGCTCATAGACTCGTTTCCCGGCGTTGTCAGTTACGGTTACCACAGCCTCATCCTTCAGCGTTCCTGACCTGTAAAACCAGATCTCAAGCCCGTTTGGCTCGTTGGGAGTCAGCAGATGATTGCTGCCGGTCATCTGGTAATTGCCCCACCTGGCCTGCTGCGAGAAATTCATCTGCGGCTTTGGCTCGATTGCAAAGAGATGAAGCGGTTTCTCTGCGATTTCGGGAGTCATCTGCTGCAGCGGCGAGATATCCGTAATCCAGGCCGCCCTGCCATAAGTGCCGACAATCAGGTCATTATCACGCGGATGAACCATGATGTCACGTACCACGGCCGGCGGCATGTTTGCCCTGAGTGCCTCCCAGTTCTCACCCCTGTTCAGGGAGACCCTGACACCGTTGTCAGTCCCTGCAAAAAGCAGGTTCGGGTTGCGGTGGTCCTCAATCACAACACTCACCGGGAATAGCGGCAAGCCTGCGGTTATTCTCTTCCAGGTCACCCCGAAGTCTTTGGTAACATAGACGTGGGGATCCATAATGTCATCGGTGTAACCCGACTTGGAAACATATGCCGTGCCAGCCTCGAAAGCCGACGGGAAGACCCTGCTTACCCACATCCCTGCCGGTGCGCCGGCATCAGCAAGTGCTGATGTCACCTCTATCCATGAATGACCGTGATCCCGCGTCACATGAACATGTCCGTCATCGGTTCCTGCCCATATGATGCCGGCCTTCACGGGCGACTCAGCCAGGGTGGTTATAGTGCAGTAGCGGATGTGCCCCTTGCCGCGGATTTTTAGCGAATCATTGTCAGTCAGGTCCCCGCTGATCTCCTCCCAGTTGTTTCCCCTGTCAACGGAGCGAAGCACCTTCTGTGCCCCGGTGTAGATAATTGCATTGTTGTGCGGTGAAAGCGCCAGCGGCGTGGTCCAGGTAAACCGGTAGAACGGCTGGTCCTTCCCGGCAACCGGGGTGATAGGCACCCTCTCGCCTGTTGCCTGGTCAACCCTGTGATGTGAGCCAAACTGTGTCGTGTAATAGATATACCTGTTGTTCTCACGGTCAACCTTTGAATACATGCCGTCCCACATGCCTGTAATTACCCAGTCTGACGCGCTGATAGCACCTGCCCAGCCGTTTGACGGGGCCTTCCATGC
>JAEYZD010000048.1 GCA_023430725.1 Bacteroidota bacterium | reverse complement strand
TTGGAAGAAGCTTCTCCTATCTTATGGCCTTCCACTACTGCGAGGGACTCTTTCAGTGCCTCGAGGAATGCCGTTTCATGGCCGGTATTGATGCTTGACACCGTTATGTGAAGAGCAGGAGGGAACTGAAGCTTGTCGAGGTTCCATCCTCTTTTAGCCAGTTCATCACCAACCCTGTAGATGTCATGTCGGTCCGACGAGAAGGAAAAGACGCTCATTACAGGGTTGCTTATTACCTTCAGTCCCGGCATGGATCCAATGCCCTCCTTAATTTTTTGTGTGGAATTCATAACCCTGGCGGCCATCCTCTGGTATCCGTCGTGACCATAGGTTTTAAGTGCAGCCCAGGCTCCTGCGATAGGTGCTCCCGACCTTGTTCCAAGCATTGTTGGCGAGGCGTACAGACCGCCCGGCCAGCTGCTGATCACGAAATACTGTGATCTTCTCAGCTCATGCGAGTTATAGAGGATGACGGATGCGCCCTTCGCGGAGTAACCGTATTTATGTATATCCGCCGAGATGGAGGTGACTCCCCTGACCCTGAAATCGAACGGTGGCACTTCATAGCCCAGCGCCTCGATAAACGGCAGGAAGAGTCCGCCCAGGCAGCTGTCGACATGGAACAGCAGGTCATGTTTCAAGGCCAGTCCGGCCATCTCCTCCACCGGATCAATTACTCCGTAAGGGAAGCAGGGGGCTGAGGCGGAGAGCATCACTGTATTTGGGGTGATAAGCTTTTCCACTTCAGAGACATCGACCCGTTTATCAGGTGAAAGAGGAGCGTAAATGGCGTGAACGCCTGTGAGATGGCAGGCTTTTGAAAATGCAGGGTGGGTGGATATCGGAGCGATCATCTCAGGGTCCTTTATCTCCGGATGGATCCTTCGAGCCCGGTCCCGGCCGGTCTTGACCGCCATGATTATGCTTTCCGAGCCTCCTGACGCCATGTTTCCCGCCCAGCCTTCGCCGGCGTGAAGGAGGTCTGCAACCATTGCCACTGTTTCGTTTTCCATCTTCCTGAGAGAGGAGAAGAGTGACGGGTTAAGAGCGTTTTCATGGCAAAAGAGACGGTAAGCCTGTTCAATGGCCTTCGATTCCCTTCCACCCGGGTGGTAGATGTAGCCGAACATCCTGCCGTCCTTCCATGTCACGTCCTTGGATTTGAGACCTGTAATCTCCGAGAGCACGGCATCAGCATCAAGGCCCGTTTCGGGGAAACGGATAACCCGCTTGTTCATGGGGTAACTTTTTCAGGTGATTGTTGTTATAATCAAAGTTAGGCTATCGGAAAGGCGATGTCAAGTAGCTGATTTATATATTTATCGTTATTTTTGTGGCCTGAAAAAGTGTAATATGACAAGACTGAAATCACTGACAATATCGGCGTTGCTGCTGATATCCATGGCAATAGTGAACGCCCAGGTTCTTGAACCGGTCAGCTGGACCTTCAAGAGCGAGCAGAAGAGCGACACCGGCTATGTGATAATCATGACGGCAGCAATTGATGACACGTGGCATCTTTATGCAATGGACATTCCCGAAGGAGGCCCTATTGCCACCAGTTTTACTTTTGATCCCTCGGAGTTTTATACCCTTGATGGGAAGCCGGTTGCCGTAAATGAGCCGGTGGTTAAGTTTGACAACAGCTTCGGGATGGATATAGGGATGCACAGCGGCACTACCGAATTCAGGCAGATGATCACGGTAAAGGAGTTGCCTGTCACTGTAAGTGGGATTGTGACATTTATGTCGTGTGATGATTCACAGTGTCTGCCTCCGCGTGATGTCGAGTTCTCTGTAGTTATAGGTGATGCATCAGGGCTGGCAGTTGCTGCCGCATCTGAGGGTGTTGATATGGCAGGTGCCGGTGCGGACGTGGGAGATTCTCCCACCGGCAGGTCCGGCAGGGGATTCCTGAAGTTCTTCCTCCTTTCGATGCTTGCCGGTCTGGCCGGAATACTCACCCCGTGCGTCTTCCCGATGATACCCATGACAGTTGCTTTCTTTTCGCAGGGCGGAGGTTCAAAGGGGTCTGCAATAGGCAAGGCGTTCATTTTTGGTCTCTCAATAGTACTTCTTTACTCGTCGCTCGGAATAATAGTATCACTTACCAGCGCAGGTGCAGGGTTCGCAAATACCCTCAGCACGCACTGGATCCCGAACCTGCTGTTCTTCACACTTTTCCTGGTGTTTGCAGCTTCATTCTTCGGTGCATTCGAGATAGTGCTTCCCTCAAAATGGGTCAGCTCAACTGACTCGAAGGTAGACAGGGGTGGTGCCCTGGCTGCATTCTTCCTGGGACTGACAACCGTCCTGGTCTCCTTCTCCTGCACCGGCCCGATAGTGGGTGCGCTGCTGGTAGAGGCCGCCTCAGGCGATGTGCTGCGTCCTACAATTGGCATGTTCGGGTTCGGGCTTGCGTTTGCACTGCCGTTCACACTCTTTGCCCTCTTCCCCTCATGGCTGAACAAGATGCCCAAGTCGGGCGGATGGCTCAACTCTGTCAAGGTGGTGCTTGGGTTCATCATGCTTGCCTTCAGTCTCAAGTTCGCATCAACAGTCGATACAGTATATAACCTCGGCATACTCTCAAGGGATGTCTACCTGGCAATCTGGATAGTGCTGTTCGTGCTGCTGGGCCTCTACCTGATGGGCAAGATCAAATTTTCACATGACAGCGATGTGCCTCATATAGGCATCTTCAGGCTGGTGCTTATCATTGCATCATTCACCTTCGCACTGTACCTCCTGCCGGGACTCTTCGGGGCGCCGCTGACGCGAATATCCTCTCTGCTGCCTCCGCGCGAGACATCGGGATTCAATCTCCTGAAGGCGATCAGCGAAAACAGGGGAGCTACTGCGCCGGGACTGGTGACCACGGCCTCGTCATCGCTTTGCGAAGAGCCTAAATACGCTGATTTTCTTCATTTTGAGTACGGTCTGGAAGGGTATTTCGACCTTGAACAGGGACTGGCGTGCGCGCGCGAACTGGGCAAACCGGTGCTCATAGACTTCAAGGGTCATGCCTGCGCAAATTGCAAGGAGATGGATGCCCGCGTATGGTCCGATCCGGGTGTGCAGCAGCGGCTGAGGGATAATTTCGTGCTTGTGGCCCTGTATGTTGATGACCGCACGAAGCTGCCGGAAAACGAGGTGTTCGTATCAAAGGTCGACGGCAAGGAGAAGAAAACGATTGGCAAAAAGAACGAGGATATTGAAATCTCGATGTTCAATACCAATACGCTGCCGCTCTATGCAATTGTTGATCCGTCCGGCAAGCCGCTGATAGAGACCCGTGGCACCGACTTTGACATCCAGGCATATATCGACTGGCTGGACAGAGGCGCAGAGGCCTACCGCAATAAGTAAGTTCCGGCGGCCATTCCACGTGCCGAATAATTTAAGGAGCCGGGTCCATTCACTGGTCCGGCTTCTTTTTTTCCTGCTTCAACCCCGGAAAAACAGCCATTCGCTACTTCAATTTGTGTTATGCAATACCTGTGGCTCATTTTTCACGGGAAAGATGTACATTTACACTTAGAGTAAAAGTGTAAATAATACATTTAAAAATTATGAAAAAAAGTCTCCTTGTATTGGTTGCCGTTTCGTTGTTGCTGCCATGGTTTAGTCCAGCGGAAGTCTGCGCACAGAAAATGGCTGAAAATCAAAATAGTGTATGGGCCGGCCCGGTTACTGAATGGCCCAGGGTGATACCTGCAAGGATCACTGACGGTGAAAACAGGGATCTCTTTGTGATGACACTTGGCGAGGTCACCACACCTTTATCACAGGGCAGCTTTGACCCGGTGAAGGACCAGGTGACGCTGAGGGACGGGACTGTAATCAGCAATTACTACCGTGATTCACTTGGTGTGAAGTTTTATAAACCGCTTTCGAAGGAGATATTTCCGCTGCCGCCGTCAGGGTTGTGCACATGGTACTATTATTATCAGCACATAACCGACAGGGAAGTGCGGCTCAACACCGACTGGATAGCTGAGCATCTCAAACCCTACGGCGCTGAATACGTGCAGGTGGACGACGGCTGGCAGGCTCTGTCAGCTGCCGGCAGGAAGGGTTCACGCGACTGGACCGGTTTTGACCCGAGCTTTTCAGGGGGGATGGCTGACCTGGCTGCCTACATTAAGTCGAAAGGCCTTGTACCGGGGATATGGATTGCACCTCACGGCCAGTCTAACGCAGAGGTGGTTAAACAAAACCCGGGTGTGTTTATCCTTAAGCCCGATGGCACCTCTCCCTCAAAGACCTGGGAGGGCGACTGGCTTCTTGATCCGACATCCGATGCAGGCAAGAAGTACTTTCATGATCTCTTTGCCACGATGGCCGGCTGGGGTTATGAGTATTACAAGATTGACGGCCAGCCCATAGTGGTTGATGAGTACGCAAAGCATTCTGAGTTCATGGCAGTGCCGGGCGGGGCGGCCGACTCCCTCTACAGGGTGACGCTTGATATAATCAGGGATGCGATTGGTGATGAGAGTTTCCTTTTAGGTTGCTGGGGCCTCCCGATAGAAGGGGCAGGTATCATGGACGGCTCCAGGACAGGGGGCGATGTGGTTCTTGGATGGGACGGTTTTTTCACAGCCCTCGATCCGACTTTGGAGAGTTACTGGCAGCATAATATAGTATGGTATACTGACCCCGACGTCATGCTGTTGCGTCAGCCGCTCACGGTTGAGCAGGCCAGGGTATGGGCCACGCTGCAGGGACTGACAGGCCAGGCGCTTATGTCGTCTGACCGTCTCACCGATCTGTCGGCAGAGAGGATTGATATGATGAAGAAGGTCTATCCGGCTGTTGATATCAGGCCGCTTGACCTCTTCCCGGCAGGTTCGAGGAAGAGGATATGGGATCTAAAGGTCAATCATCTCGGCAGGCAATATGATGTCACGGGGCTGTTCAATTTCGATGCATCCAGGCCGGTCACTCTGAACCTTGACTGGAAGGAGCTTGGTATTGAGGCCGATGCCCCGGTTCATGTGTTTGACTACTGGAACAGTGAATATATGGGAGCCTGGGAAGCTGGCATCGGTATTGAAATTATGCCCGCCAGCGTGCGGGTCCTGACTCTTGTCCCTGATAACGGGAAGATACAGCTCGTAAGCACAAGCCGGCATATCACCCAGGGATGGGTTGACCTCAGGGAGTTCAGGTCAGATGCGGAGGGAACCGTTCTGAGCGGCATCAGCACACTGCCGGCAGGGAATGAATACAAGCTGCACTTCGCCTATCCGAGGGGTAAATACTACAGGGTGAAGAGTGTTACTGCCAAAATGGGTAAGAAGAAACTGGCTGTCAATGCCAATTCTCACCAGGGGTGGGCCGAGGTTTCATTTGCGGCTCCCGCGTCAGGCGATATCTCATGGAGTGTCTCCTTCGAGCCTGATTATGCATACAGCTATACAATCAGGCAGCCCGACGGTGTCAGCGTGGAACCGGATGGTCTGAATGCGGTGCGTGTCACATGGAGGTCGCAGTACTATCTGAATTCAGGTTACCAGGTATATCTCGACGGGAAACTGCTGGGCTATACTCCAAACTCTTTCTATGTGATCAACGGTCTTGATCCTCTGAAGGAATATGCAGTGGATGTAAAGACGGTATGGGATGACGGAACAGTAAGCCAGCGTAACCAGAACGACACCAGGAAACATGATGTAACATTTACTGTCTCAAAACTGCTGCCTGGTGAGGTTTCGCTCGCAGAGATGAGCTTCACGGGGGGGATGTCACGATTCTCGTGGCCCGTCACCGTTGACAGTGTGAGGTACACAGGCAGCTTCGGGATGTCAGGCGGGGCAGCCAGGAAGTATGATCTAGGTGGTGTCTTCAGCAGTTTAAGTGCATCTGTGGCCATTGATGACAACATCAGGAGGGCACGTCCCGGACAGACCGTTGTCTTTGTGGTCAGGGGCGATGGCAGGGAGCTGTGGCGCAGTGCCGCGATGGGTCCCGATGATCCGCTTGCAGCCTTAGAGGTCTCCGTGGCCGGGGTGAAGGAGCTGGAACTGGCGGTTGAAAGCGGCGATGGCGAGTCCCGTTTCGGCGGTCTGCCTGCAGACTGGATTAAGCCGGTTCTGAAAAGATAGAATTGACCCCGGCTGAACAGGTTCAGCACGACTGGTTGATTTTTATTCGGGCAAGGTTTTGTTACCTGCCCATATAAAATACAAGGCGGCCGCCCTGCATTATCTCATCATGAGTAATGTAAAGGCGGTCGAGCCTTTTTCCGTTGAGCTCAGCCTTCCTTACATAAATATTCTGATGTCCCTGGTTGACGGCAGTAACGGTGAATGTTTTTCCGTTCTCCAGTTCCAGGGTAGCTTCCCTGACCAGCGGGCTGCCCAGATCATACCTGTCCGCACCCGGTGCAACAGGGTAAAAACCGAGTGCGCTGAAGATGTACCACGCGCTCATCTGCCCGCAGTCGTCGTTTCCGCTCAGCCCGTCAGGGGCTGGCAGGTACTTGGTGTCCATTATATGACGAACCCAGTACTGGGTCTTTCGCGACGCCCCGGCGTAATTGTATAAATAAGGCACATGGTGCGAGGGTTCATTGCCGTGAACATAATTGCCGATGATCCCTTCGCGGGTGATATCCTCCGTCTCTGCAAAGAAACTGTCGGGGAGATACATTGTGAAGAGCGAGTCAAGATGCTCCGTGAATCTCTTTTTCCCGCCGTGAAACCTGATCAGTGCATCCGGGTCATGTGGCACATAAAGGCTGTAGTTCCATGCGTTTCCTTCGATGAAACCCTGGCCGTGGGTGCTCAGTACATCGAACTCCTGTCTGAAAGTGCCATCGGCTTTCCGTGGGCGCATGAAGCCGGTTGAAGGATCCCATACATTCAGGTAATTCCGGGACCTTTCCGTGAACTCTCGGCGCAACTCATCCTTGCCGGCTATCTGCGCAATGCACCAGTCGTCATAAGCATATTCAAGGGTTACGGAAACAGAGGAGCCGGTTCGTTCGTCGGGGACGTATCCCAGCTTCATGTAATCATCCAGTCCGTCATACCAGCCGTTTCGGGCAGTGGTGACACATGCCTCCAGTGCCCGGGAATAGTCAAATCCTTCGATCTTCTTCACAATGGCGTCGGCAATCACCGGCACCGAGTGGTACCCTATCATGCACCAGTTTTCATTTGCATGATGAGACCAGACGGGAAGCATGTCATGAACGCTCTGGTCATAGTGGGCCAGCATTGAGTTTATCATATCAGCAGTTCGCCGCTGTTGCAGGATGGTAAAAAGCGGGTGCAGCGCCCGGTAGGTGTCCCACAGTGAGAATGTGGTGTAATTGGTGAATCCCTCTGCCGTGTGGATATTCTGGTCGAGGCCCCTGTACCGGCCGTCGCTGTCCGTATAGACTGTCGGCGACAGATATGTATGGTAAAGTGCTGTATAGAAGCTGGTAAGCTGGTCCTTGTTCATCATTGTGACTTTGACCCTCTCAAGCTCCTTCCGCCACATGGTTTCCGCGTTTTTTCTGACTGCGTCGAAGTCAGCCCGCGGTGCCTCTGCAATCATATTGGCCACAGCACCTTCCGTGCTTACCGGCGATATTGCCACCCTGACTGTGATCTCCTCCCCGGGCTCTGTTGTGAAGTCGAAATGGCCCCTGATGTTCCTGCCTGCCGCTTCCGGGAAGTTATTCCGCTGATTGAAGCGACGCCAGAATCCCCTGTAGACCCGCGTGGGGGAGTCGTCAATGAAGCCGTATGAACCTATTTGTTTGGAGAAGGCAATTGCAAAATAGAGTGATCTTGTCCGCGCCCATCCGCTTGTTTGCCGGAAGCCGGTTACCAGGGTGTCATTCTCCACCCTGATGAAGGTCCATACATTCTTCCCCTCATCGTTATAGATTCCGTGAACCATATCCAGGATTACGTGCGCATCGCCGCCCTTGTTAAAAGTGTACCGGTGCACCCCTGCGCGTGTTGTGGCTGTCAGTTCAGCCAGGATGTCATGATCCCTGAGTTTAACCGAATAATACCCGGGTGAGGCTTTCTCTTCTGCATGCGAGAACCGTGAGCGGTAACCATTTTCAGGTGCATCGGAGGTACCGGGGTTCAGCTGAAGCGGGCCTGTGGTTGGCATCAGGAGTATGTCGCCGAGGTCAGAGTGTCCGGTGCCGCTGAAGTGTGTATGTGAGAAGCCGACGATGGTGCTGTCAGCATACTGGTAGCCTGCACAATACTTATATACATCCCTGTTATAGCGGCCGTCAGCTTCGTATGGCAGCGTGTCGGTGTCGGGTGATAGCTGCACCATTCCGAACGGCACGGTAGCACCCGGGTAGGTATGCCCCATCCGGTCGGTTCCGATGAACGGGTTGACATGTCTCAGCGGGTCTGTATCCTGACCGATGCACAGGGCAGACGCCAGGTTGAGTATGAGTATGGCGGAAAGGATCCTGATCATATCTTGTCTGTTTGCAGACGTAAAGATAATAATCAGGAGTGATGACCGGCCGTGACCTGATTGAATCAGGCGGTCTTTATCTCTGTTCCTGGTATTTCAGAACCTCCTCGATGTATTTTCTGTTCTCGAGGATGCGGACGTAACGGAGTCCGTGCTTGTTGCGGTAATCTGAATAAGCCTTCTGCGCCCAGGAGGTTGCTGCGTCGAGGTCGCCGTTTATCTCGCTGATAATGGCCATGTTATAATGAGCCCTGCCGGCGACTTTCATTTTCGGATTGGTGGTTTCCTGCTTCCAAAGTTCGGCTGCATCATCCCATTTGCCAAGCTGAGCGCGTCGCTTTGCGATCTTGAAATTATCTGTCCCCTTGACGAAGTAATCGCGAGTCACCCTGAGTCTGTAGGGTATCAGGCGAAGGGCGTAGATATGGCCCGCCTTACTGCTGACCTCCTTCACCGCTTCCTTACGGTTCATCATGCCTGCCACTGCGGCAACGGGATTGATGCCCTTACCGGCAAATACAACAGATTCAGCAACAATGAATTCATCAAGAATTGCCCTGTCGGACGGGGAGTAGAGTCTCCACCCGGTCTTCACAAGGGTCTCCATTGAGGCGATGTGATTCAGGGCCGGAATTGATCCTAGCGGCGTTTTGATTTTGGTCGGCTCGGTGGAGTAGTTTACCCTGGTGTCTGTGTCATACATCTCAAGCGCGAAGAGAGCCTGGGTGCCGTTATCCGAGCATATCATCTCAACCTGTTCCCATGTCAGGGGTAGTGGCATTCCTCCCATGCCGCTGGTTCTGAACTGCAGGCCGTCAAGGAGTTTTACCTCGTTGAACCGGTCATTTGCATTGAGTTCCTCAGTTACGCCCTTTATCGCTTCCCTGGTTCCGATGGAGTCGAGGCGGGTCCCTTCGAGGGAGAGCAGTTTGTCAAGGTTATCGAGCGATTTTGTCTGGTCTGTGGGAGTGGAGCGGTCGATGATCCCGACGGTTTTTATCTCCGGAGCGATAGTCACCGGGGCCGGTTGGGTGACGTTCAGGTAGAGTTCCTGTGTGGCACAGGAAGCCAGTGCTGCGGTTAGCAGTGGCAGAATGAGGTACTTCTTCATTGCGGACAGTGTTTGTGTTTCCCAAGGTATACAACACGGAACAAGAACAAATATTGTTTATCCGGTGTTCGCAACAGGGCCCGCTCCGGCAGCCTCGCGGCTGCCGGAGCGGGGTGGGGTGGCTGCTGCTACTACAATTCTCGATGGTCTCCGACCAT
>JAEYZD010000157.1 GCA_023430725.1 Bacteroidota bacterium | reverse complement strand
ACTCCACCCCGGTGAGCAACAACGATTTAAATACGAATTTCCTGAACATTGATGTGATGTATACCTGGCGGTTTGCACCGGGAAGCGAACTCTCCCTTGTATGGAAGAATGCAATCTGGTCTGAAGGGAATGTGATTATCAGGAGCGGCATGGACAATTTCCGCGATCTCCTCTCAATGCCTCAGACAAACAGTCTTTCACTGAAAATTTTGTACTACCTTGACTACCAGAATTTCAAAAAGTTATTCAAGTCCAAGTAATTGCAAAATAAGATGATACAGAGAATACAAACCTTATTTCTCCTTGCGGTTGCCGTACTTTCAGGGCTTCTGCTCACAGGCAACCTGGTTCAGCTCAGCACTCCGGGGGGCACTCTGTTTAACCTCGGTTTCAGAGGACTCACTGAGAACGGAGGGGAGGTCATTCAGCGGCTCTGGCCCCTGGCTTCCATCCTTGCCGTTGTGCCTCTGCTTGCTGTGACGGCAATATTTCTTTACAGGAAAAGGAGTTTACAGATGAGAGTGACAATGGTAGTACTCCTTCTCTCCCTGGGAACGGTCATTCTGGGAGCATTCTATGTACTTACATTTGACCGGAAGATCGATGTGGCAATTGTCTGGACGGTAAAAGCGGTTTTTCCGCTTCTCTCTGCCATCCTTTCATGGCTGGCTTACAGTGCCATTCACAGGGACGATCTCAGGGTCAGGTCATATGACCGCCTCAGATAATCTCAAGTCTCTCCTGATCAGTTATTTTTTCGCAGTACTGACACTTCAGGGCCACCGGCTTCTTTGATACAACCCTGAACCGGGTTGTTACCTTTTCAAAATTGGTAATACACTTAGGATTCATGCACTTGGCAATTGCGGTAATCGAATCGGGGACTTCCACGACACGCTTCTCAATCACCTCGTAATCACGGATGATGTTCAGCTTTGCATTGGGCGCAACCAGCGCTATCCTGTTTATGTCATCGTCCTCGAAAAATTTCCCGGCGATCTTGATAATTGCCTTTTTGCCGTCGGTCTTGCTCTCGAGGTTCGTTCCGAATGTGATCTGATTCTTAATCCTGTCGAGCCCCAGGATCTTTATTACCTTAAAAAGGGTGCTTGCAGGGATATGGTCAATCACTGTACCGCTTTCGATAGCGCTTACGAGGAGCTGCTTCGGGTCATTTATATTCTTCATGGCTTGTTATTTTAGTCCGAGTAATGAGCAGATGATTGCCTGTCTTGTAAAGACACCGTTTAGGGCCTGTTCAAAATAGTATGCCTTGCTGTTTGAATCGACATCGGTATTTATCTCATTCACGCGGGGCAGGGGATGGAGAATCTTCATCCCGGGTTTTGTGTCAGTCAGCATGTGATCATGGAGCACATAGGCGTTCTTTACCTTCTCATACTCCATCGGATCTGAGAACCGTTCGCGCTGGACGCGTGTCATATATACTATATCAGCCATGTTTATTACCTCGTTCAGGTCGGCTGTCTCGTAATAATTGAGCCCCAGGTTCCTGAGGTAGAGCTTGTACTCGTCAGGCATCCTCAGTTCTTCAGGAGCTACAAAGTTGAAGGATGTCTTCCAGCGTGACATTGCCATAAGCAGTGAGTGTACGGTGCGGCCGTATTTCAGGTCGCCCACCATGCAGATGTTCAGGTTGTCAAGTGTCCCCTGTGTCTTCAGGATTGAATACAGATCAAGCAAAGTCTGGGTGGGGTGCTGGTTGGCTCCGTCACCCGCGTTCACAACCGGGACGGTGGATATCTCGCTGGCGTACCGTGCGCTTCCCTCTATCGGGTGGCGCATGACAATCAGGTCCACGTAGTTGTTCACCGTCCTGATTGTATCATTGAGAGTCTCACCCTTTGTAACGCTTGAGCTGGATGAGTCTGTGAACCCGATTACGCGGCCTCCGAGCTTGTTTACCGCGCTCTCGAAACTGAGACGCGTACGTGTTGAAGGCTCAAAGAAGAGGGTTGCCACAACCTTGCCCTTGAGCAAATCCTGGATAGGATTCTTTTCAAACTCCGAGGCAAGACTGAGGATCCTGGTGATTTCATCAGTGGTAAGATCATCAATTGATACTAAGCTTCTGGTTTTCATTAAGATATGTTTTTATGTGCCTGAACTGACACAAAGTTATTACAAGTGGGGCTGCAATTCTTCGTATGTTAAAAACTATTTAAAAAATGGCATCCTCATTCTGTGGAGATCCATTTCATCTGCAGTTCTGCAATTTTTTCAAGCCTGCCCGTGACCTGCCGGGAGCGGGAAGCGCGGAAGGTGATCTCAATCGTTACATCGCTGCCGCTGTAGAGATGTTCAGACTGCCTGCATTCCTCATCCCTGAGCACCTTCATCACGTCATTCATTGCAATGTAGGGGAAGGTAATGGTCCATCTCTGGCATACATGTTTCTCAACCATCTTTGCATTGCCCAGTGCATCGGCTGCGGCGGTTCGGTATGCATTTATCAGGCCGCTCACCCCGAGCAGGGTTCCTCCGAAGTACCTGATGACGACCACCAGCACGTTTGTCAGTTCCCGTGAGTTGATCTGACCGAGTATTGGTTTCCCGGCAGTACCCGATGGTTCGCCGTCATCGCTTATGCGCCATGCCTGCCTGTCCGGGGCAAGCATCCATGCAAAGCAGTGATGCCTGGCGTCATGATACTCTTTTCTCAGCTCCGCCAGACGGTTCCTTATCTCCTCCTGGGAGCTGACAGGAATGGCAATTGCAATGAATCTGCTCCCCCTGTCCTTGAAGAGTCCGTGCGCCTCCTCTTCGATTGTCCTGTATGTATCTGAAAATAGCATTATGAGAGCGAAGAGCCATTTAATTATACAATCATGAGTGCCTTCGCACCCTTGAAAATGGTTATTAATCCCATCATTATCAGGACGATATATACCACCCTGGTGAAGGTTGTCTGACTGATCCTGGCAACCAGCCTGTCACCGGTGTAAAGGCCTGCGATCAGTGCAGGAACAGAGCAGACAGCCAGCAGGAAGGTGTCAGTCTTCACAAGTCCTGCTGCAAGGTAAAACAACAGTGCATAGGAGACCGCAAATAATATGAAGAGTGAGATCAACGCATTGAATTTTTCCCTGGGGGTCTTCATTGATGAGAGAATTATTGCTACGGGAGGTCCGGTGATTCCGGTGGCACCGGCGAGCACCCCTCCTAAGAGGCCGCTCAGGGTCATGGCGGATTTGTCAGACCGTATCCCGAAACTGAATCCCCTTGCAAGGGCAAACACAATCAGAATTATCAGCAAGCCCCATCCAAACTGAATGTAAGCCGGGTTTATAAACTTCAGAATGAGAGTTCCGGCTGCAACGCCTATACCTGTCCATACGGCCATTCTTCCAAGGGGTTGTCCCCTTACTGACTCCCGGGAGCGACGGAAATAGATCACTGAGAAAATGGCGTTTATTATAGCAATGAACACTGCGGTATCAGACACCGGCATTATAAACTGTATAAGCGGCACTGCCACAAGAGCGAGTCCGAAACCTGTGAATCCCCTTACTATAGATGCCGTGAAGATTATCAGGGAAAGGAATACTATATTTCCGGCATTGAGCATTTTAGTCTTCGTAAAGTGCCATTTGGTTGAATTCCTTCCCGAAAATCTCCGTTGATGCTTTCCACCGCTCTGTCTCTTCTGTCAGTGATAGTCCGCGTGTCAGAACTTCGCGCATTCTGCTGTCTCCCGAAAGGATGTCAAAAGGGATGAGCAGGGATTCGTATTCATAAGGCGGAGGATTGAATTTCAGTGCATTTTCCGGTGAAGTCCGGATTATTGCATCAAACAGGTGCAGTGCGGTTGTCACCGGTCTGAAGAGGGCTGCGTCAGTGACGTGAATCTGTATCCCTCTGCAGTATTCTCCGGCATATTTGTGGAATGTAGGAATATAATCATGCATCCGGAAACTGCATCCCGGCAGGTTTCTGCTTCGCATCTCAGCCAGGAGTCTTCGACCGTTTATCCATGGCGCACCGATAAGTTCGAACGGGATGACCGTTCCCCGTCCCTCTGATAGATTCAGTGCCTCTGCCAGTACAGTGCCGGGATAGACTGCAGCGGTCTGCTGTGATGGCATGTTGGGAGAGGGGAGGACCCACGGCAGCCCGGTTTCGCTGTAGAGAGAGTTGCGTCGCCATCCATCCGAGCGGACAACATGAAGCTCGCAGCGGGGGATATGTTTCTCCCTGATCCAGACTGCCATCTCACCGATTGTCATCCTGTGGCAGAGGGGAATTGATGCGCCTCCGACAAATGTAAAGTACTCCTCCTGAAGCACCGGGCCGTCAGCCTGTATCCTTCCGATGGGATTCGGCCTGTCGAGTATCCATACAGGTATTCCGGCTTCGGCGCATGCCTCCATGCACAGCTTTACGGTCCATATGTACGTGTACAGCCTCGCGCCGACGTCCTGCAGATCGGCAACCAGGGCATCCAGTCCCTGAAGCATTGCCGGGGTGGGTTTCCGGTGCAGACCGTAGAGGCTGTATACCGGAATTCCAAGGACAGGGTCTGTGGTCCCTTCCCATTCAATCATATTGTCCTGCGTCTGTCCGGAGAGGCCGTGCTGCGGCCCGAACAACGCAGCCAGAATGCATTCGTTGTTGTTGCCGAAGACCTCCGTAATGTGTCTGAAATCTGAGGTTATGCTTGATGAGTGGCAGAGGAGCCCGATCCTCTTTCCGCGCAAACCATCCGGAAGACGCCGGGATACCGTGTCAAGTCCTGTTAGCACTTTCATACCTGCAAAAATAGTTAAAAGAGCGGCGGCCGCAAGGTTCCGTGTTAATGCATCATGGAAATTATCAATATATTTACAACCTCCGCTAAGGATGGTTGTTACTTACATAAAAAACGAAGGATGAATCGAATTTTTACAGCTTTTTTCCTGTTCCTAGCCGTTGTCACAGTCAATATACGGGCACAGGAACGCATCACAAGGTATATTCCATCGGCCAGGCCCGACAGGATAGTATTGAATATCACCGGTGATCCGGCAACCTCGATGGCTGTCACCTGGAGGACAGACACTACTGTTGCGGAGAGTGTGGCCAATATCTCTGTCAATCTGCCTACTGTATTTCTTGCCGATTCCGCTCTGACTGTAGCCGGAACGTGGAATGATGTAGCCGGAGACGGTGTGACAGGAAGATTTCACTCAGTCATATTCAGAGGGCTTAAGCCCGGAACTGTCTATGCCTACAGGGTAGGCTCAGGTCCGGATGCCAGCGAATGGTTTACGTTCAGGACAGCAGAAACCGGCACTGCTCCGCTTACCTTCCTCTATTTCGGAGACTCGCAGATCGGCAGCAAATCGCTGTATGCAAGGGTTATCAGGCAAGCCTTCCGTGAAACGCCGGATGCACGGCTGATGATCTTTACAGGCGACCTGGTGGACGGAGGTTCAGGTTCAACACTTCATGACGATGAATGGGGTGACTGGCATGCGGCAGCAGGATTTACTGTCTCGGAGGTGCCTGTAATGCCAACACCCGGCAATCATGAGCATTATGACCCTGCAGTCAGGGGCAAAAGGGATCTCAACAGGTACTGGAGAGCCGGATTCACCCTGCCTGAAAACGGGCCGGAAGGAGTGGAGGAGACAGCCTATTCTGTCGATTACCAGGGGGTTAGGTTCATAATAATCAATTCGGATGAGATGGTCAGGAATGAGGCTCTCGCCAGGGCTCAGACCGAATGGGTGGAGGGTCTTCTCAGGAATAATCCCTGCAAATGGACCGTTGCAGCTTTCCACCACCCTGTATACTCAACCTCTGCCAGGAGAGACAACAAGGTGATAAGGGAAGGCCTTAAACCGCTGTTTGACAAATATAGTGTTGACCTGGTTCTTACCGGCCATGATCACACCTATGCGAGGGGAATGATCGTGCCTGATTCCACAGATATGAACTCAAATACAACGGGCACGGTTTATGTTGTCTCTGTCAGCGGATCCAAACAGTACCAGCAGGATGCAAAGCAATGGTGGCAGGTTGGGTTTACAAACACCCAGCTGTGGCAGTCGGTGACCGTTGACGGAGAAAGGCTCTCTTACCGGGCTTATGATGCCTCCGGCAGGCTGGCTGACCAGTTTACGATAACCAGGATGAAGGACGGCAGGAAGCAGTTCAGCTCCAGGCCACTGACAAAACATGATAAATAGACCTGAATGAAGAACCTGAATCTTATTATTGCATCTTTTCTTGCTTTTTTCCTTGCCCTTTCATGCGCAAGGGAAGAGAACAGGATCCAGATCTATGCAACAACGGACCTTCATGGAATGCTTCTTCCCTTTGATAATACCGAGGGAGAAGCAACTGACCGTTCGCTTGCCAACCTCGCCTCCCTGGTTGAGGCAGGGAGCCGGGAAAATATCATCCTCCTTGACAACGGCGACATACTCCAGGGTGATCCGCTTGCCTATTACTACAATTTTGTAGACACAGTACAAACCCATCTCATAGCAGATATATTGAATCACCTGGGCTACGATGCCGCAACTGTCGGAAATCATGACATTGAAGCCGGCCATCCGGTCTATGACAGGGTGCGGCGGGAGTACAACTTCCCCATGCTCGCTGCCAATGCAGTTGACATCAGTACGGGAGAGCCTTATTTTGAGCCTTATGCTGTGATAAAGCGGAAAGGGATGAAGATCGTTGTTTTCGGTCTTATTACACCATCGGTTCCCCGCTGGCTGCCTGAGTCGCTCTACCGCGGCATCAGGTTCGAGAACATGGTCTCCACTGCAAGAAAGTGGATGCCTGTGATGCTTGAAGAGAAGCCTGACCTTGTGGTGGGGCTGTTCCATTCAGGGATGGGTGATGAAAGAGACAGGGGGGATGATGAGAACAGCTCCCTCTCTGTTGCAATGAATGTTCCGGGGTTTGATGTTGTTTTCTGCGGGCATGATCACCGGCAGGATGTGAAGGAGGTTGTCAACAGCGCCGGACAGAAGGTGCTTGTGCTTGACGGTGGCAGTCGTGCAGAGGCTCTGATGAACGTTTCGGTCACCCTGGAAAAACAGGCTGACGGCAGCAGGAGCCCCGTTCTCAGCGGCAGGATCATACCCATGAACAGTCTTCCCGCATCGGCAGATTTTTTGAAGAAGTACGCACCGGCATCAGAGAAGCTCAGGGAGTATACTTCAGAGGTCATCGGCCGTTCAACGGCCAGTGCCACCACGCGTGATGCCTTCTTCGGTCCGTCGGCCTTTGTTGATTTGATCCATCTGATGCAGCTGGAGCTTACCGGCGCCCAGGTTTCAATGGCCGCACCGCTCTCATTCGACCAGCA
>JAEYZD010000148.1 GCA_023430725.1 Bacteroidota bacterium | reverse complement strand
GGGGTTATGACATCTTCCCGTACCTGCCGTTTGTTCTGTTCAGAACGGGCTCTATGGGTAATGTCACGGACTGGAAATACGGAGCTGAATTCAACCCGGCATTCAGGGATATGACAGGACGAATGCGGTATGATTTTGAGACGACAAAGGCGGAGTTGCTTGAGGAGAGTTTTTTGAAAAGCTTTGCACAATGGAGCAGGGATCTTGGGGTCAGATCACGGATGCAGGCCTACGGCAGGGGATTCTTTCCCCTTGAGAGCAGCATGGCGGTGGATATCCCCGAGGGTGAGTCGTGGACAATGAACTGGCTGAAGCACAGGATAGGGGAGGAGATGCCTGAGAGTGATTACCGCCGCGGACGAGCTTACACAATGGTTAACAAGTACGTCTCATCGGCCGCTCATCTCACAGGCAAGAGGCTTATAAGCTGCGAGGAGATGACTGACACATACACAGTCTTCAATACTTCACTTGAAAACCTGAAGGTGGGCAGTGACCAGAGCATTGTATCGGGGGTTACACACTCCGTATTTCACGGATTCAATTACTCACCGCCTGAAGCGCCCTGGCCCGGATGGATAAGGTACGGGGGTTACTTCAATGAGAATAATAACTGGTGGCCATATTTCAGCCTGCTTAATGATTACAAGGCAAGACTTTCTGCCCTGTTGCAGAACAGTGACATGTATGCCGGCATTGCCCTGCTCCCTCCCATTGCAGACATGTGGAGCCTGATCGGGATGCAGAATGAGCCATTCCCTTCCGTTCTGCATGCTGAACATCTTTCACTGGTATGGGAAGCCATATCCAAAAACGGCAGCGGCTGCGACTATATATCTGAAAGAATTCTGCAGAGTGCTGCTGTTGAGGGAAGGAAGCTCCGCTACGGTCCCCGCAAATATCATACACTGTTCCTTGTCAGCGTTGATAGCCTCTCGCCTGACAGCGCCCGCAAACTGCTACAATTTGTGAGATCAGGAGGTAAGGTGTTCTGCATCGAAACAGTCCCTTCAAAGTCAACCGGTTGGAATGACCACGTGCGCAATGATGGTGAAGTCAGGCTGATGGTGCAAAAGATGAAAGCATACCCGCACCGCTTTATTATGCTTGATAAGCCCGAAAATGACTATTCAGGTTGGTACAAAACAGTTCAGGAACGGTACCGGATTGAATCATGGCTGAAAATTGAAAATCCTGATCCCTTCCTGATGCAGACGAGGTACAGTGCCCCGGACGGGTCGGAGTTCATCTTTCTGGCATACTCACATCTGCACAACTCTCACCGGACACGGGTGATTTTTTCCGAAGCACTTACCACGCGGCATCACTGTTCTGTATGGATCCCCGAGACCGGAGAGAGGAAACGGGCGGAGCTTGATCCGGACGGTGGTATCATACTTGACTTTGGTCCGGCGGAATCCCTGCTGTTTGCCTTTGAAAGAGAGACAGCTGATGAGGAATGGTTGCCACTGCCCGTGACAGGCAGCGAAACAGAGTGGCTTGGCAACGGATGGTCCGCTGAATTCAGACATTGCCGTGACGGATCTGTAAAAGAAATTGAGATGGGCAGGCTGACCGATCTGAAGGAACTGCCTGAGTTCGTAAGCTTTTCGGGAACTGTGACCTACAGGAACAGGCTGGCCTGTGAGAATCCTGAGGGAATATATATTAACCTCGGTAAGGTTTTTGGCACATCGGAGCTCAGGATAAACGGAGAGAATTGCGGAGTGAAGTGGTACGGCCGCAGGATATTCAGCATTGAAAAATACCTGAAGCATGGAATGAACACTGTGGAAGTGGTTGTCACAACCTCCATGGGCAACTATATGAAATCGCTTACTGACAATCCTGTCGCACAGTACTGGACCAATGCAGGCACCAAGAACCAGCCCCTTCAGTCGATGGGGATGACGGGACCGGTCAGTTATTACAGAACTTGATATGAAAACAGGAAAGCTTTTATTTATGGTCATCCTTGCCGCCGCCGCTCTTCAGCTGCAGGCGAAGGATTACAATGCGTCAATGTTTGGCGTAAAGTCAAACGGTACCACCCTCAATACGAATTCAATACAGAAAGGGATTGACTATATCAGCGAGAACGGCGGCGGCCGGCTTGTCTTTTATGTAGGCCGGTACCTGACGGGAACCGTCTACCTGAAGTCAAACGTAACCATACATCTTGAAGAGGGAGCAATACTCGTTGGCTCGACCAACCCATTCGATTATGAGCGAAACTTCAACTGGACAGCCCTGATCTTTGCACTTGACCAGGAGAACATCGGACTAACCGGCAAGGGGGTGATTGACGGCCAGGGATTTCAGGTAGCGACCACCCTGGTGGATATGATCCACAAGGGGGTCGTTAAAGACCCTTTGAAATATGACAGGCCCAATGAGACGATCCGGCCCCAGAATATCTATTTCAGGGGCTGCCGGAACATATTGATCCGTGATATCAACCTGCGGGATCCCGGCAGCTGGAACCAGCAATATGACCAGTGCAGTAACCTTGTAATTGACAATATTCGGGTTGACAGCAAGTCATACTGGAACAATGACGGCGTTGACATCGTGGACTGTGACAGTGTGGTTGTTTCCAATTCATACTTTGATGCGGCTGATGACGGCATCTGCCTGAAATCGCACAGTGCCGATTTCGTCTGTCAGAACGTCTGGATCCGCAACAATACAGTACGGACCAGCGCCAACGGTATCAAGTTCGGCACGGTGGGTCATGGCGGATTCCGTAACATCTACATAGTCAACAACCTGGTGTTTGACACATACAGGTCGGCTATTACTTTTGCTGCCGTTGACGGAGGCTTCGTGGAGAATATAGTTGTTGACAGCCTCAGGTCGCTCAATACAGGAAATGTCATATTCCTGCGGATTGGCGAGCGGCGCGCCGGTAAAAAGGGGAGAATGAACGGGGTGACGATTTCCAATGTTTATGCGGAGGTGCCCGCCACCAAACCTGATGCCGGTTACAACTACGAGGGACCGGTGGAGGACCTTCCCCGGAATATCTCTCCCTCTGCAATTGTGGGTATGCCAGATGCAATGATTGAAAACATAACCCTGAAAAATATTGAGATACACTACCCCGGAGGAGGCAACCCGCATTATGCGGAGATCGGGCTTGATGAGCTCGACGAGGTTCCTGAGATGGGGGCGAGCTATCCGGAATTTTCGATGTTTAAAGAGCTGCCGGCATGGGGATTTTACATCCGGCACGCAAAAGGAATAACCTTCGATAATGTCAGACTGGTTTGCGATAAGAAGGATTACCGTACAGCGGTGGTACTGGATGATGTTCACGGCGCATCCTTCAGGGGTCTGAAGGTATCGGAGCCGGGAGGCAAAAAAGAGTCTATCTTTTCATACAGGTCGGCTGAAATTGAAACCACAAAGTGACAGCTAATTGTTTAAAACGCAGATCTAAAGTATGAAGACTAACCCTCTTGCCAGGGACTATACTCCCTTTTGCCACAGCGGGGCCACTTACAGGGCTGAATATGTCAGGCTACCCACAGGTGTGGAGCTGCTGTCGGTAGCATTCACTCCACCTGAACCAGCGGCGGCGCCGGCAATCCTCTTCATCCCCGGATTTGTTTCGCTCATTGAAAACTTCAGGGAGACTCTTGTTGAACTGACACGCACCCATACCGTATTTTATGTTGAAACCCGCGAGAAAAGCACTGCAAAAATCAGCCCTGATCACCGGTTTTCAGTTGATGAGATTACTTCAGACATAGTTCATTATGCGGAGTTCATAATACCTGAAGGAGTACCCTTTGCCATGGCAGGCTGGTCACTCGGAGCCACTGCCATTGCCGAATCCTTCCCGCGCCTACAGCGCAAGCCGGAGGCAGTAATCCTGATTGAGCCCAACAGTTCGTTCCCCTTCAAAGGGTTGGCTCTGTTCCTATCGGGGCTGGTAAAATATATATACAGACCGGTGGTGCCCTTTGTGAAGTGGTATATGAGAACCTTCCTGATCGATATCAAGACCGACGAAGAGATGTACCTCATCAATTGCCGCAATCTTGATACAGCTGAGCCTGCCAGGCTGGGAATGGCCGTCAGGCAGCTCAGCAGTTACCGGATGGGGGGTTGTCTTGAGCAGATTTCCGTACCTGCTCTTGTGGTCGTTACCTCACAGGACCGGTTCCACAGTCATGGCGAGGGGACGGACATAGCTGACCGGATACCGGGCGCAGAATGCCTTGATATGGAAGACAATAAAAGAACACACAGCACCGAGATGGGCCGCGTGATCAGTGATTTCATTTTTTCTCAGGCAGGAAAACCAGCTCCATCAGATCAGCATCAGACAGGAATTTCTGCGTCATCTTCTTTACTTTCTTGACGGTGAACTTATCAAGAACATCTGCAAAGTTCCTGTCATCATTGTTGTCAATTCCCGTCAGGTAGTAGTTGCGTACTGTATTTGCCCAGTAACTGTTGTGCTCACGTTCTTCCTCGCGGGTTTTCTTCAGGTTGCTGACAGTTTTTTCGAGATCGACCTGCCGCGGACCGTTGGCGGCTATATTCGCCAGCTCCTTATAGATGATGGCTTTAAGTTCCTGCGCCCTCTCCGGATCACACTCAAATGCAACGATCAGCATTGATTTCTCCTCCGGCCTTTTCTGAATTGAGGCATCTACGGAGACGCCATATGTGCCACCCTCTTCTTCGCGTACCTGTTCCGTGTACACAAGATCAAGGATGCCTTTGAGAATATCCATTCCCAGGTATTCGACGGGTTTGTATTTGAAGTCGGCCGAGTAACTCATGACAACTGTTGCCTTTGGGACGGTGAGCGGTATTGCTATATCTTTTTTAACTGTCCCTTCGGGTTGATCCATCCCCAGGTTCCTGTAAGTCTCGCTGAGATATTTCGAGGGGAGTGATCCGATATATAGGGATGCCATCTCGCGGGCTTCGGCTTCATCTATATTGCCTGTGATGAAGAAGGTAAATGAAGAAGCATCGTCAAAGGCGGTCTGATAGATGTAGTTGATGTCGTCGTATTTCAGAAGCTTCATTGACTCGGGTGTCAGGAGGAATGTCCTTGGGTGGTACCCGGTCATGTTCATCTGGAGGCTGTCTGACATGATTTTGTTCGGGTCTTTCTGCATCATGGCAATCACTGCAGTAAATCTTCCGATGATTGCGTTGTACGCTTCCCTGTTGAAGTTGGGACGGGCAAAGCGCAGATAGAGAAGCTGCATCATTGTCTCGAAATCTTTCGGGGTGGAAGACCCGGTGACGGTCTGCATTGTCTCCTGAATGCCCAGTGAGACTGAGGCTTTCTTTCCGGCGAGCATCTTTGTCAGGGCCACATTGTCATATTCGCCTGCGCCGTACATTGAGATTACCTGCGGGAAGAGGTTCAGTGCAGGTTCGAGTGAATCGGGATAGAATGATGAACCTCCAAAGGCATAACCGCTGACAGTCACATTGTCCTTCTCATAATCGGCATGCCTGAATACCACACGGGCGCCGTTGGCAAGTGTCCACTCTGTGGCTCCGAACTGCGGCAGCGGAACGGTTTTGACTATTTCGGCTCCCTTCAGTTCCTCTGAGATGAGGTCCGTACCGCCGGTTATATCCTCGTAGGGTTTGATGTCAGATGAGGCTACCTTTTCCAGGATTGCCAGTGCCTCTGCCTCGGTCATGTGTTCCTTGTCAGCAGGTCCCTGGATGCTTATGAACCTGTTATCGTCAGCAGCCAGTTCCCTTAGCCTGGAGGTTACCTCTTCAGCGGTGACCTTCGGCAGGATTTCCTTGTAATAGTCATACTGCACATCCATCGAGGGTATTGGTTCTCCGGTAAGGAAATGGTCCCTGACCTGTGCGGCCCAGTCGTCGTTGCTGATCTTGTCTTTCTGCTTGTAGAGATTCTCGAAATTGGAGAGCATGCTGGCTTTGGCCCTTTCGAGTTCCCCTTTTGTGAATCCGTGGCGCCGTGCCCTCTCCAGCTCAGTGACGGCGGCTTCAAACCCTTTTGCTTCCTGGCCGTCATTGGTGTAAGCAGCCAGGTTAAGGGCATTATAGCTCCTGGGAAGGTCAGAGGAATAGCTGAGTCCGCCGGCAACGAATGGAGGAGTACCTTTCTGCACCAGTTCGCTGAAGCGGTTACCCATCATTGTGTTCATCAGTGATGTGACGAATCCGTCACGAATGTAATCCAGGTTCCTGGCCCTCTTATCCGGTTCCTGATCAAGGATCATAAGGCTCACTGTTGTCCTCGGGGCTTCGGGATCGGTGATGAGGAGATACTTTGTACCCTTCTTTGCTGTGAGGAGGTTCTCAGGTCTGGGTAACGGGTTTTCAATGGCCGGGATGGGAGAGAATATGCTTTTGATTTTAGATTCCACCTCATCCACGTTAATATCACCCACTATTGCAATGGCCTGCAAGTCAGTTCGGTACCAATCGTGGTAGAAAGCCCTGAGTGTTTCCGGGTCAAAGTTTTTAATGACCGCGGTGTCACCTATGATGTCACGTTTGGCATACATTGACCCTTCATAGACCACGGGCAGCATCTGTACCATCATCCTCCACTGTGCGTTTCGCCGGCTTCGCCACTCTTCCAGGATGACGCCCCGCTCCTTGTCAATCTCTGCTTCATCCAGGGTGAGAAAATCGGACCAGTCAGCCAGGATCATCAGGCAGGTATCAACAAGGCCTGGCTTGTCAACAGGTACATCGCTCAGGTTATAGACAGTCTCGTCAAAGCTGGTGTAGGCGTTGATGTTGCGTCCGAAGGCAACGCCGTGGCGTTCAAGTGTATTGAGGATACCTTTCCCGGGGAAGTGTTTTGTGCCGTTGAAGGCCATATGCTCAAGGAAATGAGCCAGTCCGTTCTGGTCATCCTTCTCGAGGATGGCGCCCACATTTTGTATTATGTAGTAGCTCGACCTGCCTGCCGGTTCCGTGTTATGACGGATGTAGTAGGTAAGGCCGTTTTCAAGTTTGCCGATCCGGTAATCCGGATCAACTGGAACGGATTTGTCTGTATTGCCCTGTGCAGACACAGTCATACAGGCAACAACAAAAACCAGGAAAACCAAAGTCTTTTTCATGATTGACAAATTATGAGATTGTGAGACATCGAAACACTTATCAGGACCAAAATTAGATAAAAAAACCATCACGAGGATGGTTTTTATCTCTCTTTTTACAAACCTGTTCAGAAGAGCCCGTGCAGCTCTGCATTGATTTTGTCAATCACTTCGCTCAGGTGTTCCTTGTTCTCGGGGAAGTCATAATAGTCAGCTTCGAGGATCAGCAGTCTGCCGAGTTTATAGGATTCGATCCATGCTTCGTAGCGTTCGTTGAGTCTCTTGAGGTAGTCGAGCCTGATAGAGCTTTCATATTCGCGGCCGCGCTTCTGGATCTGGTTGACAAGGGTTGGGACGGAAGCCCTGAGGTAGAGGAGCAGATCCGGCGGTTCAACCAGGGAGCTCATCAGTTTGAAGAGGGTGAAGTAGTTCTCGAAGTCACGGGTTGACATAAGCCCCATGGCGTGAAGGTTAGGGGCGAAAATATATGCGTCTTCGTAGATTGTGCGGTCCTGAACGATTGTGTTCTTTGCCTTTTTGATTTCGAGCACCTGGCTGAAGCGTGAGTTCAGGAAGTAGATCTGCAGGTTGAATGACCACCGCTGCATGTCCTCGTAGAAATCATTCAGGTATGGATTATCGTCAACATCCTCATAATGAGCCTGCCAGCCGTAGTGTTTTGAGAGCAGTCCGGCCAGGGTTGTCTTGCCTGACCCGATGTTACCTGCAATGGCTATATGCATAAAAATGACTGTTTGATTACGTGGTTAAATATAGGAAAAAGGGAAGGAGAAGAGTCTTCTGTTGATAAAAAGATTTCACATGCCGGCTGTTTTCAGTACGCTCTCAACGAACTCCCTGCTGTTGGAGAGGCGCGGCATCTTGTTTTGTCCCCCGAGCTTATCCTTCTCCCTGAACCACCTGTAGAATGTGCCAGCGGGTACAATGCTCAGAACCGGACGCGCAAGGGTCAGGTTCTTGTATCTTTTGGCTTCGTAGTCGGAGTTTAGCGCTTTCAGGGTTGTGTCGAGTATCTCGATGAAATGTTCGGGATCATCAGGAGCTCTGTCGAACTCTATGACCCATTCATGTGCACCGCGGCTCTCGTCTCCCATATAAACGGGTCCAGCTGTGTATTCGGTAATATGTGCGTTCGTGCCGTGGCATGCTTTTTCAAGCGCCTTTTCAGCATTATCAATTATTAGCTCTTCGCCGAAGGCGTTGATAAAGAACTTGGTGCGGCCGGTAATTCTGATCTTGTGAGGGTACAGGCTTGTAAACTCTATTGTATCACCTATCCTGTATCTCCAGAGGCCTCCGTCCGTTGAGATCACAACGGCATAATTGACTCCCTTTTGAACCTCTCCTATTGTGAGTGTCCGGGGGTTGTCTGTTTCTGCCTCTTCGGCCGGGATGAATTCATAGTAGATGCCATAGTCGAGCATGAGGAGCATTGAGCTGTCTGTCAGATCATCCTGGATGGCGAAGAAGCCCTCGGAGGCGTTATATGTCTCCATGAAGTTCATCTTCGGGTCAGGAAGCAGCTTCCGGTACTGTTCACGGTATGGTGCAAAGCTGACCCCACCGTGGAAGAACACCTCGAGGTTTGGCCAGACCTGGTGAAGGTTGGTTTTCCCTGTGGTTTCAAGTATATGACGGATAAGAACGAGGTACCACGATGGCACGCCGGAGATGCTTGTGATGTTCATTTCAACAGTCTTCTCCGTAATCATCTTCATCTTTTCCTCGAAGTCTGCGATGAGGGCAATGCGGGCCGGCGGAGTCCGGATCAGGTCAGAGTAGGCCGGTGCATTTTCAATCAGTATTGCCGAGAGATCACCGTAGAGCGAGTTGTTGCTGAAGTTGTTTATCTGGTGGCTGCCCCCGAGGGTGAGTCCTTTGCCTAAAAATATCCGCGTCGCAGGGTTGAGGCTAGTATATAGCACGATGCAGTCCTTTGTGCCCCGGTAATGGGTATCCTCAAGTGACTCACGGGTGATGGGGATGAACTTGCTCTTGGTGTTTGTGGTTCCTGATGATTTGGCGAACCATTTTACCTCACCAGGCCAGAGTACATTTTTTTCTCCTGCCCGCAGTCTCTCAACGTATGGGACCAGGTCCCCGTAAGTCTGGACCGGAACATTCAGGCAGAACTGTTCATGCGTTTGCACCGAGGTATAACCGTGTTCCCTGCCCCACAGTGTATCCCTGCCGCCGTCAATCAGGCGGGTCAGAACCTCCTGCTGGCACTCTGCCGGGTATTTCCTGAAAAGCTCAATCTGTGAAAGGCGTTTGGTGTTGATCCACTTTATGACAGAGGGTATGAAAGGCATCGGTTTTATTTTGTTCAAAGATAGCTAAAGAGTGATTAATTTACCTGAAAATATCCTTCAGAACCTGCAGTGAGCGAATTTCCCTGATGCCGGGGAGGTGAAGGCTGTAGTACTTCAACAGCCTGGCAAGCAGGTCACTGCGCTCATCCCCGGTGAGTCTGAGAGAGGCAATCTCAGCTGCCGGCATCCGGAGCAGCAGATTCAGGATCCGTGCCCCTGCCGGATCAAGATGGTCGGGGTGAAGGGGCTGCTGCCGGGTGAACTGTCCGGTCAGCATGTCAAACCAGCAATTGCTCAGGTCAGTGTGCGAAGGGCCGATGCCGGCATAATCGGTAAATGCTACAAGGAACCAGAGATGAAAATTGCTGATTCCTTCATCCATCTCGTCAAGGGTGATTACAGACGACTCGATGAAATCAAACAGCAGCCTGTTTGCATCTTCCTCTCGGATGACATTATATAGGATCTCGCTGATGAACATCGCAACGGATGTCCTGGTAATGTCCCCGCTGATTTTCCCCGGGATGAAGGCAAGGCTCATCTCCCTGAGGTTGTGCACCTCCCTGTTATCGCGGTGATATAGCTCGAGGTTGAATATGTTCAGGGGCTGAAAATAATTGAATTTCGTGCCGCCGCGTCTTGAGGATATGCCTTTTACCATGACGGAAATGCGCCCGTACTCCTGCGTGTAGAATTGCGCAATCAGAGAACTGTCCGAATAGCGGACGTGATGAAGCAGTATGGCCTTTGTTCTTGTCAGCATGGCTGGCCTGGTCACTTCAAATGTATTAAAGTTTCATCACAGCATACTGAGAACCGTGACTCTGAGTTTATAAGAAAGGATAATTATTGCAATTCAGCGAAGATGGAATCAGCATCCAGGGATCAGCTTCTCAAGCGAATAGCCAGGCTTGTTCGCCAGAACAAGGAGCTGGAGGAGCAGGTGAAAAAACTGGAGAAGGAAAAGGACCGGCTGCTTGAAACAACGGAGAAATACAGGCTTCTCGTAGAGAACAATGAACTCAAGGGAGTCAGGGTGGCCGAAGAGGAGAAGACCCTCAAGTTCAATATGGTTACGGTTTTGTTTGCTGACATACAGGGCTTTACCAGTCTTACGGAAGGGATGGATCCCGGAGGAGTGATGGATGAGCTGGATGAGATCTTCTTCGAATTTGACCGGATAATCAGCAAATACCATGTTGAGAAGATAAGGACAATAGGCGACACCTACATGTGTGCCGGAGGGATCCCTTCAAAGAATATTACCAACCCGGTTGAGGTTGTGATGGCGGCTGTTGAGCTGAGGCGTTTCCTCAGGGAGTTTGAGGCGGCGCGCAGGGGCGAACAGAGGATCTGGAACCTGAAAATAGGGATACACACCGGCCCTGTTTCCGCAACAATTTCGGGGAAGAGCAAGGTGTCATACGATATCAAGGGCCGGGCGGTGAACACGGCAAGTCGGATACAGGGGGTCTCAGACAGGGATTCCATCCTGATTTCCGTGATGACTTACGAGCTTGTCAAGGAGTTCTTCAGTTGCGGCTATTTCGGTAAACTGCCGGTGAAATATACGGGTAACATCCAGATGTACCAGGTGGAAGGATTGCTGCCGGGGCTCTCCGCAGACAGCTTCGGCTCAGTTCCCAACGAAGCATTCAGGGTCAAGTTCGGTCTAATTCAGTTTACTGATATCCAGGAGATAATTCTCGACAAGCTCGAAAAGGAGCTTCCGGATTATCTCTTCTATCACAACGTAAAGCATACGGTTGATGTGGTCACTGAGGTTGAACTGATCGGCTGGGCCGAAGGGTGTTCTGACGAGGAGATACTGCTGCTGAAGACGGCTGCCCTGTTCCACGATGCCGGCCACACAGTCTCGTATGACGATCATGAATACCAGGGGACTCTCCTGGCCCGCAGCATGCTGCCTGCTTACGGATACAGCGATGAACAGATTGAGCGCATCAGCAGCATCATAATGTCAACTAAACTTCCGCCCCGGCCCACTGACCTGCTCGAGCAGATCATCTGCGACTCTGATCTCGATTATCTAGGCCGCAGTGATTTCATCCCGGTGTCAAACACCCTGTACGAGGAGTTGAAGGCCCAGGAGAAGATTACATGTCTGAATGACTGGAACAAGCTGCAGGTGAAGTTTATTTCGGGACACCAATATTTTACCGGTACTGCCCGCCACCTGAGGGAGGTAAACAAGAAACTGCAGATTGAGAGGATTCGGACCCTGATTACCGACAACTGATCATCTTATAACCAGCATCTTGGTCACGCCGGCCAGGTTGCCGTCTTCCGTGGCGCAGAACACCAGGTATACGCCTGTTGCAACCCGCTGACCCCTGTAGTTGCGGAGATCCCATGTGGCCTGTCCTCCGAGTGAGGTGCTCTCCCAGACAAGATTTCCGCTCACATCGGTGATCTTGACTGATGAATTCTCAACGAGGCCGGTGACTGTCACAACACCTTCAAAATCTTCCCTTACAGGGTTAGGGAAGGCGTACATTCCTGAAAAGTCATCAACTCCGGCAGTGGCTTCTCCCCTGTATGAAACGATTCCTTCAGCAGTACCGAACCACACTTCTCCGCTGATGCCGTTGACAGCTATTTTGACAATGTTGTCAGAAAGGAGCGGGCTGCCGGCAGCATCGAAGCGGGCCAGTTCCTTCCTGGTATCATCAGACATAAGGAAAGCACCGGAACTTTGAGTTCCGAACCATTTTCTGTTGGCACCGTCAACAGCAATTGCGGTTACAGTCTGTGTACCAAGGAGGTAGTCAGCCAGCCCTGATCCGTCATTTCTCGGTATCTTGATACGCGATGCCTTAAGATCAGAGGAGAATGCTTTTCCCGGGTTGTAATATACCGCAGGGCCAATGTCAGTGCCAACCCAGATATTGCCGTCAAGATCCTGGCCGATTGAGTATAGGTTATTCATCGTATGACCCTCTGTATCCTGCACCTGGAGTCTGATATACCTGTCATCGGTGGTGTTCGAGGGGGTACCTGCAGGATCATAGACAAGCAGTCCGTTTCCCCTTGGGAGAACCACCCAGATGTACTGGTTGCGGTCAATTATCATGTCACCCACTGCCGTTACGCTGAGGTTCACGGGTGTGATTATCCAGTTGCCTTCAGGGGTCAGGGCCTTGAGGTTGCCTGTCACACCGGTCTGCGTCATCCACAGGTTTCCGGAGCGGTCCCATGCCAGGCCGCAGACGCGGGTGTAGTTCTCCCCGGGCCTGATGCTGGCCAGCGGGGAGTTGTACTGGTTGTAATTTTTTATCAGCTCGCCGTCAAGGAATTCGTAGAGGCCGTTACCCCATGATGTTACGAAAAAGTGTCTCTCATTGTCCGGATCAGCAATCACCCGCATGGCATCCCTGTCTGCTTCACCGTAAAGGATGTGACTGTCCCAGCCCTCGCCGCTGCCGGTAAAGACCTGAAGCGGGCGGTAGACGTTACCCCAGGCATTGTCAACTGTGCCGCCGGTCACATAGAAGTTGTTGCCTGAGAATACTATATCTGCAACATTATCAGTGTATGGGCCGGGGAGAGTATAAGCAGTAAACCGGGTGTAGTCCTGAGTCGAGACCAGGCCGGTGGAAGCATCTGCAATCCAGAGGTCCTGGCCGATGGTCAGAGTCGCGGTTGGATTTGTGTTTGCCCAGCCGTATCCGGTGATCTGCCTGATAACTTCGCCCTGCGCGGAATAAATGGCGATGGAGGAGGAGAGGGAGGCGACCACCCTGATGCCGTCGCCATCAAGGGCTCTGAAGGTTCCGGCCGGTTCAGTGGTTATAAGTGCCGCAGGTTGGCCGGGAGTAATTAGGAATAATGAGTCGCGCGAGCCAGCCTGTGAAGTGTTTCCCGGTTTTATTATCATAAGGGAGGAGCCTGCAACTGCGATATGGCTGTAACCTGCTTCGGGTTCGGGAAAGCCATCAAGTCTTTCCCAGTTGCCATAATAGGATAGTCCCTGGCGGTCCTGCGGTGCGGACCATACGCCACGGTTTGTGACTGCATATATACGGCTGTTCAGCAATGCCGATTCGTTCACGCTGTTTGTTTCACCATCGGGACCGGGTCTCCAGGTATCAGATATAAATCGTCCCTTGATGTCAACCACCACAATCCCGAAACTTGCCGCAAGCAGTGCGCGGCTACCGGTGATTGTTACGCTGTTGATCTCCTTCAGCCCGGGAATGTATTTGTTCTTAATATCCGGGATGTGCGTGATGACCCCTTTTTTTAAAATGTCAATGCCTGTGCTGCGGTAGACAATTATAAGTGATTCCTCCGCCTCACACCATGCAATGTGTGAGATGGCTGTCTCCGTCAGTCCTGACACTTTTGACAGTTTTGAGTTGGCTCCGCTGCCGAGATCATGGATGAGGATTGCCGATCCTGTTGAAGACCAGACCTTGCCTCCGCCGGAGGCGATGCCATATGATCTGCCGTAGGGAAGATGATCATCCCAGGAGCCCACGGCACCCTGTCCCGAGGCCAGGAGGGCCGGTAGGATAAGGAATGCGAACAGGATGATTTGCTTCATTGTGCAGTTGATGACCGTGGTTCAGTGCCAGTTATTCGCCGGAGCCTTTCAGGAAGGATATCAGCTTGCGCATTGCCCTGGCTCTGTGGGAGATGATGTTTTTCTCCTGGAGCGGGATTTCGGCAAATGTCTTTTCTGATCCGCCTGCCCTGAAGACCGGATCATATCCGAAGCCTCCAGTGCCTTTTCTTTCAGTTATGATTTCGCCTTCAACGATGCCCTCGAACAGAAATTCCTTCTTGTCGAGTATCAGTGCAATCACTGTTCTGAAGCGGGCACTTCTGTCAGCAGCACCTTGCATCTCGCGAAGAAGCTTGTCGATGTTGTCATCAAAGCTTTTGTTCTCGCCGGCGTACCTTGCAGACCAGACACCAGGGGCGCCCCCGAGTGCGGTGACCTCAAGTCCTGTGTCATCGGCGAAGACGTTCATTCCTGTCTTCCCGTGGACATATCTGGCTTTAAAAAGGGCATTCTCCTCAAGTGTCTCGGCATCTTCCGGGATATCTTCGGTGATATTGAGGTCAGAGAGCCCTGTAATCTTGAAATCTCCGTCGAGAAGATCGCTTATCTCCCTGACTTTATGTTTGTTGTTTGTTGCGAATACCAGTTCCATAGTTTAAAGTGATAAAAGGCAAAATTAATCATTGCATCGTGACAGGGCTGCCCGGCATACCAAAACAGTAAAATATTAGTTTATTTTTGTATAGATCACACATATTAATCCGTCATGGTTATCAACTCATTCCGTGGGTTTGTCATTACCGGCATCATGCTCTGTGCAGGTGCGGCATACGGCATTATTGACCAGGGCGGAGTTCAGGGGCGGATACTGTCGTCTGACAACCGGATAACCGGTGTATATGACTACAGGAGCGGCAGGAGCATCGATGCTTCGGCAGGCTCACCAGTCCTTGAATACCGTGACGGGATTGTTTTCATCATGGAAAAGGACTCAGCTGTTGAGTACTCCTATTTCCTTGCCGGTCCTGACCTTGACTGGACTCCGTGGAGTGACCGGGCCTACAAGGAATATACTGATCTTGGTCGCGGCAGGTATACTTTCCGTTACCGTTACCGCGCAAACGGTGAAGATATGACAGGTGAAGGTTTTTGCAGTTTCAGGGTGAGGGCTCCGTGGTATTTATCACCGCTCGCATGGATTATTTATCCTCTGCTGCTGGTGCTCGGAGGGTTTCTTCTCCGGATGCGCACGCACAGACTGTATATGAACCGTCAGAAGAGGCTGGAGCAGCTCATTGCCGAAAGGACGGAAGAATTGCAGCATGAGAAGGAGAAGTCTGACAACCTGCTGGCGAACATGTTGCCCAAGGGTACTGCAGAGGAGATAATGTCAAAGGGCAAGGCTGACAAGAGGAAATACAACTTTGTAACAGTGCTTTTCTCGGACATTCAGGGTTTTACGAGAATCGCTGAGGAGATGAATCCCGAGCAGCTGATAGACGAGCTGGACCGTTTCTTCTTTCATTTCGATTCTGTGGCTGAGAAGTATCGCATTGAAAAGATCAAGACGATAGGTGATGCCTACATGTGTGCCGGGGGTATCCCGGAGAGGAACAGGACCAACCCTGTTGAGGTGGTTCTGGCAGCTCTCGAGATGCAGAAGTACATGCAGCAGATGAAGAATGATCCCTCCAGGCCGGCTGCGCGATTCTGGGATATCAGGATTGGCATTCATACCGGGACAGTTGTAGCCGGGGTGGTGGGGCACAAGAAGATTACATATGACATCTGGGGTGATACGGTTAATACGGCAAGCAGGATGGAGTCGTCAGGGGAACCTGGAAAGATTAACATCTCCGGCACTACCTACGAGTTTGTAAAAGAATACTTTACATGTGATTACCGTGGCCGGATGCCGGTGAAGTACAAGGGTGACCTGGACATGTATTTTGTGACCGGGATAAGGCCTGAGCTTCGGGGGGAGGATGGTTCGCCCAACGGCCGGTTTATGACGAAGATCGAGATGATTCGGGTCCTCGATGTGGAGGAGCACGTCTTCGGCAAATATTCGGAGATCGCTTCGCCGGATCTCTTTTTTCACAGTGCTGACTATATCAGGAGTGTCGCTCTGCAGGCTGACCTTCTTGCAAGGGCCGAAAAGCTGACTGACCTGGAATACGTCCATCTGAGGCTGGCATCGGTGTTTATCTATTTTGGCTATGCCTTTGACTATAATGATCCACAGACAGCAACACTGAAGCGGGCAGGAGAGATCCTGCTTGTTTACGGATTCGGAGGACAGACGTTGAAAGCGGTTTCTGATCTTATAGTATCCGCGGCCTCTCCTGAGCAGGAGAGTGCCGCAGGCCGGGTGCTTCATGATGCCGTATATGACTTTACGGGAAGGGTTGATTTTGTGACAATGATTGACAGGCTGTACCGGGAGGAGAAGGCTTACGGAAAGATGGATGATGAAAAGGTCTGGTTCAGGAAGATGGCAACACAGATTCAGAATAACGGGTTCCTTACCGAGAGTGCACAAAAGTTACGGTCCGTGCCTGCTGATGAGCAACTTAATGCCCTTCGTGTCTTTGCCGGTGGCAAGCTCAACAATAGTTAAAATCATTTGGAACTTTGGTTTTAAACCGTACATTTGAAAAATCCAAAATTTGAGATCATGGTAAATTTAGACTGGAATAATCTTCCTTTTGGTTACATTAAAACGGACTTCAACGTACGGTGTTACTATAAGAACGGCCAGTGGAGCAAGCCTGAGATATCGGATTCCGAAACCATCAGCATTCATATTGCTGCAACCGGTTTGCATTACGGTCAGGAGGCCTTTGAAGGGATGAAGGCTTACAGGGGCCGCGACGGTAAGGTGAGACTGTTCCGCTGGGATGAAAACGCAAAACGGCTTCTCTCTTCTGCCAATGGGGTGCACATGGCTCCGGTGCCGGTTGAGCTGTTCAAAGAGGCAGTTTTTACCGCCGTGAGGCTCAATGAGAAATTTGTTCCGCCTTACGGTTCGGGCGCTTCACTTTATGTCAGGCCAGTTCTCTACGGCAGTGGTGCCGAGGTAGGCGTGAAGCCTGCGTCGGAATATACGTTCATTGTGTTCGTATCGCCGGTGGGCCCCTACTTCAAGGGGGGTGTCAAGCCTGTGAACATGATGATCTGTCGTGATGTTGACCGTGCCGCACCGCTTGGTACAGGGAGTATTAAAGTAGGAGGAAACTATGCTGCAAGCCTCAGGGCCATCGTCAAGGCCCGTGACCTCGGTTACGGCAACGCACTCTTTCTGGATGCACGAGAGAAGAAATACATCGATGAGTGCGGACCTGCAAACTTTTTCGGCATAAAGAACAATACATACATCACTCCAAAGTCAGAGTCAATACTTCCCTCGATAACAAACAAGAGCCTCATCGCGATAGCTGAGAGCATGGGCATTAAAACCGAGCGTCGCAGGATACCTGTTGAGGAGCTCGCCGAGTTTGAAGAGACCGGAGCATGCGGCACTGCTGCCGTTATCAGCCCAATTGCGAAAATCGTAGACCCGGATACCGGAAAAGTTTATGAATACTGCAAGGATGGCAAGCCCGGACCTGTTTCAATGAAGCTGTTCAACAAGCTGGTAGGGATTCAGTACGGGGATGAGCCGGATGAATTTGGCTGGATGACAGTGGTGGAGGCCTGAACTCATTTTTAGCACCTGTTTTTTTCGGCCGCAGGGCAGTTGGCCTTGTTGCCTCATCGCCGTTACCGGATGGCAATGTCCCGAATAGTCTTCACTGCTTAAAAAAATGCTGTGTGATTGAAGGATTTGGCGGTTTGTGTGCTATTTTTGACGCAAAGTTTTAGTAGTGGCAAAAACAACGGGAGGAATTTCCAGATACAGGCTCGGCAGTTCATATGTCACACTGGTTGTAAGTGTTTCACTGGTTCTCTTTCTGATTGGAATTCTCGGGATGGTGCTGATAAACGCGAGGCAGCTCTCTGACTACTTCAGGGAGAGCCTTTCATTTTCAATCATGCTGAAGGAGGATGTCCGTGAAGCCGATATCAGGATGCTGCAGAAGGAGCTTGATGCCAGGCCGTATGTCAAGAAGACCGAGTATGTTTCAAAAGATCAGGCTGCTGTCAAGCTGCGCGAAGAACTTGGCGAGGACTTCCTTAACTATCTTGGTTACAACCCCCTGATGCCGACAATTGATGTGTATCTTCAGGCCAGGTACACCCACCCCGACAGCGTCATAAAACTTGAGAAGATAATTTCAGAATACCCGGTTGTGGATGAGGTTTATTACCAGGAGTCATTACTTAACCTCATCAATGACTTTGTCCGGGAGATCAGCGTTTTTCTGCTTATCATCAGTCTGTTATTGTTTTTGATTGCCATGACAATCATCAATAACACGATTCGTCTTTCGATATATTCGAAGAGATTCCTGATAAACACGATGCAGCTCATCGGGGCAAACCCTTCGTTTATCCGGAAGCCTTTTCTGCTGCGGAGTCTCTTTTTCGGAGTTCTTGCCGCGCTGATAGCCATCGGGCTGCTTATGGGGCTTATGTATCTTATAGAAAAGGAGTTCTTTACACTTTTCACCTATGAGAACATCAACCTCTTCCTGCTTCTTTGCCTTGCACTGGTGGTAGCTGGGGTTGTCATAAACGGGATTTCTACTTTTTTTGCCGTGGACAGGTATCTCGGCATACACGAGGATAAATTATATTATTAGAAAGTTATGGTCGCTAAAAAGGAAGAAGAAAAGAAGACCGGTTTTGCCCTGGGGAGGGAGAATTACAAGCTGATGGCAATTGGATTTGCCGTCATAATTATCGGTTTCATCCTGATGGCCGGAGGGAGATCCGATGATCCGAAGGTTTTTTCGGAGGATATATTCAGTTTTCGCAGGGTAACCCTTGCCCCGCTTATTGTGCTGGCCGGGTTTATTTTCGAGATTTATGCAATTATGAAGAGGCCGAGGGAATAAAGAACAGGGCTTTGATTAATCTTACGACTGGGAATGAATTGGTATGAGGCCCTGATCTTCGGGCTGGTACAGGGGTTGACAGAGTTTCTTCCTGTAAGCAGTGACGGACATCTTGAGATTGTGAAGTTTCTTTTTGGAGGGATCGAGGAGAGTTTCCTCTTTTCAGTGGCGGTGCATGGTGCGACTGTGCTGAGTATAATTGTAGTCTTCTGGAAGGACATCATGAATTTGCTGAGAGGCGTGTTCAAATTCAGCATGAATGAGGAGACAGTCTTCGCACTGAAGATACTTGTGTCAATGATACCGGTTGCCATAGTTGGATTTACCATGAGAGGAGTTGTTGAGTCACTGTTTGTTGCTGATATGGACATTACAGGCTCCTTTCTGTTGGTTACGGCCATGTTTCTGCTTATCGGCCATTTTGTGCCAAAGAGGGATAAGCCTATCACTTACGGCGGGGCTTTCCTGATGGGAATAGCCCAGGCAATTGCCGTCTTACCCGGATTGTCAAGGTCGGGGGCTACGATCTCAACAGGACTGGCGCTTGGAAACAGCAAGAACGAATTGGCTAGGTTCTCGTTTCTTATGGTAATTGTGCCTATAATCGGGGCCAACTTTGTAGAGGTGGTTACAACGGAGACCCAGGCCGTTGACGGGGTGCTGTTCCCGCTGATCGTGGCGTTTGTTGCAGCTTTTTTGTCGGGTTACGCCGCCTGCAGATGGATGATAAACATTGTAAAGAGGGGCAAGCTTGGTTGGTTTGCCCTCTATTGCATACTTGTCGGACTTACGTTGATAATATTTGCCTGAGAGTGCTGAAGAGCTGTACCGATTTTGAAGAAGGAGAGGTGTTGCTGCTGCAAAAGCCGCTGTACTGGACGTCTTTTGACCTGGTGAACAAGGTTAAGATGGCTATCAGGCATCACTGCGGACTGAAGAAGCTCAAGGTGGGTCATGCCGGGACACTTGATCCGCTGGCTACGGGGCTGATGATTGTCTGTACTGGAAAAGCTACCCGACGTGTTGAGGAATTCCGTGATCTGGTCAAGAAGTACACGGCAGTGATCAGGTTTGGTCAGACTACTCCCTCATTTGATCTTGAAAGTGAGGTGGACGGAGAGTATCCTGCCGGACATATAACGGAGGAGATGGTAAGGGATACTCTGAAGAACTTCCTGGGAGAGCAGGATCAGGAGCCACCCCTTTTCTCGGCAAAGTTTGTTGACGGGAAAAGGGCGTACGAGCTTGCCAGGAAGAAGATAGACAGGAAGCTTGACAAGGTGAAGGTGGTGTTTCATGAGCTGGAGTTGGTGAGTTTTACCGGCGCAGATGCAACGGTAAGGATTGTATGCAGCAAGGGCACCTATGTAAGGGCTTTTGCGCGTGACCTCGGTCTGGCTCTTGGCAGCGGCGGACATCTCAGGGCACTGGTACGGGATGGTATTGGCGACTACACCCTTGAAAAGGCGCTGACTGTAGAAGAGTTGAAATTTATTTTGGAAAATTTGAAACAAAGTGATAATTCATTCGTATAAATATTCTTGCACTAACGGATTTTGACTATGAAACTATCTCAATTTAAGTACACGCTGCCCCAGGAACTGATTGCACTTTATCCCTCAAAAAACAGGGATGAATCGCGGCTGATGGTGGTGCACAGGGATACCGGTGAGGTTGAGCACAGGGTTTTCAAGGACATAGTTGAGTATTTCAGAGAGCAGGATGTGGTTGTTTTCAACAACACGAAGGTATTTCCTGCCAGGTTATACGGTAACAAGGAGAAGACCGGGGCGGAGATTGAGGTCTTCCTGCTCCGGGAACTGAACAGGGAGCAGAGGCTCTGGGATGTACTTGTTGATCCCGCCAGGAAAATCAGGATTGGCAACAAGCTCTATTTCGGTGAGGATGATCTGCTTGTCGCTGAGGTGATTGACAATACCACATCGAGGGGCAGGACGCTTCGCTTCCTGTTTGACGGAACATATGAGGAGTTCAAGCAGACTCTTTATTCGCTTGGCGAGACTCCTCTTCCTAAATTCATAAACAGGCCTGTTGAGCCGGAGGACAACGAGCGTTATCAGACAATTTTTGCGAAGCATGAGGGTGCGGTGGCAGCGCCGACAGCCGGGTTGCATTTCAGTCGTGAACTGCTCAAGAGGCTGGAGATTGTTGGCGTTGAGTTTGCCGAAATCACTCTTCACGTTGGATTGGGAAATTTCCGGAATGTGGATGTTGAGGATCTGACAAAGCACAAGGTTGATTCGGAAAGAATACTTATTTCCGAGGAGGCTGCTGTGCTGATCAACAGGGCGAAGGAGCGAAGGAGCCGGGTTTGTGCTGTGGGAACGACCGTGATAAGGACTCTTGAAAGTTCAGTTTCGACTTCAGGATTGGTTAAGCCTTTCAACGGATGGACGAACAAGTTCATCTTCCCGCCGTATGATTTCAAGGTTCCTGACATGCTGGTGAGCAACTTCCATCTGCCTTATTCCACGCTTCTCATGATGGTTTCTGCCTTTGCAGGTTACAATCTTTTGTTTGATGCATACCGCACAGCCGTCAAGGAGAAATACCGGTTCGGGACATATGGAGATGCCATGCTAATACTCTAGAATACAGGGAATAGAGGTCATCTGATTCAAGTTAAGATTTAGATGAAAAGTGCCGGCAAACATTGCCGGCACTTTTCTTTTCTCTGAAATTCAGGCTTTCGGACACGAAAAGTACTGCAATGAAGCAACCATTTTTCCGTTTCCTGAGTATAAGTTACATACAGTACTTGAAGACACCACAATTTATTTCAGCAGAATGTTAAGGCAAAAAACAGCAATTCTGTCATTGCTGGCAATGACTTTTCTTTCTTTATCAGACTTCTCTGCTTTTGCTCAATGCGGACCGGGCAAGGTATCCGAAAACGTACAGGGATTTGGTTCAATTTTAACCGTAAATTCAGCCTTTTCAAACGGAGCCTCTGTGATAGGCGCCCCCGATGGTAACGGTGCCAATTTCTCCTCAGCAGGACAGTATGTAATTGTAGACCTGCTTGACACGGTCAGGGTGGGACAGACTTACTCAATTACATGGAGACAATATCCAGGGCATCCTGGTACTTCTTACCTCACATGGAGCGAATCATTGGACGGGGCGACCTTTACTGTGCACCCTTCCAGCGGAATAGGAACAGATAATGAAAGTTACTTTAGCTCTGAGATCATTGCCTCGAATGATACAAGGTATATCAGGATTTTTCTTAATACATCCTTTGACATAAGTGTTGATGCAATCTCCTATACGGCAACCAAATGCTTTTCGCAGGTATGCGGTGCTGGTTTCTCAACCGTTGTCTCGTCAGGCAACGCATTGCCCCTGGGAGTGTCTGATCAAAATGGCGTAACAGGTTACCTTAATATTTCAGGTGTGCCTGACGGAAAGTCCGCATATTTTAACAGTAGCGGTGACTGGGCGATACTCGACCTGCCGGTAATAATACCTGCTGGTCAGCAGTATACAATTGTATGGAGACCTGTTGATATCATTGGAGTTGTAGGGACTACGATGTCCGTAGAGGAGTCGGACGGTACTTCCTGGGGTTCACCCAGAATACTAACCACCTATATAGGTGATTCGCAAATATTTCTTACTGAAACAGTAACAGCCTCACAGAATACGAAAAGAATAAGAATCAGGTTGCAGTCAGGGTCAGATTACTTCTATCTTGACGGGCTTTCATTCAATGCCCTCACCTGTTTGCCGCCTCCGCCCGCACTAAATGTTACAGGTAATTATGAATACTGCGGATCACCGGCTCTGATAGCTCCTGAACTGACAATATCAGATCCGGCCAATCAAAGGATTGATGCAGCTTATGTTCAAATAGGTACCGGATTTCAGAGCGGACAGGATATACTCGGAGTGACCCCTGCTTTCGGTATTACCCAGACTTATCTCTCTTCCCACGGACTTTTGATACTTAGGGGCTCAGCTACCACTGCGCAGTACCAGAGCGTCCTCCGAAGCCTGTATTATACTAATAGTAATCCGACGCCGGCAACCGGTAACAGGTCAATAACAATCTCCTTCGAGAGGTATAACCCGGCTACAGGTCATTACTACAGGTACGTTCCTACTTCCGGACTCAGATGGCACGAAGCAAAGTTAAATGCTGATCGTGCTAATCTCTTTGGCATGCAGGGTTATCTCGTAACAATCGGCTCTGCCGTAGAGAATCAATTCCTTCGCACTCAGATGGCCGGTGGCTCTGTATGGATTGGAGCGAGCGACTTTTACTCGCCGGAGGGAGATTGGCAATGGGTGACTGGACCTGAAGCAGGCACCACCTTCTGGATGGGCGATGAGACCGGTTCTGAAATCACCTATGCAAATTGGGATGACGGCGAGCCGAATGATAACGGCGATCAGGATTTTTGTCACTTTCTAACTGATGGTACATGGGATGACAATAATTTTACACTTGGGACAGGAATTTACAGACCTGATGGTTTCTATACAGAATTCGGAGGGATGCCAGGAGATCCGGTGCTTTCCATTCACGGCACCGTTAACATTAATGTCGTAACCGGCCAACAACCTGCACCTTCAATATCCGGTCTCTCCAGTGTCTGCCCCGGCGCTACAGCCGCTATCTATTCAACTGCAAACATTCCGGGACATAATTATTTCTGGGAAGTAAGCGGAGGTGTCATTTTCTCAGGACAGGGCTCCAATAGCATTACAGTTAACTGGGGCAGCATCAACCCCGGAACGGTGAAAGTCACTGAAAGCGTTGGAGCATCGTGTCAGGTTTCCACAGTTGAATATGCAGTCTTCATTGGCGATAATGTCAACCCGACCATCACCTGTCCCGCCAATGTAAATGGCGTTCCTGCTGATGCGGGTCAGTGTTATGCCACCGGAGTAGCCCTTGGCACACCGACTACTGCAGACAACTGCGGAGTAGCATCGGTTACCAATAATGCTCCGGCCCAGTTCCCCGTCGGAACCACCACAGTCACCTGGACGGTTACAGATAATCATGGCAGAACCGCAACATGCAATCAGACGGTCACTGTCGTTGATACCCAGAACCCGACTATCACATGCCCTGCCAACGTAACAAATGTACCGGCTGATGCAGGACAGTGTTATGCTACCGGAGTAACTCTTGGCACACCTACCACTGCAGACAACTGCGGAGTGGCATCAGTTACCAATAACGCTCCTGTCCAGTTCCCCGTTGGAACGACCAC
>JAEYZD010000123.1 GCA_023430725.1 Bacteroidota bacterium | reverse complement strand
CATGATGATCCTTGCCATTGGTCTGGTATCAGGTCAGACTATTGCAAACCCGGAAGAGGAGTATTCGAAGATACGGGCGCTGGCATTTGACGGGAGGTATGCCGAGGCTGAACCTGCAGCGCGTTTGCTTGTGAGTGAATTCCCGGAATACGGCGATGCCCGAATCCTGCTTGGACGTATTATTGCCTGGCAGGGACGTTATGACGAAGCATCGGCTGTCATCGATACGCTTCTGATGACCGATCCCGGCAACAGTGATGCTGCCGAAGCACTGAATGACATCAGGAGATGGTCACGTGACCGTTCACAGCAGGTAACCCTCCCTACCGACATCAGGGCAGGATACCTCTTCGACACATACAGCGAGCCCTTTGACCGCCTCTGGCAGGTATTCAGCCTGGGCGCCGGACACCGTTTCTCATGGGGCACTGCCGTGGCAGGGGTAAACTACGGACATATAAACACCGGTCCACCTGATGAAATTTCTGACAGTGACCTCCAGTTTGCTGCAGAGGCATGGCCCGAACTCGGAAGAAACAACTATGCATACGTCTCCTACGCATACAGCCCGGGCCGCTGGTTCCCGAAACACAGGGCTGCCCTGGAACTGTGGCAGTCGCTTCCTGCCGGATGGGCAATCTCTGCCGGAGTCAATTACTATTACTTTGATCACAATATCTTTCTGGGCACTGCCTCGGTTGAGAAATACCTGGGCAACTATTGGTTCGCCGCTAGGGGATACTTCCATTTCAAGGATATCGGGGTGACTACCTCTTTCTTCCTGAGCGCCAGGAGATATTTCGGCACAACAGATTACCTTCAGCTGACGGCTGGAACGGGTACTGCTCCCGACGAGCCGTATGACATCCTTACTGACCTCGAGAGGCAAAAGGCAACAAGCGTCAGGCTCACATGGTTTGACCAGATTAACCCGCGCTGGTCCTACAGGGCAGGGGCAGGCTGGTCATACGAAAAGCTATCCGGCATCGCATACCGGAACAGGTTTGAAGGCAATGTCGGTTTAATAATGGGCATAGGAAAATTAAGATGAATCTTATACTGACCATATTGCTCGCATTTGCCCTTGAGGGCTCCCTGCTGCCGGCTCACAGCCTGCCGGGGGATTACATGCCGGACTCTGTTCCCCATGGAGCAGGCTCAAAGAACCTGCCCCCGGTCTCCACCTTTCCCTCCGAGCTGACTGCTGAAGGGTTGGTATCACTTGCCGGCGGACCGTACGCCATCCAGATGGGAGCATTTGGCCGCCGCGCCAATGCCGAAGCACTCATTGGGAGGGTTGAGGAGATGACAGGACTGGCACTCGAGCTCATTGAAGAGGACGGCCTGTACAAAGTATTCATCAACAGTTCGCTGAGGGGTCAGGCGCCAGGTATCTTTGTGCCGGTTGCTTTTCCCGGAGAACCCGTCGCAAAAGCGAAACCGGCAGTAAAGACTGAGGCGGCAACTTCAGCGCCTGCAGAAGAGTTTAAGCAGGAAACGGTTGCCCCTGCAAGCGATACGGACTCAGCTGCTGTGTCCGGGATGACCGCTGATGCTGAATCAGTGCCTGCCACTGAGATAATTGCGGCAACCGGGATGCAGGGCACGACAGACCCTTCGTCATCGTCCTCCGGCCAGCCTCCTGTGGCGCAGCCGACTAAATGGCAAAAATTCAAGAACATCTTCGTCCTGAAGGGCGACAGTCCCTGGCTCACACGATATGACTACTTCGGCAAGTCAGTAGCCCTTGTAAATGCACTCATAATTACTATCATTGCATCCTTCGCCTCGATGCTTGTGCTTCTCATTGTGATCCTTCTTAACAGGAGAAGGATGGAGAAGGAGGCAAAACTGAGACAATACCTTCTGGAACAGTACCAGTCACTCATAATTGATTATCTCTTTGGCAACAGCGGACCTGATGCATTCAGAAAGATAGCATCTGACGACTACCGGAGACAGGTTCTGATTGACCAGATGATAGACGTGAGCGTTAACCTCAAGGGCGACTCAAGGGAAAAGCTGACGAAGCTTTACAATGACCTGGAGCTTGACCGTGACTCCCTGGCCAGGGCACGAAGCAGACGCTGGCACAAGAAGATCAAGGGATTCCGTGAACTTGCATTCATGGGGATCAGGGAGGGAAACGAGGAGATGCTGAATTCCCTCAACTCGAAGAACGAGATACTCAGGATGGAGGCCCAGATTGCCCTTGTCCGCCTGAGCAACAATGACCATTTTGAATTCCTGTCTCACCTCCGGAGGCCTTTCTCACTATGGGAACAGATCACACTCCATGACCTGATCATCCAGCATGAACTTCCGGTACCTGACTTCCAGAGATGGCTCAGCTCGGAGAATCCTTCCGTGGTGATGTTTGCACTGAGAATGATCAGGGAGTTCAAACAGAAGGAGGCTGAGAGCGAAATGAAAAAGGTTATGCTTCACCGTGACCCCCGCGTCAGCAAACTGGCTGTAGAGGTGGCAGGTGACCTGGATATGAGAAGTTCTCTGGATACAATGAAACGGATGTACAAATTCCAGGAGTACAACAACTGCCTTGAAATAGTGAAATCAATGGGCAAGATGCCGGATACCTCCATGCTCGGGTTCCTGAAACTGGTGCTTGACAAGGAGGATGACGTTCAGCTTCAGATTGAAGCGGTGAAGGCAATAGAAAACATGGGCGAGGTAGGAGTACAGGCCCTGGTGAAAGTGATGAAGTCGGAGTACAAGAACTATAATATAATAGTCAGGCACGTGCTTGACCGCAGGATATACTGAATACCATGGGATTTATCTTTGCACATCTGATATTCTACCTGACTCTCGTACTGTTCGGGACTTACCTGCTGCTTGGCATACATTCAGCCCTTGCGCTGAGGAAGTACCTGCGCAAGAACAGCTATGTGAACTACAATTCCCTGGTGCTCTCTCCCCTGAGCCCGAGGATCACTATTATCGCACCCGCGTTCAACGAGGGAAAGACAATAATAGACAACGTCAGGACACTGCTGTCACTCTATTACAATAACTTCGAAGTTATTATTGTAAATGACGGCTCCACGGATGATACCTTCGAAAAGATAAGGGATTCATACGAGCTGGTAAGGGTCAACTACTACTTTGACTACCGTATCCCCTGCGAGAGAATACGCGGCGTCTACCGCTCCAAGGATCCGGCCTACAACAGGCTGACTGTCATTGACAAGAACAACGGCGGCAAGGCTGACTCGCTCAACGCGGGCATCAACATCAGCCGCAGCAACCTGATAGTTACAATTGATGCCGACTCTATCATTGAGCCCGATTCAATTCTGAAGCTCGTCAAGCCATTCCTTGAGGAGAAGGAAAAGAGGGTCATCGGAACCGGTGGAGTTATACGTATCGTCAACTCCTGCGATATTGAGCGTGGTCATATCCGTCAGATAAATCTCCCGAAAAAATTCCTGCCGAGGCTGCAGGTGCTCGACTATACCCGTGCATTCCTCCTGGGCCGCATGGCCTGGAGTCACCTTGACGGTCTTATGCTCATCTCAGGAGCAATGGGGATGTTTGACCGTGAGACGGTCATCAGGGCTGGCGGATATAATGTCAAAACCGTGGGCGAGGATATGGAACTCGTCCTCAGGATGAGGCGCTATATGGCTGAACACAAGGAGAATTACGAGGTCACCTACATCCCTGATCCGCTTTGCTGGACCGAGGTGCCTTCAGACCTTAAGTCAATGCGAAAGCAGCGCACAAGATGGACGAGGGGCCTTATTGAATCACTGTGGTCACACCGCAAGATGATGCTTAACAGCCGTTACGGCAAGCTGGGCATGCTGGGTTATCCCTACTGGCTGATGTTCGAGTGGGCTGCTCCCCTGATAGCCTTCCTGGGTATTGTCTATTCAATTTACCTGGCTGTGACCGGTTCCCTCAACTGGCCGTTCTTCCTGCTGCTGTTCCTCTTTGTTTACAGCTTTGCAGTGAGTCTGACCACATGGGCTGTCCTTTTTGAGGAGATCACCTTCCATAAATATCCGAGAAAGCGGGATGTGCTGAGACTGATCGGCACTGCCATGCTTGAACCGTTCTTTTACCCCGTGCACACCTATTTCGCTGTCCGTGGCAACCTTGAATCATTGCGGGGCAAGAAGGGGTGGGGCAAGGCAGAGAGAAGCGGGTTCACGAACAAGAAAAAGCCAGCAACAGGCAGCTAGCTGCCTGTTGAGGCATTAGCCATCAGGCACCAGGCAGTAGTGAGACTTTTGCATGACAGGCAGTCACCGCAATTAATTGCCAACACTATTGCCTGGTGCCTGCCCTGCAACCTGGCTCCTTCGCTAAAATGACCCGCAGGGTCATTTCTATACGCTCGGCCCTCTATTGCCTGAAACAACCATTAATCCAAATAATCCGGTATCGCCGCCAGCCCTGTCTCAATGACGTGAAGTGAGGCTTTTTCCCTCTCCACGGTCTGAGGCACTGTCAGCCATCTGGGCCAGCTGTACCGGTTGGTGGCGTTGGTCACCGTGCCGTTGTGCCACACGGATACTGCAATCCCATCTGACTGGGCTGTGATAATCTCAAAATTATAGCCGCCGTCGTATGAAACTGCCCCATCGTTGACAGTCATCTGGGTCGGATCAAAGAAATGAAGCATAGTCCATGGCAGTCTTATATTGATCCTTCTGCCATCCCATGCCACTGCGGCCCTGTTGCCTTCGGTGAATGAGGCAGAGTGTTCAAGGGGTACCATGCCGATATCCTGGTAGGTCAGCTCGAATCCGTCATTTATCCATCGCATCACCTTCCACGGATCTCCGTCGGTTGTGGTGCTCCTGAATTTCTGCAGCACAGGATCGGTCAGATTAAAACGCACTGTCAGTCCGTTCATGTCATAAGCATGTGTTACATGATTGAGCGCTGAATCATCCTCCAGTGCGAAGGTGAGCAGGAACTCGGCCCTGTTGCCAAGTGTGGCTCCGCCGGGAAGAGTCGATTCACCCGTATTCCCGAGGTAGGTGTCAAATGCCACCATGAACTCATCTGTGGGGTTCAGATCGGCGGCGGTGGTGATCTCAAGGTAGAGAAAGCCCTCGTCATGCGTGGCTCTGACGGAGCTGACGGGACCGGCCGGCTGGTCGATGTTATAAGGAACGAACGGAGCGGTCTCCTTCTGGTCAAAGGCGAGAAGGCCGAAGCACTGTTCGGGTGATGTCTCGTTATGCCACAACTGTCGGGTAGGAACCGTCTCCGGCCCGGAACCAAGTCCGTAGGCCTCCTGGTACAGCACTATCCATGTCCGCTTGAACCATTCATCCATCCACGCAAACATGAATCCCCCGGCACAACCTGCATCAAGCATGTTATGCATCATCCGCATGTTCTTTTCGCCCTGCTGTCTCTCGGAATAACCGCCGTGATGCATCGAGCTGTACGACTGATGTGCGCTGCCCCAGCTTGAGGGAACGCCGAACTCGGCTATCACCAGCGGCATGGAGGAGTAGTGATTCTTCATGGCAGTGAGATACCCCAGGTAGCTGTTCGGCCCCTGGCTGTCACTGTACCCGAGGTAGGATGGTTGCTGGCTGATGAAGTTCGGGTAATAGGGATAGGCATGGTAGCTCGCGAAGAGTCCCGGACCGCCGCTGCGGCTTATCTTCGTTATGTCAAAGGATGCAACATCCTCATCAGTGAATATCTCTGTGGGGTGCTCCAGGGGATCAAGCGTAGGCCAGCTCGAGAAGCTTACAGGCCTGCTGACTGAATACCTGTTCTCTTCAAAAACAACCACCCGGTCAAGCATTTCGGCAATAAATGCTTCAGCGGCCGTGCCTCCGCTGATGCTGAACCGTGTGCCGGTGTAGGAAGAGGTTCCCGCATGAAACTTGTTTGTGGAGTCTATCTCCTGCGGCGCTACTTCACGTCCGATTATATACCCCGCTGTCCATTGCGAGACGTCAGTTTTGTAAATTCCGTATGACTTGCCGTATCTGAAGGCTATGTCGGCATTGCCGTTTATACAGTCAATTACCTCGGAGATCTCAGCGCTGAACGCAGAGCGACGCCGGATAAGGTCATAGGCAAGGGGATCAGTGCCGTCCTCAACCTCCTCGAGCCATATACCCTGGAAAAGCAGAAGCGGTCTCTCCTGGTGGCGCTGGTTATATTCTGCAAGTTTCTCATAAAACACAGGGGGATGAAGTGTGTAGACCCTGACTGTGTTGAATCCTGCTTCAGCAATCCGCTCAATCCACCGTTCATAGGTTTCAGGGGTTATGGCGTAGGCTATCTCACCGGGAAAATAACCCGGAGGAGAGGATCCAAGATTTATTCCCTTGAGGACCATTGGATTGTATTCACCGTCGCTGAACCGTGCGATGTGATTACTGGAGACTGTAAAAGGCATTGAGTTCCTGCGGGTAAGGACAAAGTCAATCACCGTATCACGAGCAAGGGTGATGTCTGTGAGTCTGACCGGATAATAGTCGGGGGCGGTCACTTCAGCACTTACCGGGAAACGCAGCGAAGGCTGGGGAGCAGATTCAGCCGGCGGCAGCATGATCGGTTCAAGACCGCTGCCTGAAGACAGGGAACCGCTGGTGGTTGATTTCACCAGCCTGCCGCTGTATGATCTTCCCCTGAATGTCAGCGCATAAATATACAGACCGGCGCTTACCGGTGCATTGTTCGGTCCGCAGCCGTCCCAAACGGCATTGTAGCTCCCGGGAATAACTCCGGGAAAGACAAGTACCCTGACCTTTTCCCCTGATAGGTTGTAGATGGTGAGCATCACATCACCTTCACTGTTGATAATAAATGGTATGTTGACACTGTTATCGAACGGATTGGGATAGGGTGTGCCTGCGCTGAACTCACCTGCTACATCGCTGTAATAACCCGTAATCCTCACCGAATAACGGCCGTCAGTCCCGGTAGTGGCCCTGAATACCCTGGTATTCAGATAGAAGGATACATTGGCATTCATTAATGGTGCACCTGCACCATCAGAAACGGTACCTGTCACTGTCACCTCTTCAGCATGGGCGGCCAGTAAAATGAAAAAAAGGCATATAGTGCTGGTAATAAGCTTTTTATGATATGTGGCCAATGTGGTCATTTCGCATGATTTATTGAGGGTGTCTGGCTGTTACATTCAAATGTAGCACAAAGCGATGTTAATTTCCCGGGAATTTTTCAACAACCCCTTAAGATTTGTCTATATTAAAGGAAATCCATACTTTTATGCTTTGCTGCGGTTGTTATGCCCATGGAAAAGATAGAAATCAGGGAGACTCAAAAAACCCCGTCTGTATTGTTTGATCCGGAGCAGGGTCTCTTTGAGATAAGGGGAAAATCAATCCCGGAGAACTCCAATATTTTTTACACACCCCTTTTGCTCTATGTTGAGAAATATGGCCACAGCCCGGCACGAAGGACAATCCTCAGTGTAAAGTTTGAATTCTTCAATACCAGCTCATCGCACAGGATACATGCCCTTTTCAAGCGATTCGAGAGGATCAGTCAGGCCGACGGCGAGGTGCTCATAAAGTGGTACTGCGAGAAGGGCGATGAAAGCATGCGTGATGCGGGAAGGGATTTCAGAGCCATACTTCAGGTGCCCTTCGAAATAATCGAGGTGGATGAACTCTGAAATTAATTTCGCCCTGCGCGGAATAAAAAAATCCCTATTTTTAGGATCTGACAATTGACCGGATGGCTCTGAACTATATCTGGATAGCTTTTTTTCTGATCGGGTTTCTCTTTGCTCTTGGTCAGCTGATCTTTAACGGCGACACTGAGATATTCAACCGGATTGTTGAATCTACCTTCACAAGTGCCAAAACCGGTTTCGAGATTTCTCTGGGTCTGACGGGCGTGCTCACTTTGTGGATGGGGCTGATGCGCGTGGGGGAAAAGGGTGGCGCTGTCAGGCTGCTTTCAAGGGCTATAGGACCCTTTTTCAGGAAGCTCTTTCCTCAACTTCCGGCAGAGAGCCCGGCAAACGGATCGATGATGCTCAATGTGGCTGCAAACATGCTCGGCCTTGACAATGCCGCCACCCCTATGGGACTGAAGGCGATGAAGGAGCTTCAGGAGCATAACCCTGAAAAGGAGGTGGCATCCGATCCGATGATAATGTTCCTGGTGCTGAATGCATCAGGTCTCTGCCTGATTCCCGTTACAATAATGGTGTACCGCGCCCAGCTTGGAGCTGCCAATCCGGCGGACGTGTTCATCCCGATACTCATATCAACCTATATCGCCACACTTGCCGGGCTGATCAGTGTGGCCATAGCGCAGAAGATCAATCTTTTCAACAGGGTGGTGCTGGCCTACCTGGGCGGCCTTACTGCAATTATCGCAGGTATTGTCTGGTATTTCAGCACACTGCCTCAGGAACAGATCAACCTGATTTCGACCTTCGCGGCGAACTTCATACTTTTCAGTATTATTATTTCATTCATCGTGATGGCGATGGTGAAAAAGGTCAATGTTTATGAGACTTTCATAGAGGGTGCAAAGGACGGTTTCAAGACCGCAATCACCATCATACCCTACCTGGTGGCGATACTTGTGGCCATCGGGGTTTTCAGGGCTTCCGGTGCGATGGACCTGCTGGTTGACGGCATAACGGCTGTGGTTGCATGGATGGGGATCGATACCTCCTTTACCGAGGCGTTGCCCACGGCACTGATGAAACCGCTCAGCGGCAGCGGCTCCAGGGGCATGATGATCGATGCCATGACAATACACGGGGCAGACTCATTTGTGGGAAGACTTGCATGCTGCCTTCAGGGC
>JAEYZD010000019.1 GCA_023430725.1 Bacteroidota bacterium | reverse complement strand
CATAGAGCAGTCGAGGGAGTTTCTTGATGAACTGATCTCTCCGGCAGCCACCAATCTCAAGCCTGTAATCAATACTGCCTTTACGCGCATAACACTTGTCAGTCTCGAGAGGGCGGAAAGAATAACGATTGATTACAATATAGGATGGAACAACCTGAAGGGTGACAGTGTCAGGATGCCCTTCCTGGCCATTGCCGAGATAAAGAGCGACAAGTCGACTTCCATGTCGCCCTTCTTTGAACAACTGAAGGCACTGGGAATTCGCAGAACCGGATTCAGCAAGTATGCAACCGGGATGGCAATTGTAAACAGGGCTCCCAGACAAAACAATCTTAAACCGAAATTTTTACTCATTAACAGGATAAGGGATGAATATTACAGGAATGGCGCTGCAGGCCGGCAGCGCGGAAATGGCTGACCAGGCGATGTTCAGCTTTGCGGGAATGCCTGAACTGCTGTTGCGGTTTGGCATAAATCTCGTGGTCATGCTGATCATTGTGCGCTGGCTCTATTATACAACCACCAGGAGGAAAGACTACCTGTTCACATACATCCTCATCTCCAGCGTGGTGTTCCTCCTCTGCTACCTCCTCGAGAGCGTCAGCCTGCAGATAGGATTTGCACTCGGTCTCTTCGCCATCTTCGGCATTATCAGGTACCGGACCAACCCAATGCCAATCAAGGAGATGACATACCTCTTCCTTGTCATTGGCGTGTCAGTGATAAATGCACTGACAGCAGGTACGAGTATGATTGAGATAATCTTCGCCAACCTCGCGGTAATAATGATCACAATGGGACTGGAGAAGATGTGGCTCCTCAGGCATATCTCATCCAAAGCCATTGTATATGAAAAGATTAACCTGATTGTGCCTGAAAAATATGATGAGCTGATAGCCGATCTGCAGGAACGGACGGGGCTAAAGGAGATAAAGAAGGTTGAAATTGGTGCAATCAACTTCCTGAAAGACACTTGCAGGATGATAATATATTATGAGGACAAGGGGCGGTCTGTAAACCTGGCCGACCAGAACGGATTCATTAAACCCGATGATAATGACGATGATTAAAAAGGGAACGATAGTATTTTTTGCACTGCTGCTCTCCGGTCTTGCTGCGGGACAAGCACCTGATTATGGGATATGGTATGAGGCGAAGGCAGATAAGAAGATATGGAAAGGACTCCGGGCCGATTTCGAGGCGAGCATCAGGACCAACGAGAATGCACGCAACATTGAGAAATTCTACTTTGAACCTGGTTTGCGCTACAAGTTCAATGACTACTTCAATGCAGGCATCTATTACAGGTTCATAGAGCAGATGGAGAAGGACGGCAAATATCATGCACGTCACCGCTGGTTTGCCCAGATGAAGGCCACCGCGCCGTCTGTTGCAAGGTTCACCTTTGCGGTCAGGTACCGTGTTCAGCAGCAGTTCAAAACCTATATCAAAGATCCGGAGGACGAAGATTCACAGTGGTACCAGAGGGTAAGGCTGGAGCTCGATTACGATATAAAGGGTATTCCCCTCAGACCTTTTGTAAAGGCTGAGATGCATATGCAGCTCTTTGATCCGAACGAATATGCGGTTGATAAGTGGAGAACGATGTTCGGACTGGAGTATACACTTAACAAGAAGCATACATTCGGGCTTGAATATATCTACAATGACAGCAGGGTGACCAAGCCGCCATACGAGAACCTGCTGGGAGTGACCTATTCAGTCAACCTCTAGCATACCTTGTGAAGCAACACGATTCAGGCCGGTTCCGGAACCCGGACCGGCTTTTTTCTTATATTTGCCGTGAATTTCAGCCGATGGCTGTTCTTTTTTTTATAGAATATCTGATATGAGTAAATGGACTTCTGATCTGATCGGAGACCTTAAGGGCAAAAGAATATTAATAACAGGTGCCAACCACGGTATCGGCTTTGAAGCAGCCATGACCCTGGCGTTGAAAGGTGCAGACCTGGTTATTGCCGTAAGAAATACAGACAAGGGTGACCGGGCTGCTGCAAAGATCAGGGAGAAACAACCTGATGCTGCAGTGGAGGTTATGCATCTTGATCTGGCCGACCTTGAGTCTGTCAGTCAGTTTGCAGCCGGCTTTTCTGCCCGTTTTGACAGGCTGGATGTGCTGATCAACAATGCCGGAGTGATGATTCCCCCTTACAGCAAGACAAAAAACGGGTTTGAACTGCAGTTCGGGACCAATCATCTCGGACACTTTGCACTGACGGCACATCTTCTGCCGCTGCTGCTTGCCACGCCATTGTCACGTATAGTCACCATCAGCAGTATCGCTGCTCGCCGGGCTAAAATCCGTTTTGACAATCTTGACGGCTCGAAGGGTTACAATCCGATGACTTTTTACCGCCAGAGCAAACTTTCAAACATGCTTTTTGCCATTGAACTTCAGAACAGGCTTGAGGTAGCCGGGGCATCAACAATAAGCGTTGCCTGCCATCCCGGCATCAGCGTCACCAACCTGCTTTCCCGCGGTTCGGGTAAGGAGACGGGCCGGGTGATGAAGGCAATTATGGGGATAGTGGCCCAGCCCGCATCGATGGGAGCGTTGCCCACCCTCTATGCTGCCACTCATCCTGATCTTCGCGGAGGCGAATACATCGGTCCTGATGGCCCGGGAAACACAAAGGGTTACCCTGTGCTTACAAATGACCCTGCCAGGCTCTTCAGGCATGATCTCGCGGTGAAACTCTGGGAAGTGTCGGAGGCCATGACGGGGGTACGGTACGCTATCTGAGGCAAGGCTGAAGGCAGTAGGCAAGGGCAATAGTGGATCAGACAACTGTATTTATTGGACATCGCTCGTAGAGCGATAAGAATTGTAGATCAGGAAGTAGGCAATAGGCCGTAGTGGATTGTCCGGGTTTTGTGCACCTTATGTTGAACAATCCTGACTGTTTTTTGTTTTACAAACAGAAATAGAAACGTTTAACATAAACAGAGAATATACCATGGAAACTACAAAATGGGTTATAGATCCCGCTCACAGCGAAATCCAGTTCAAGGTTAAGCACATGATGATCACCACCGTGACCGGCAGCTTCAAGGAGTTCAAATCCGAGGTTGAGACAAGGGGTGAAGATTTTACCACAGCAAAAATCAGTTTCGAGGCTAACACTGCGTCCATCTTTACCAACTCAGAACAGAGGGATGCACACCTTAGGAGTGCTGACTTCTTCGATTCAGAGAAGTATCCTGTACTGACCTTCACCGGATCAGGGATTGAAAAGATTGACGATGAAAACTACAAGCTGACCGGAGATCTTACAATCAGGGGTGTCGCGAAACCAGCTGTACTTGACGTTGAAGTCGGCGGAGTCGGCAAGGATCCCTGGGGAAATACAAAGGCAGGCTTCAGCATCAGCGGCAAGATCAACCGCAAGGATTGGGGACTCAACTGGAATGCGGCTCTTGAGGCAGGCGGTGTCCTGGTAAGTGATGATGTTCGCATATTCTGCGAGGTTCAGTACGCCAGGCAGGCCTGAGTCCATTGCATTTCAAACAAATCCGGACTTGTTACGTATAAACGGTAAAATACTGTCATTAACAAGTCTTGAGCTACATGAAATTTCAGGTAATCCTTTTACTGCTGTGGCTTCCGATAGCTGCATGCGACAAGGACAATAATGATGATCCCGATGACGCGTCCATGTACTTCCCTGCCGGGAGTGCATGGGAAACGCAGTCCATGTCTGGTCTTGGCTGGAATGAGAGTGCCGTCCAGCCTCTGAAGGATTTTCTGATTCAGAAGAATACCAGGTCCTTCATGATTCTTGTCAACGGACGCATTGTGATGGAGGAGTACTTTAACGGACATACCCCATCCACAACATGGCAGTGGAACAGCGCCGGAAAAACCCTGGTGTCAGCCACAACCGGCATGGCACAGCAGGAAGGATTGCTTGACATCAACAATAAGGTATCCGATTATCTTGGTGCAGGGTGGACCAGTGAACCGTCAGAGAAAGAGAACCTGATTACACTTAAGAATCTGTTGACAATGACCTCCGGCATAGATGACGCATCCAATCTCGTGATCAAGGCGAACCTGACATATCTTGCTGATGCCTGTACCAGATGGTCATACCACAATGTCTTTCAGCTGTTGATGGATGCGGTTGAGGATGCCGGCAACCAGGAGTTTGAAACCTATTTCAATTCCAGGTTAAAGGATAAGATCGGGATGGACGGATACTGGAACAACGGGGTGATATTCAGGATTTATCACAGTAATACCCGCAGTATGGCAAGGTTTGGCATCCTGGCGCTAAATAAGGGCAAATGGATGAACGAGCAGATATTGGAAGAGTCATTTTTCACTGCAAGTACAAGTTCCTCCCAGGACATAAATCCATCCTACGGTTACCTCTGGTGGCTGAACGGCAAAACCAGCTATATGGTTCCGGGATCGCAGCATGTTTACCTTGGGAGCCTTGTCCCCAATGCTCCTTCAGATATGTTTGCAGCCATGGGAGCGGAAGATCAGCGTATTTATGTTATCCCCTCACAGAATATGGTTGTTGTAAGAATGGGGGAGGCCTCTGATCCTCAGAACCCCAGTTTTGCCCTTTCCGGGTTTGACAATGATCTGTGGGAGAAAATCAATTCTCTGACTGAGACAAAATAGCCCTCCCGTACAATCAAAATTTTACCGCCGGCATCACTGACCCGAAGCTGTCAGGACATCCTCGTGCCTTTATCTTGTTTCGCAAAGTAGTCTAAATAGTTCTGTTCCTGTGAACTTTTTAATTCACTTGTTGGTTTCTTGAAGAAGATTTGGTAATCAGTCACCTGCAGTAGATATCCGGTTCGGAACAGATTTTATAATTATTAAACACAAGAAACATGAAGAATCTCAGACACCCTGGCATCATGACAGCTATATCTATGACGGTATTGTTATTCATCTCAGGTTGCGAAAAAGATGAATCCTCAGGCTCAAATACAATTGAAGGATTGTTATATTACTATACCAACGAAGCAAATAAAGAACTCCGGGTAATCGATATTGACGCTTTCTCCCCATTAAGAAAAAGCGTCACTTTATCCGATGATTATACCCTTGAGGACCTTGCAAAAGACATGGACTACCTTGTATTGAAAGCCTACCGGCCTTCATCGGTTAGCACTCTGGCTTCAAAGAAAGGCCTGATGATCAAATCCAAGGTTATAGAAAATAACTGGCTGTATGTTACTGACAATCCGGTGGGGCTGACAAGTACTACAGACGATGGCTGGTTTGAAGCCAGCGATTACTCCGACAATGCTACAGGATTTAAATTTCACAAGGGTGACAAAATTAACGGGGAGGATGTATTCTCCATTGAAAGCATTGAGTATCCTGGCATGTATTTTTCTTATAACGGCCATCCGGTTCAAGGAGCCAATTTGTTATACCTGGAGGCTTATTCCAGTCCTGATGCTGC
>JAEYZD010000208.1 GCA_023430725.1 Bacteroidota bacterium | reverse complement strand
TGTGAAGACTGACTCATCCGCAGCAATAGGAATCGATGTGTGATCCTTCACGAATCTCATCCCCTGCAGGTCAAACCTTGAGACGGGCTGCTCGAACAGTATCGGCCTTATTCCGTTCTTCCCCATCTCCTCGATGAAATGAACGGCCTCGCAGGGCGAATACCCCTGGTTTGCATCGATGGTTATGCCGCAGTTCGGAGCGCCATCCCTGATTGCAAGCAGCCGGTCGATGTCATCCGTCAGTTTCTTGCCCACTTTGGTCTTCAGCACCGTATACCCCGTCTTCGCGAGTTTGGCAGCATTCTTTTTCGCGATATCAGGCGGCACGATATCAATCGTATAATCAGTCTCCGCCTTGTTTCCGACACCCCCGAAGAACTCATAGAGGGGGATACCCAAAACCTTGGCATAGGCATCAAGAAGGGCCATTTCAATGGCGCAACGGGCTGTCACCTGAGCATGGAAGACACCGCGAAGGGTGGCGGAGATAGCCCGGTAATCAGATACATTCTGACCCTTTATGAATTCAACACAGCTCTTAAGAGTTGCCAGGGCAGTGGCCTGATTCTCACCGTTTATCGGTTCAAGCGGGGCAGCCTCGCCGTAACCCTCGATGCCATTCTCAAGCACAACAGTAATGAGCACGTTTTCGATGTTGTACTTCGTTCCGATTGCAATCCTGAACGGCTCCTCGAGGTCAAGGTTAAGCGGCTCAATGATTACCTTTTTGATCTTAATTGCTTTCATGTTTATCCTTCCATTGTTTTAATAATCCGAGTAACTGACTGATCTGATCATCTGTATGAGAGGCAGATACAGCTATCCTGATCTGGTGCATCGCCTTTCTGACAGGATAGTTCATGAACGGGGCTATCACGCCGTTTTCCTCAAGGAACCGGGAGAGACCCTGTGCTTTCTCCGGAGCATCCATGATAATGGGTACGATCGGGGTCCTGAAATGGGTAGTCTGAAAATCCATCTCAGTTACCGCCTCCCTGATCCGCCAGGCGTTGTCGAGCAGCCTGACGCGCAGATCCGGGTTCTCCCTTATGATGGCAAGTGAGGCGATTCCGGCTGCCGCTATCGGAGGCGGCAAAGCCGTTGAAGCCTGGTAGGTTGCAGATCCCTCACGTATCATCTCTGTCACCGACCGGCTTCCGGATATGAATCCACCGTAACCTCCCAGGGCCTTGCTCATTGTCTCGGTCTGGTGGACATTGCCGTCCGCAGGCAGGTTAAAGTGCTCAGGCGTGCCTTTGCCCGTCGCTCCTAACACGCCGGTTGCATGCGCGTCATCAACAACAAGAATCGCGTTATGCTTCACGGCCACCTCGTAAATCTGGTTCAACGGAGCTATTTCGCCCGTCAGGGCAAAGATACCGTCAGTGATAACGAGGGGACTTGAACCCCTGTTATAATCAAGAAGATAGTCAAGATGTGCAGCGTCACAGTGATCATAAAACATCACCTTGACCACCTCTGCCGGGATGGCTGCAATTATGCTTGCATGCGCCGACTGGTCGATGAAGATTGTGGAATATCTCCCTTTAAGTATCTCAAGCAGGATACTGTTGCCCTGGTAGCCCGAGGCGAAGACAACCGCATCCTCCTTGCCCTTGAACGAAGCAAGTGCTCCCTCCAGCTCCAGGTGAAGGTCTGAGGTCCCAGTAGTATGACGCGATGCGGCAAAATTCACTCCGTACTTTTGGACAGCACGAATAACGGCTTCCTTGACCAGGGGATGAGAAGCCAGCCCCAGGTAATTGTTTCCTGCAAAGCAGGAGTACTTCCTGCCGTTGCTTATTATGTAGTTGCCGACTTCGCCGCTCAGTAGAATCATTTTACTTTCTGTGCTGAATTAATTGAGTGTATCAAAATTACTCTTTTATACAGTTATCATACATCCTACCACTCAAAAAAAGAACCGGCAAATGATCTCTTATGCCGTAAAGCATAACTGATCTTTTTTGTGCCACCCGGAAGGAGGTCCGTTCTCAATTTATTATATTGCGTTAAATCATATTCCCAACCGGTTGAATGGAAACCTAATCACAACATACCAGATGGAAACACTTGGAAAATGGACCGAACAGGTCGTGCCGTGGCTAATGTCACACGGGATAAGAATCGCACTCATAATTATCATTGCTTTTTTACTGGACAGGGTACTGCAAAGAATTGTGGCCAGGGCAATCAGGGCGTCGGTAAGGCCTGATTTAAACACTCCTCCCGAGGCTGAGAAGAAAAGAGAAGACACATTGATAAGAATCTTCAGCGGCGCGCTGAATATCCTGATTACGGTTGTTGCATTCATGATGATCCTTCAGGAAGCAGGAATTGAGATAGGACCTCTGATTGCAGGAGCCGGAATTGTGGGACTTGCAGTCGGGTTTGGCGGGCAGTATCTGATCCGGGACATAATTACCGGACTCTTCCTTATGCTTGAGAACCAGTACCGTATTGGGGATGTTGTTGATATTGAAGGCTTAAGCGGAGCCGTTGAGGATATAAGTCTCCGGAAAACAACCCTGCGTAACCTTGACGGTACGGTGCATCACATACCCCATGGTTCAATCACCAAAGTATCAAATCTGTCGAAGGACTTTGCGAGGGTCAACATTGACGTGGGCGTTGGTTACAGTACGGATATCGACAATCTGATCAGGGTTATCAACGAAACCGGCAGAGAGCTGGCTGCTGATCCGGCCTTCAGTGATTCAATCATTTCGCCGCCTCAGTTCCTGAGGGTGAATGAATTTGCAGATTCGGCAATTATGGTAAAAATTCTTGGCGACACCAAGCCACTGAAGCAGTGGGAGATTGCTGGCGAATTCCGCAAGAGGCTCAAGGCTGCCTTTGACAGGGAAGGGATCGAGATACCGTTCCCGCAGACTGTGATTCACCGTGCCTCAGAGCAGAAGTAATACATTGTTCCTCATCCGGCATTCTTTGCTCTGGCAGATGATTCTATCTTCTTTGACTTCAGTAAATGAACCTGAAGTCGCTGCTCAGTCCAATGGTGCCATCATCAGAGGCTGCAAAAAGGGCCGGCGCACTGGCCGGCCCTCATCTTAAAAACTGCAAATAAGTCAATCTGCTTTAAGATTCTCCCCCGATTCCCTACTTGAGGCTGAACTTAATTGGTACGACCAGCTTTACATCAACGGCTTTGCCTCGCTGTCTCCCCGGGGTCCAGTCAGGCATTGCAGCCACAACCCTGACGGCTTCGGCATCAAGCAACGGGTGTGCTGACCTTTCGACCTCAACGCTCTCAACCTTGCCCGTCTTGTTTACGATGTAACCGACATATACGATACCCTGTATCCCATCCTTCTTGGCCTGTTCAGGATACTTCATCTGCTGGGCGATCCACTGAACCATGGCATCCATACCTCCTCCGGGAAACTTCGGCATCTCCTCAACCACAACGAATACATCCCTTTCACCCTGGCCGGCTTCCGGAGCTGCTTTTGATTTAGCTGCGGCAGATGCTGGAGGAGGAGGAGGAGGAGGAGGAGGAGGAGGCACCGGTCCTACATTGACAGTATCAATTACGGTAGTGCTCTTCCTTAGTGTCACTGAAATGCTGTTGCCTGCAGCTTTCACTGAGACAGCCTTCGTCTCGAATCCGACATAGGAAACAACGAGAACTGCGTCATCAGGCACATCCTTCAGGGCAAAGCGTCCCGAGGCGTCACTGACAGTGCCAACTGTAGTGCCTTTGACTACTATCACGGCATTTTCAAGTGGTTTTCCGGCCTCATCCTTTACGGTCCCGCTGACATTTTTTGCAGCGTTGTCCGCAGCGGCAACAACCGGGAGCGGTCCATCCGATCCTTCCATTACCCTGTATTCCGGTTTCGCAAAGGCGAAAAGAACCAGCGCAGCGACAGGCAGGATCAGGAGAAGCCTGAGCTTCCTGTAAGGCGAACTTATTTTATTTTTCATCATCAGAAATCGTTTTTTGTTTAGTGAATAACTGAAAAAGTTGCCCAGGTCAATTACCGGCGAGCCGGCGATCTGGTTCAGTAATACAGCCTTGTAGACAGCCGGATCGGAGGAACGCTGCAGCGCCTCCTCATCGGCCAGGTACTCATGGTTCTGCCGTATCAACCTGGAGTAGATCCATGCGGCAGGATTAAACCACTGAACTGCACAGAGAAAGGATGAAAGCACCAGGTCAAACCAATGCATCTGCCTGATATGCACCAGTTCATGATTCATAATCTCCCTCGCCTCGGTCTCTGATACTGAAGGATTGACAACCACAAAGGAGAATAATGAAAATGAACCGGGATATTCATCAGAGCGGATAACCTTGACGGGATAACCGGATGAACGGTCAGCCCCGGCCGCTGCACGCAGCACAGGCATTACCTGGGTGACATACCGTAACAGCACTGTTACCGCACCGGCAAGCCATGCGGAGAAAAGCGCCACTGCCAGAATGTTCTGCCAGGAGCTGCCCCCATGCAGCGCTGCCGTTACGGGACCGGCCGTGGCGCCAGCCTCAACAGCTGATGCCTCAACCACATACCGCACCGTTACAAGCGGAAGGACTATCGAAGCTATGATCCCCGTAATCAGGTAGATCCTGTTCAGAAGAAAAAACCTCTCATTCCTGAGAAAGAGAAGATAAACCAGCGCAAAACCGGTTATCCATACTGCTGACCTGAGAAGATAAAAACCTGCCGTTTCCATCACTATCACTTTTTACTGTCCGACAATTCCTTTCTCGTCTCATTGATCAGCTCTTCCATCTCCGCCAGGGAAAGATCCTTCTCACGTGCAAAGAATGATGCCATGGCCGGGAACGAGTTGTCAAAATAACCTTCAAGAAGCCCGAAGAGCTGGTGTCTGGAGTAATCCTCCCGCGAAACAACCGGAAAATAAAGGTATACATTCCCGTAGGACTTGTGGTCCACGAAACCTTTCTTTTCCAGAATCCTTACTACAGTTGAAACGGTGTTCCTCGCAGGCCTGGGTTCATCAAACCGGTCCCTGATATCCTTGACCAGTCCCTCACCCAGATCCCAGAGAATCTGCATCACCTGCTCCTCCGCCCTTGTCAGTTGCATTGTTTTCATATCTGTTCAGTCAATCCTTCAATGCAAATATATGACTAACTTCTTAGTCATGCAACTATTTTTGCATAAATTTTGACTATTTTTTTAGTCCCGAATATATCAGACTGATATACAATACTTTGCATGCACAAATCTAACATAACGCCCGGAATGAGAGATGGCATGGGTCCGGTTTAACTTGGGGAAAACCGGATGACAGCGATAAAAAGTGCATGCCGCGCAGAGACAAAATTTGCAGAAGCCGGAAGGTTTTGAATGAAATGAAAGGGTCAGTCCCCGTACAGGAACAGTGTAAGCATTCAGCCCGGTGATCTATTTACAGAGCTCGTTGTAGGCATAGATATGCAGGGCAACATCATCCCAGCGAATTTTCTCCCCCTGGAACTGCTCAAGCATTTGCGGGCAGTCTGAATAAAGTTCCCGGAAATTTTCCCTGTATGATCCCTTTTTTACCTTGAAGGCTTTCTCCCCTCCCTTTACACAGAGATACACCCTGTCCTCACCGCCTGTGACCTGATCCTGCCGGCAGAAGTTACGGTATGGTTGGTGATAAGCCAATTTCTTATTTGTCACCTAATAAATCAGCCAGAGGGATTTTTTGAAAATAGAGTTCCTTCACCCCCTCATATATTATCCCGATGTGGTTTTCGTCAATTACTGTCATACAAGAATAGCCGTAACCGGAAGGACTGAACAGTTCTACCTGGTTTTCCACCGGCCAGGTAATTCCCTGGTCGGTGCTTGTCTTGACTGTCATGCGGATTCGGTCGGATTTGTCATTTGGATTTGAGAAAAACAGCACTCTTTTGCTAATCCCGTCAATCTTAACATCAGCGGCAATCAAGCTGGCCATGCAATTCGGATCAGGCAGTGCTGAATTTGATGATGCATGGACTGTCCATGTTCGTCCCAAATCTGCCGTAACTGCTACCGCCCTACCGTTTGTTGCTCCCTTGTCTGTTCTGTTTCGGTCATCGCGCATGTTAAGCATAAGGCTGCCATCTGACAGTTGCACCACCTGTGCTTCAGTTGTGTTGGATTTTGCCCCGGTCCCGATTTGCCATGTCTCTCCTCCATCCAGGCTGAAGACAATGGTTGAATGACAGGTAAATTGTCCGCCGTCAAGTGCTTTTGTACCAATGTCTGCCTTGAACTGAGCCGGAAAGACAAGAGTTCCGTCCTCCAGTGCAATGCCTCTTCCCGGCCCCTGCAGCAGTAACTGCCATGAGGGATCCTTGATCTGCCGGGTGATGTTAATCGGGTCAGACCACGTAACCCCGTCATCGGTGCTTTTAACCAGTATGAACTGACCTGTCTCCTGAGGTGTCATCCCTGGCTGCGATGCCCACCAGAGCATCTTGTCAGCTGCTGATCCGCTCATCCAGAGCGCTGCCACCCACAGGGTGCCGGTAACATGATCATACAGAATGCTTGGATCGCCTATCCCATTGAGATTCTGAGGCAACCCGCCGTATTCTCCCATATCCATGATCACCTTCATGGTCTCCCATGTCCGCCCTCCGTCAGTACTCCGGCTCATGCCGATATCTATATCCTCCTGGAGATCTTTGCTGTTTTTGTACCTGATGTCATAGACCGACACGAGAGTACCGGTGTTTGTTGTCACCAGCCCGGGTATCCGGTAGGTATCCGCCCCGTCCTGGCCGGCGGCACGGACGATCCTGCCAAATCGGATTGCGGGATCTTCCGCGTTAGCCTCGTATCGGGCCGAGGTGCCGTTGCTGAACGTAAATGAGACTGACTCTATCTTCAGAATTGCGGCAGGGTCTGCATCAGCCTTTGCCCTGAAGTCAAGGGCAAACGTGTGTTTACCTGCTGTAACCGGCAGTTCGCACTCTATCAGTGTGTAAGGTGAAAGGGCACTAACGGTGGCCAGCATCTGCTTACGGGGCACCCCCGGGTCCACTCCTGTATACCAGGCAGTCAGTGCCGATATTGCCTCAGGGTTACTTCCATGCGAGAAGGTAATTCCGATGCTCTGAAGTGAGACTGCTTCGTCTTCTCCGGTAACCGTAAACATCAGCCTGGCAGGCTCGTTGTGCTCCCGCTCCGGAAAAACCGGCACAATACTGTAAAGGACCTCAGGCTCGCCGACCGTAATACCAGGATGCGGGTCCTTAGGATCTCCGTATTTCGAAACTGTCAGGAAAAAGGCAAGTATAACAAGAGGTATTCTCATATCTGCAAAGCTTATAAAAAAACATCAAAAAACAGATAGTATCAGACCATCCGTCGTATCAGCCGCTGTGAAAATGACAGCTATCTGGCAATCAGCCGTTTCTGCCAAGAAACATATGTCTTATGTTTTACAAAACAGGAAGAGCAATTTTCTTAATATTCTTTTTAACAGGTATTTCTCCGTTTTTTTTGCTTTTTTTGTAATACTTAAATATTTATTCTATAAATAATGGATAATCAGGACCTAAGACTCGAACTGAAGGCAATTGACACCAGCAGCCTTGTCGACAAAGTCGAAATGCGCCTTATTGAAGTCTTTATTTACAGGGAACTGAAACCAGGCGACTCAATACCTAAGGAGACAGAACTGGCTGCAATAATGGGAGTCAGCCGGACTGTCATAAGGGAATCCCTGAACAGACTCAAGACAATGGGCCTGATTGAATCGAGGAAGCACAAGGGAACTGTCATCAAAAGCCCGGATCTTTCTGTAATCCTGAGCAAATCATTGATCCCAAGGATACTCGATAACAAGACCCTGATGGATGTATTTGAGATGCGCCTGGCATTGGAAGTGGGGATGGCCGATTTCATATTCGCAAGGAAAACTGAAGCTGACATACGGGAACTTGAGGAGATCGTCGATATCGAACCGGAACGTTCTGACCATATACTTTTTGACGTGGATCATGAGCTTAAGTTTCACGGCAAACTATACCAGATGACCGGAAACACAACCCTCGAAGACTTTCAGAACCTTCTTCTTCCTGCATTCCAGCACGTATACAACATAGGACTGCTGAAGGTGAAGGGCAAACGAAAGAAATACAAGTCACACAAGGAACTGGTTGCACTGCTCAAAAAAGGAACACCTGATGAATTCCGCGAAGGGATGAGGAGACACCTCGAAAACCACTTTGTGAGAATACTTTCCGCAGGCGAGGATCAGGCCAGCCAATAAAAGATATCAATTACCGCAAAGAAGCCAACCTGGACAGCAAAGAGGGGTACAGCCCTCCTGTTCGGCTCTTCCTCTCCCCACAACCTTATCACCGTGTGAAACAGGGCTGAAAAAAAGAACCAACCCACATAATTGCGAAACGGTATCACCCCACACTCCCATGACCACATATCAAGCCTCATCGCCGCCGGCTCCAGGAACAGGTCATAGGCAACCATCAGCAGAGAACCTGTTAGTACCACGAACAGCGACTCCGGCAGCCCGCTGCGACTCGCCTCACTCCCTTTCGAAAGCCGTTCCCACAGCAAACGGCTGATTACATTCGTGCAGTAGATCAGCAGAAACCAGTTGAGTCCTATTATCAGTGGTGTGTTCAGCAGCGCCGGGCCCAGTGTCCTCCCGTATGAATAGACACCAAAGATCTTCCCGGTATTCGTACCAACAGCCTCGATAAAAAATGAGGCAACGGCAACAAACAGACCCGTGTAAATGACCTGCCTCGCCGGCCACCTGCCCCAGAACAAAAAAAGCGCAGCAAAGAGCAGATTGAGGGGTGTTATAATCATAAACAGCTCACGGCTGAAGGGCAGCAGCATGCCAGCCAGTCCCACACCGTATACCCACAACAGTATCTCGGTTGATTTTAATATGCGGGGCTTGCTTCCCTTCATTCCGCCGGAGGTATCATGTCACAGGCAATCTTTGCCGATGCCAGGCAGAGGGGAATACCTCCGCCGGGATGGACCGATCCCCCTACGAACCAGAGTTTGCCATATTTGCCCTTAACGTTGGGATGGCGCCTGAAAGCAGCAAACCGGCTGTTGGAACTGCTGCCGTAAAGAGCTCCCCGGCTGGAATCGGTAAGCTTCTCGATGAGCGGCGGATCCAGGACACGTTCCTCTCCTATCTCATCCTTGATATTATATCCCAGCCTGTTGCTGAGCTTCTTGATTATGTTTTCCCGGGCCTCACTGACAACCTTGTTCCAATCCTGCCCCCTGTCATACGGGACATTTATCATCACGAACCAGTTATCCATCCCTTCAGGTGCATCAGAAGGAACTGCCCTTGATGATGCGAAGAGATAAACGGTGGGATCGGTGGTCACCACACCCTTGCCCAGTGCCCTGAATTCCGCCGGATAGTCAGAGGAGAAGAAGATGTTGTGCAGGTCAAGCTCTTCGAATCTCCTGTTCATCGCCCAGTAAAAGATCAGGGCCGAGGTGCTCCGCTCCTGCCTCTCCTGCTTCCTGGCCTTGCTCTCCTCCTTCATCAGCTTCCTGTAAAAGGGGATCACGTCCACATCCGTGACGACCACACTGGCAGCCATAAACCCGGCAGCTGTCTCCACACCCCTGACATCCTTTCCTTCCCGGTCAACTGAAAGAACCTCCTCGCCGGCATGAACCGTCACACCGCACCGGGCAGCAAGACCCTCGAGCGCCGTAACTATCTCTCTCATCCCTTGTGCAGGGAAGAAGGCTCCCTGATTGTGCTCCAGGTGTGCAATCACGTTAAGGGTCCCGGGGGCCCTGTAGGGACTTGACCCGTTATAAGTTGCATACCGGTCAAACAGCTGTATCAGCTTCGCATTGCGAAAACGCCTGCTGATCACCCCGTGCATGGTGGAAAAGGCATTCAGCTTTCTGAAGTTGCGGGCAACGTTGAGCGACTCAGGCTTGCGAAAATTATCAAGCTGATAGAATGGAGAGAAAATAAATATTCCGGCCGTAAGATCGTAAAGTTCAGCGCACTCGTCAAGAAATGCGATAACATTTGCCTTCGGCTCACCGGTCACCTGTTCCGCCTCATCTGCAAACCGGTTCCTGTCCGTCCACGCGTTGAGCAGTGTGCCGTCATCCCAGAAGTATCTGCAGGACGAATCAAGGGAGATGTAGCTGAAGTGATCCCGCGGGTTCTCCCCGGCAAGGGTGAAGAGTTCATCAACCAGTTCCGGCAGGGTGAATAGCGATGGTCCTGTGTCAAACCGGCAGCCGTTGATCCTTAGCTCTCCGATCTTGCCGCCCACCTCACCGTTCTTTTCAAAGAGGTGCGTCTCATATCCCTTCAGGGCAAGCCTGATGGCAGATGCCATACCGCCTATGCCGGCGCCTATTACTGCAGCCCTTTCCTTCATCTCTTTCCGTTTTTCAGATTAGCCCTGTTATGCTTTTCAATATTACTTTTACAAGCAGCAGCATTTTCCTGCCGTCAGATATGCGAAACCGCTGTCCTGCAACAGCTTCAGGCGGCGTCATCCTGATCTTGCTGAACAGCGCCAGGTAATATGAATATGCAAGGTATACCCCCCTCCGGCTTCCCCGGTCAAGACCCCGTATCCCTTCCAGCGCCGAACTGAACTCGGAGGCAATGTCCTCTTCTATCAGCTTCTTGTCGGCGATGGTAAAATTACCGAAGTCGACCCCCGGGAAATATACTCTTCCCCGGTCTGTATAGTCGCTGCCTATATCCCTCAGGAAATTGACCTTCTGAAAGGCCGAACCAAGCTTTCTTGCAGGCTCTCTGAGCTGCGCAAAGCGATGGGGCTCATCATGGCAGAAGACGCGAAGACACATGAGACCGACCGCCTCTGCAGAGCCGTATATATATTGCCCGTAGCTCTTTTCATCGTGCCTCTTCTGCTCCAGGTCCATCTCCATGCTGTAAAGAAATGCATCGATGAATTCCCGGTCAATATTATATTTATTGACGGCCCACTGAAACGAGTGCAGTACAGGATTGGAGCTGACACCGTCTGCTATCGCCTCTGCGGTATCCTGCCTGAATTTTTCGAGCATCTCCCGCTGCTTCCTGTCAAAAAAGGTATCAACAATCTCATCGGCCAGACGGACGAATCCGTAAATGGCATAGATCGCCGGACGATGAGCCGCAGAAAGAGTGCGTATCCCCAGCGAAAATGAAGTGCTGTACCCGGTTGTTACCTCCCTGCTGCACCTCAGGGCGATTGTGTCATACAGTGTCAATTTCATCTTCAATTCTCTGAACTGTAAGTTTCGAGCTGATTATCACCATCGGAAGGCCGGTGCCCGGCACCGTTGATGCGCCGGTATACCAGACATTGGAGAGAACCTCATCCCTGTTTGACGGCCTGAATCCTCCAACCTGTGTCATCTTGTGACCTAATCCGAGTCCGCTGCCGCGCCAGAGGCCGAACATGTTCTGCCAGTCAACCGGGTCAAGAACCACACGCGTCAAAAGGTTAGCCTCCACATTATGGCCCGTACGCTCCGACAGATCTTTAATAACTGCATCCGCTATGCGCTCCCTGTCCTTCCAGTCGGGCTTGAACCGAAGGTCAGGCACAGGAACCAGTATAAACAGGTTCTCACATCCCGCCGGAGCGCTCTGCGGGTTGAAGATGGCATTGGCATTCACGTAATAGTAAGGTTTCTCCAGCGAGACCTTGTTACGGAAGATCCCCTTTGAGTATGGTTCGTAATCCCTGTCACCCAGGAAATAGTTATGGTGGTGAATGTTCTCCATCTTACCTTTTACCCCGAGATAGAGTGTCAGCGGCGCCAGTGTCCACTGCATTTTGTCAAGCCTCGAATCACTGAAGGCCGGACGTTGGAAGACCCTGCCCCGGAACATGGCCGCATCGGCATTGACAACGAAGAAGTCTGCCTCCCAGCGCCTGCCGGCAATATCAACAAAAGCCCTGTTCCTCCTGCCCGACGATTCGTAGCCCGCAATTGTAACATTGTAATTGATCTTTATCCCCGCTTTTTCCGCTTCGCGAACAAGCCCCTCAACGATGCGGTACATCCCCCCTTCGACATTGTGATAACCGTCGTGCACCATCTCGGTGTAGCTCAGCAGGGTATAAACTGCCGGTGTGTCAAAGGGCGTAGCACCAAGGAAGAATGACACCAGCGAAAAGATCACCCGTACCTCGTAGGAGGTGAAGTAACGGCTCATCTCTCCCCAGACCGACCTCAGTATCTTCGGAATATGCTTCACCGGCAACTTTGTCATCTGGAAGATGAAGTCTGGCAACGACCTGAAGTTTTTTGCCAGGACGCCCTTTTCGATGTCATAAAACAATACGCCTGCTGATGACAGGAACCTCTCCATGCGCTCTTTGAAACCAGGTTCAATATCCTCAAACTGCCTTGCGAGCTTGTCGAGGTCACGGTAGATTGTATACCATCTGTCACTGCCCCGGAAGTTCACCCGGTATAGCGGGTCAATCTGAACGAACCTGAACGGCATCTCAATTCCGGCATCCTTCACAAACTCATCAAAATGATAGCTCATGCTGAAGAAGGTGGGGGCCATGTCAAATGTGAAACCGTCAGAGGTAAGCTGGTTAAGTCTTCCCCCGGCCTGACGGTACATCTCTACCATCTCAACTTCATAACCCCGGCGTCTGAGCCTGAGGGCCGTCGCCAGCCCGCCCAGTCCGGCACCAACTATTAGCGCTTTCTTTGCTGTCATATTTTCATTTAAGTTTTTTCTCTATCTCCGGCAGAAGCTCATCACGTACCCACTGGAAGTCAGGCGCCCGCTTAAGGGCCATCATATAGGCCTCGCGTGATCCCTGGTAGTCGCCCATTTTGTCAAGCAGCCGGCCCAGCAGGACCATGGTGTTAAGGTATCTCCAGTTGCAGGGAGCGACGCTGCCACCGGCTTCAAAAAGCCGAAGCGCCTCCCTGAAAGATGAGACCGCCTCTTCTCGTGATCCCCCTGCAAATGCAGGCATATGTGCTTCAGAATTGGCTTTTTCAATCCATACAGCGGCCGAGTTTTTGCCAACCTCCATAGCTGTCTCAAGCTGCTTCAGCGCCTTTGGTCCGAGGATCACTGCACGTGCAGGATTAAGTCCCATTCTGAATCCCAGAAGGGCCACCCTGAAAGCCTCTGTCTCTGCCCGGTATTCCGGGAATTTTGCAAGCTGCTCAATCTCAGTTTCAAATGCATCTATCACCGGCCTGGCTACATCCTTTTCGTTCCGTCCCAGCAGATAACCGATGTACCCGTACCTTGCTTCGGCCAGCGTGTAGAGTGTGCATGCCTTCGGGTCACGCTTGTATTGCCCCTCAAGTTCCAGCATCCCTTTCTTCCACATCTCCATATTGCCGCTTATGTAACCTTTATATATTGTACAACTGCTGCAGTCTTCAGTGGCAGAGCCGCTTGCCGCAGGCAGGGCCAGCAATATCGCAATCAACACTGTAAGTCTTCTTATCATCTGATTTTTCGTCCTTTCCATTCAAAGTTCCGGCTTGCACGCCTCCTTAGTGCGAGGTATGCAATATGGTAAAAAGCTGCGATCCCGGGAAGCAGCCAGATAAGACTGTCTTTCAGCCTCTGCCTGCTTGTCAGTGCGATCATCGAATTGAGGGAGATGACCATCGCGAAATAAGTGAAAGCAAACTGCCATGGCAGGAAGAGCAGAATGATCCATCCTGACAGGCCCGTCACAGCAAACAGGAGCAGGAAGGCGAGGCTGTTCCCGAACATCGAAAAAATATTCCGCGAAAAACCGTTGACTCCTTCGGCATAGCTCCTGTACATCCTGCATTCTATTTCCTTCCGCCCCACGAGGGTATCACCCCTCAGCCGCGATCGCTTGATCAGCCTCATTATCTCTATGTCTTCAGCCATCCTGTCCCTGACTTTTTCGTGAAAGCGATAACGCCTGTAGGTGGCGCCGTGAAACAGCATCATCTGGCCGTTGGCAGCCGAGAAAGAGCTCCACCGGCAGCGCCTGATCAGGAAAAGTGGCAGCAGTGAGAGCAATACCCGGAACATGAATGGGACGACAATCTTTTCCCCCGTGCTCCTCATCTTCTGTCGCGGGAACATTGAGAGCAGGGCCAGCCTGTGCCTTGACGCAAAGGAGACCGCCCTCTTCAGCAAGTCGTCACCCACAGTCACGTCAGCATCAAGGAAGAGCAGGAAATCATTCTTCGCCTCCTCAGCCAGCCTGTGGCATGCATGATTCTTACCCGTCCATCCTTCCGGGAGCTCATCACCCCTGATACACCTTACTCTGGAATCAACCCTCGCGCAGGCGGAGATAACCTCGGCCGTGCTGTCCGTTGATCCGTCGTCATATATGATGATCTCTGCCTTTTCGTACGGAAGCATAGCCAGACTGCCGAGAAGAGTGCCTATGTTCTTCTCTTCATTACGAACCGGGATGAGAACCGAGAGTGACGGCAGCCGCGACCTGTCCCTGCTGACATGAGGCAGATAGGGCCTGGAGAGCCAGTTCACCAGTGCCACCGCAAAGCGAAGGAAGGTCAGAAAAAGCACGATACACCCGGTAACAGTCAGTATCATAAAGGAATCTGCTTGGCAATGCACTCGTCAAGGAATATATTATAGGCCTCCTCCAGGTCAGTGACGCTTCTCTCCCTGGCGGAGTATTCAATCACCCTGACATAAAGGCCCGGTTTCTTCTCAGAATACCAGTCGGGCAGGGCGACGTAAAAAAGTATCATCAGCTTATCTGAGGCACCGGCAATGATACGCTCAGTCCCCCGACCGAACCTAACCGGCCTGCGGTGTATCGATGTGATAGTTCCCTGCGGATATACAACCACCATGTTTTCAGCATCATGAAGGAGTCCCGATGTATAACTGAGTGTCTCCACAACGGACCTTGATCCGGGCTTGATTGAAAAAGCACCCGCCTTGTTCAGGAAGAGTCTGCCCTTCAGTTGCTCCTCAAGCATCATGATATTGAATTTCTTGCGGAGAAAGAGATCATTGATGCGGTAGGCGATGAATCCGTCCCACCAGCTGAAGTGGTTACCGATAAGCATAACGGGCCTCCCTGCTGTATTCACGCTGCACTCGAATACGACATCGCTGAAATGTCTCTTCAGGCCGGTCCGTGAAAAAAAACTGAAGAACCTGACAAAAAACGGAATATGTCTGGCCTTGATTATCACCGGGTACTGGTTATTGGTACAAGGGATTTGGGAGGATCCATATAATGATCCGGAATGACCGGCAGGCCTCCATCCTCAACAGGATTGAATCTCTGAAGGTATTTGACCAGCGCAAGCCATTCCTTGCCTTCCTGGATACCTGCCTGCCCCGGATTGAAGTCCATTATGAAGTCATCCATCTCAGTCACCAGCTTGCCGGTCTTGTCTTTTGGCTCAACCTTGATGAGTCCAAGCGTTTTCTTTTTTACCAGTCCAAGGTTATCGGCAATATATGAGTTGGCTACTATGGAATAGAGCTTCTGGTCATCCTTTGAGGTATTGACAGCCGACACATTCCCCTGCCCGTCTGTCAGTTCTATCTTGCGTACCTTGTTGAAAAGCCTTCCCTCCGGATCGTATTCGATTCGCAGGTGTGAAAAGAAGGGGTAATTCGACGGGGCCGAAGCTGAGGTAAAAAGGAGAATCTCTGTAATATTCTTCAGTTCCTTTCCGGTCACCCACATCTTCGAAAGAGCATATCCTGGAACTTTATCCGCACCAGAACCAAGTGACATCACCCTGAAAATATCAGCCACGCTCTGCACTCCCGGCTCGATAGGGTCACGCAGCACACCGGCTGCCACTATGGCTATATCAGTACCCGGTCCTTCACTGTTTACGTAATCATAAACGGCATCGGCGACAAGGGCGCCCAGGTTGCTCCCCCTTGCATCACCATACTCTTCGTAAGCCACTCTGAAGGGGGCGACTGCCACAGGCATGGCATACGACATTCCAAGCGGATTCAGTATTGAAACATTAATCTTCTCCTGCTGATCCGTGATCTCCGTTTGTATTGCACTCTCGGCCCTGACCCTGTCGTCAACGGGAATGGCTTCGTAATTAACAAGCTTCAGTCCATCATCGCCCGCAAGAAGATCAAGTCTTCCGACGAACATGCCGTTGTCTCCGACCCCTACGATAGGCACGCCGTTGACTGTGACAGGTTCTTTCAGCAGTACATGAGTGTGCCCGGTTATAATGAGATCAATCCCTTTTACCTTTTGTGCGAGCTTCACATCTTCTCCGGCCCACACACCATTTTTGTCCTTCGATATTCCACTGTGCGACAGACATATGATAACATCGCATCCCTCATTATTCAGCTCTTTGACAAGCTTCTTTGCGGCAGGGATAATTTTTTCAAAGGTAACCGGCGGGGCGTACGGGGCAGATTCGTCGGCATCCTTTCCCAGCAGGGAGAAGATCCCTATCCTGATACCGTTGACCTCCCTGATTACCCATGGCTTCACAAGACCGTCAGTCCGGAGTGCCTCGAAGGCATCGTCAGCCGGGTCTCCGGGATCAGTGACGGCGTTACCCATCAGTATCACGGGTATCTCTCCTCTCAGGGAGGCCTTCCTGAGGATGAGGGCATAGGATTCCGGCCCGAAGTCGAAGTCGTGGTTACCCATCGCAACCACATCATACCCCGCCTTCTTCATCAGCGGGATCTGGAAGCCTGTCTCAGGCTCCAGCGCCTGGAACAGTGTGCCCATCAGGCAATCGCCGGCGTCAACCACCAGGGTTGAACCGGGATTCTCCTTGCGCACATCAGCAATTATACCCGCTATGCGCGCCATTCCTCCGACAGTTGGATCATTGTCAGCCACAAGCGGCGTATAGGCCGATTCGGGCGCAAACCCCTGCAGATGCGAGTGAAAATCGTTCGTGTGCAGTATCGTAATTATCTTTCCCTCCTGTGCCGTGAGAACCACCGCCGCAACGAGGAAAAATGATATAACAATCGTCCTTTTCATTGTGCATGAAATTTGGGATTAAGTTAGTAAAAAGCTTTACATCCCTGCCACCTGGCGGCTAAAAGAATTCACACAGCCGTATCGCAAAGGCTGCGGATGACTAAGCCTGAACCTCCCCTTGCCGGGCAGTTAAACCGGCAAGCCTAAAGGAAGACGGTGAAACCCATCCGTATTACCGGTCCAGAGTAAATTTCACTAAAATCGTATTCCTCGCCCTCCATGTCATTTTTATTCCTCCAGACACTCCTCATGTAACCGGCCATAATATCTAAAGTCACCATATCACCAAGAGGAATAGCCACTCCCAGTGACAATCCGGTGCTGAACAGTGAGTGGCGGAACACATCAGGATCAGGACCTGAAGTCGGCACTTTCTCAATACATGTCCCTGCCATAACCTCGAGCTCGGCAAAGGGATAGACCTTTTCAAGTGGGTAATAATACCTCACCCACGGTCCGACTGCAAAGGTAGTCGCTGTCCATTTTCCCTCTGAATCGACATGCTGGTATGAAGATCTCGTAAACAGGGCCTCAAGACCGGCAGAGAGGTTATCAATGATGAAGTATCCACCCTTCGGGATCAGGCTGAATGACCTTGCCTTATGCTCATTGAAAGAGTCCGAACCGGAGGTGTATTTCGTACGCATGATGCCAAGGCTCATCAGGTCTGACCCCCATGAACCTTCCATGCTGGCGCTGGAAGTTACCCCAAGCATGATATTCCCTTTTTTAAGCTGGGGCGGTTGTGCCATTGCACAGTATGCAACCAGCAGGGTTGCAGTTATTATAAATAGTCTTCTTTTCATTGTACCGGCTTATTATAGGTAAATTGTAAAACCCATCCTGAGACTGAATCCGCTGGTAATGAAAAATACCTTTTCCTCAGTCTCCGGATTTGTATTTTTCATCGATGAGCGAAGGTATCCCACAGCAGCATCAAAGGTCACATCATCGCCAAGAGGAAGTGCTGCTCCAACCATTAAGCCAACCATAACAAAAGGAGTTTTTTCATCGTCACCGTAACGTGACTCCCTTACTGTGCCAAAAAGTAACTCGGCTTCCGCAAAGGGGTAGAATTTGTCAAGCGGATAATAATACCTCGCAAAGGGACCAATCCCGATGGTGCGTTCCTTATAGGTATCGTCATATTCCAGGTCCTTCTCAGTGTACCCTGAGACAACTGCCTGCAGGCCGGCTGCCAGATTGTCTATCACAAAATATCCTGCTCTAGGCAAGAAGTTGTAGCTTGTCAGTTTATAGGCATCCTCGGCAGGATCGGAGTCGTACCTGTACCTGATCTTGATGAATCCAAGACTCATGAGCTCTGAACTGATTGATCCGCTCAGCGCTACCGTTGAGGTGGTTCCCAGCATCAGGTTTCCCTGTTCGAGCTGCGGTTGTGCAGTAATGGTTGCAAGACTCGCAAGGAGCACCGCAACCGTGAGCAAAATTTCTTTCATAGTCCGTGTTTTAGGTGTGCCTACTCTTCAGTTTTTCGGCCTCTACTCCCTACTCTGGTCAGGGATTTTCGGGAAATTCCTTATATAATTGTTTATGAGGTCATTGCCAATCCATCATCAAATTTACTCCACCAGAAAGGGGTTGTCAAGTTTTTCTCTGCGACGGTTGAAAGAGTGCTCATTTCTTCCGTCTCACC
>JAEYZD010000173.1 GCA_023430725.1 Bacteroidota bacterium | reverse complement strand
GACACTGGGGGAGGTGAAGCACAATCTCCCATGGGACCTGGCAAATGCCTCGATGATAATTCTCTGGGGTAAGAACTCTGCCGAGACCAACGTGCAGGAGATGATCCACATAGAAAAGGCACGGCAGAACGGGGCCCGGGTGGTGGTCATAGACCCGCGCCGGACGCTCACTGCTGACAAGGCTGACCTGCTCATCAGGCCCAGACCAGGCACAGACGCCGCCCTTGCGCTGGCAATGGCCCGGGTGATAATTGACCGCGGACTGACAGACAACGAGTACATCAGCAGACATGTCTCCGGTTTTGACAGGTTTGCTGCATCACTTGAGATGACTCCGGATAAGGCACAGGATATCACGGGAATACCTGCAGATGAGATTGTCAGGCTCGCAGTGATGGCAGCAGATACTGAACGACTAACAGTCATTGCCGGTTACGGGCTGCAGCGGTATACAAACGGAGGGCAGACGGTAAGGTCGATACTCTCCATCCCTGTGATTACCGGTATGATAGGCAAAGCCGGTTGCGGGTTCAATTTTGCCAATCTGCAGAGTTATATATTCGATGATGTAAAGGAGCCGCTGAGCTACTATCCTGATCCCGGATCTGATAAGCCATTCAGGCGTGCCATCTCAATGGCAACCTTCGGACCCGACTTTTTTGCGCTGAAGGAACCTGCCATCGAGGTAGCCTGGATTGAGAGGGGTAACCCGGTTATACAGCTTCCGGGAAGCGGTGAGGTGAGGAAGGCGCTGGATTCAGTGCCATTCAAGGTTGTCGTCGAGCAATTCATGACAGACACTGCCTCGATGGCAGACATCATTCTTCCGGCAAAAGGGATATTTGAGCAGGCTGATGTGGTGGGCTCATACTGGAATCCATATGCCCAGTACAAGCCGAAGGTTATTGATCCGCCCGGGGAGGTTCTTCCCGAGAGCGAGATATACTGGCGGGTGGCTCAGAAAATGGGTCTCGACGCCGGTGCAGCAGGCATCCCGGAACCCGGGGATTATGACAGCTGGTTTACTGAGCGTATCAGCCACACACCGGGCTTTGTACCTGAGGAGCTCATGCAGAAGCCTGTAATCCCGGTCCAGAACGAGCACCCGGCATACGGGAACATGAAATATGAGACACCTTCAGGAAAGATTGAACTCTGGTCTGACAGGGCTGTGAAGCTGTGGGGCGTAAGTCCTCTGCCAACATATGAGCCGCTGAACGACTTCGGTGAAGGGCATCTGCCGCTAAGACTCATGACTCCGAACATTGCATCACGAATCCATTCGCAGTTCGGCAACCTGCAGGTTATCAGGAGCGTGGTTGAGGAGCCTGCCTGGGAGATCTCGGTTGCTGATGCCCGCAGCAGGGGATTACGGAACGGCGACATGGTCCGGGTTTTCAACTCGCGGGGCGAGGTAAGGGGCAGGGTCAGGGTCACCGCCCGGGTCAGAAACGGCAGCCTGGTCTTTCCTAACGGTATATGGATGAGTGAGGGCGGCGGAGTTAATATGCTCATAGCCCCGTCAGAGACTGATATGGGCCACGGGGCTGCCTTTCACAATACAAGGGTGGATATGGAAAAGCTTGCGCCATGAGGAAGGGGTTCACATTTGACGCTGCTCTCTGTGTCAGCTGCAAGGCCTGCAGTACAGCCTGCATTCTGGAAAACGGACTTCAGCCCGGAACCCGAAGCCTGTTCGCCTGGAACGGTAATGCCCTGCCACTTGTGAATGTAATCAACCTCTCATTGGCATGCAACCACTGCGCTGATCCTGCCTGCGAATCAGGCTGCCCTGCACTGGCCTATACCATCAATGCTGACGGGGTTCTCATCCACCATCCAGACAGGTGTATGGGGTGCGGTTACTGCACATGGCGATGTCCGTATGACGCTCCGAAGATCAATACTGCCACAGGAATCATCGAAAAATGCCATTTCTGTGCCGACAGGGGCGCTGAAGGCATTGAGCCGGCCTGCGTGACCGCCTGTCCGACAGGAGCCCTTAAAATGACGGAAACAGAGGAATTTAACGGCACGCTGCCGGCATGGTTTCCTGACACCGGAATCAAACCCTCCTTTATTATCAGGAATGCTGAGACAGGACACAGGCCTGATACAGTTCCTTCTGAAAGAGAGGTTTATGAACCGGAGGATGAGTGTCAGCATTCAGACCGGCCCGGATCAGGCGTTGTCGCCAGGCTCAAGAAGGAGTGGAGCCTTGTGTTGTTTTCATTGCTTGTAATCGCATCTGCTGTCATGCTTGTCATAAGCGGACTATCCAACCGCACAGCAATGCCCGGATCAGGGTTTACAGCCATGCTGCCCCTCATTCTGACGGCTGGCGCCATGGCAGTCTCTGTAGCTCACCTGGGAAAACCCGGAAGGTCGCACAGGGCTGTTCTCAACATATTCAGATCACCTCTTAGCCGCGAGATTGTCATGGTGATGATACTCGGAGCAGTGGCACTTCTCATCTGGCTGAATCCAGGCCTTATACCACTTCCTGTCACGGCCGCAATAGCAGTTTTAACTGTAATTGCCGTTGACCTGGTTTATTTTACCGCTGACAGAAGGTTTTCCCTGCGCCTGCATACCGGCCAGGCATTTTTCACAGCACTGTATGCTGCCACATGGTTCACCGAACCCCGGATCCTGTTCATCATTTTCTCAATGCTGGCAGCCGTCTCGGTTGTGCAGAGATACGGATCAGCTGAAAAAGGTGAATATAGGAGCCTTTACTACTTCAGGGCCATCTCCCTGCCGGTTGTATTCCTGCTTATCTATCCGGGCAACCCGCTTACCGATCTGTTGGCCACAGTGCTGTTCTTCGCAGGACTTGTTGCCGACCGGCTTTTATTTTACCTCGACTTCAACCCACCGAATATAAAGGAGACTATTAAGGAACATTTCTACACAGAATATGAAAAAGAGAGAGATAAACAGCGTGAGGACACCGGTCTATCGTGACGCCGGATTTGAATTGCCCACAGCTGCAACCACCACCGGTGCTTTTGCATCGGAGACAGACCATGAGCGTGAACCTGATCTTTACATCTACTCGAGATACCGCAATCCAACGGTTGTGGCAGCGGAGGAGTCTGTCATAGCCCTGGAGGGGTGTGAATGGGCCCTTCTCGCACAATCGGGAATGGCGGCCATTGACATAGCGCTTTCGATATTCCAGGAGGCCGGCAGGCAGAGCAACTGGCTCTTCTTTTCGGAGATTTACGGCGGAACCCTCTCGTTTATTAGCAGTGTACTGCAGAAGAGGCGCGGAATGGAGGTCAGTTTTTTCATGCCTATAGGCGGCAGGTATGACTACAAACAGCTCGAAAATGCCCTCTCCAACATCAGGCCTGACATACTTTATTTCGAGACGATATCCAATCCCCTGCTGATGGTAGCTGAGGGTCGGAGGGTTATTGAACTCGGGAAGAAATACGGCGCGAAGGTGATTGTGGACAATACATTCGCCACCCCAATGCTTTGGAAACCACTCGATGACGGGGCCGACCTTGTGATACACAGCGCAACCAAGTACCTCTCCGGGCACGGGAACCTGACTGCCGGGGTTATATGCGGCAATGACAGGGCGCTGATGCAGAGCGCCGTTGAATACCGCAAGTTTGTGGGTCACATGCTCTCGCCCGATGATGCTTACCGGCTCCAGACACAGATGGCTTCCTTTGAGTTGCGTTTCGGACACCAGTGTTCCAACGCCATGGCAGTGGCTGAAATGCTTAAGGCGTCCGACCGGGTAGCCTCTGTTCTCTATCCGGGGCTGGAGTCGCATGACACCCATGGAGCAGCCACTGATCTGACCGGGGGAAAAGGATACGGGGCGATGATAACCTTTGACCTGGCCGGGGCCAACCCGGCAGAGAAGAGAAAAAACCGTGACCGGTTCATTGCCGCAGTCTATCCGGAGATACGGCTTATACCCACTCTGGGTGACAGTCATACTATACTCATGCCTGTGGAAGCAGTATGGGGCTCAAAATACCCTGAGCCGGGAATGATCAGGATGTCAATCGGTTTCGAGAAGCAGGAAGAGCTTAAGGAAATTATCAGGCGCGGACTTAAGGGGTGATTTCCGGCGTTTTGCTGCCAGTACTCTCAAATGATTCACTAAAGTCACCGCAGATAGCTTGCTGCAATTCACCATTCAACCGGTTCCAGCCCTCTTGCCTTGAGCCACTCGTTGCATTTGCTGAAGTGGGAGCAGCCCAGGAATCCCCGGTGAGCGGACAGGGGTGAAGGGTGTACTGTCTTTAACACAAGGTGCCGTGACGGGTCAATGGAAGCTCCCTTGTTCTGGGCATAGGCTCCCCACAGCATGAAAACGATATCGTCACGGTCGCGGTTAAGGATGCTGATTGCTGCATCGGTGAACCGTTCCCATCCCCTGTTCTGGTGTGACAATGCCTGGTGAGCCCTGACTGTGAGGATTGCGTTGAGCAGGAGCACTCCCTGCCTTGCCCAACGCTCCAGGTTGCCCGAGGCCGGGTACGGCACGCCGAGGTCGCGGTTCAGTTCCTTGAATATATTCACAAGGCTGGGAGGAAAGTCTGTTCCCTCGGTGACCGAGAAGCAAAGGCCGTGAGCCTGTCCGATGTTATGATAGGGATCCTGTCCGATGATCACCACCTTTACTCTGTCGAAAGGGCACAGATCGAACGCATTGAATATCCTGTTTCCCGGAGGAAACACCTGCTGTGTGCGGTACTCCTGGCGCACGAAATCAGTCAGGGCAATGAAATAGTCCTTTTCAAATTCTTCCCGGAGCTTTTCCCGCCAGCCCGCTTCGATCTTTACGTCCATACGGTATTTGCCAATATGCTGTTAAATATATTGTTTTTTCGCAGATGTGTCATTGCTCCTTAAGCACAGATTAAAAATACGCTATATTAGGACCTCTAAATTCCTTGGATATGATTGACCTTCGCAGTGATACAGTAACAAAGCCGTCGGCCGGCATGCTTGAGTTCATGATGAAAGCAAGCGTGGGGGATATGATCTTCGGTGAAGACCCGGCTGTAAATGAACTGGAGCGGATGGCTGCAGAAATGTTCGGGATGGATGCCGCTCTGTTCTGTCCCTCAGGTACAATGACCAATCAGATTGCAATAAAGGCACATACAAGGCCCGGCGACGAGGTGATTTGCAGCCGCATGGCCCACATCTACCAGTTCGAGGCAGGCGGTGTAGCCTTTAATTCAGGCGCCTCGGTAGCGCTGATAGATTCTGAGAACGGCACATTTACTGCGGAGGATGTAAAACAGTACATAAACAATCCTGAAGACTGGCATAAGGCATACACCCGGCTGGTGGAGGTTGAGAATACAGTTAACCGGGGTGCCGGGGCCTGCTGGGATTTTGAGGAGCTGAAGCGGATCCGTGAGCTGTGTGAAAGCAGGAACCTGGGGTACCATCTTGACGGCGCCAGGCTATTCAATGCCATGGCAGCTGACGGAAGGAGGCCTGCAGAGTACGGTGCACTCTTCGATTCCGTCTCAATATGTCTCTCAAAGGGGCTGGGTGCACCTGTAGGCTCTGTGCTGATCGGGAACAAGGAGATAATCAGGCAGGGAACACGGATCAGGAAGGTGTTGGGCGGTGCCATGAGACAGGCCGGTTATATTGCGGCAGCTGGCATCTATGCACTCAGGAACAATGTATCGCGACTGTCAGATGATCACAGGAACGCTGCCGCACTGGCAGAGGCATTGAAGGAATGCAGTCTTACTGAAAAGGTCCACTATGGCGGGACCAACATAGTTATCTTCACCCTCAGGCCACCGGCCACTGCATCGGACTTCCTCGAAAAGATCAGACAGCGCGGGATGCTGGCACTGAAGACAGGGGAGAGGAGCATCAGGATGGTTACCCACCTGGATGTCAGTGACGAACAGATCAGGGAAGCCTGTGAGATACTTGCTACCCTTTGAAGGTAAAGTAAATAGCTCCCAGAATGCAGAGGAAGGCAAAGAGGTGATTAAGCTTGAAGTTCTCTGTCCGGAAGAAGAGGAGTGTAAACACAACAAATACTGAGATTGATATCACCTCCTGGATGATTTTCAGTTCAACCAGTGAGAATGGCCCGCCGGTGCCGCGGTAGCCGATCCTGTTTGCCGGCACCTGGAAGAAATATTCAAACAGGGCTATCCCCCAGCTGGCAAGAACGATTCCGGCCATACCAAGGAGAGCATTCTTTGATACGTTCTGGTACTTTAGATGACCGTACCATGCAACCGTCATGAAAGAATTGGAAACGATGAGAAGGAGTATTGACCACAGTCCTTTCATAAAACCTTGCGATATACCAGTTTCGGGTCTCCGGGGCCATAGAATTCGCGAAGCGTTGCTTCTAGTTCATAACCGTTTTTCAGGTAAAAATGACGTGTGGGTTCATAGAGGGGTCTGCCCGATGTCTCTATCCAGGCTATTTTGCCACCGAGAGACCTGATACGGTCCTCGGTCTCCCGGAGAATAACTGAGCCGTAGTGCTTGCTGCGGTGTTCCTGCTGAATTGCCAGCCAGTATATGTCCCATGAATGCACCGATGAAGGATTGGGACCAAAATTGGCGAATCCGATCACCTCACCGTTTTCAGTCAGCTTTACCCAGTAGTATCCGCTTTTCTCCTCACCGTGTTCAAGGGTCTCGTCAGCCAGTGACAGGGCAACCTCAATCTCAAAATCATAGAAGAACCCTGAAGATGCGAGTATCTTTTCAAACTGTGGCCTGTCGGCCGGGGTGATTTCAAATGAAATTTCAGGCATGGCAGGAGGTTGTCACTTGTTTAAATCGTTGATGATGTGGCTTATTATTTCGGTATGTGAATACCCGGCATGGGCAGCTGCCGAAATGAATCCGCTGTCAGGGGAGATGCATGGATTGGCGTTTACTTCAAGCACATAGACGTTTTCATCTGTATCAACTCTCATATCCACCCTGGCATAGCCCTTCAGCCCGAAAGTGTTCCAGCAGCCGAGGACGGCATCCCTGATATTTCTGTTCAGCCTGTTGCTCAGATCATCCGGGAAATTACGCATGCTGTTGTCATACTGGAAGGTGTCTTCCTCCCATTTGGCCTTCCAGCTCACGATTCTCGGCATATCTTCAGGGTACCCGTTGAAGGTCATCTCTGCCGGAGGTAGCACCTCGGGGCCCTCAGGCCCGGCCTTGACGCTTACATTGAATTCCCGGCCGTCAATGAACTCCTCAATGAACCAGTGGCGGTCATTCTTTGAACTGACAATCTCAGGAACAGTTCCGTCAAAAGTGAAGACAGACTCTTCTGTTATTCCGAGGGATCCGTCTTCCCATACCGGTTTGAGAATATACTTTCTGCCCGGCACAAGCCGGTCGGCTTCTGATATTTTATATCCACCGGCAACGGGTATGCCATGAGCTCTCATTATCCTTCTGGCAAGCACCTTGCTGCCGGTGACAAAGGCAGCTTCCACCGGGCAGCCGGTGTATGGTATGTGATGCATGTTCAGCAGGGCTGGAATAAAATAGAGAATCTCAGCCTTCTGGCCGACTGACTCCACCAGGTTGAAGACGAATTCAATGTCGTCACCCGCAATCTCCTCTATCTCCCTGAAAAAGTTTTCGGTTATTCCCCTCCGTTCCACCCGGTAGCCGAGGCTCTGAAGAGTATTGTCTATGAAATTCACCTGGTCAAGAACATCGAGCTCGTCAGGAAGGGCGTCCTCTGCAGGCTCATTGTATATTATCAGGCACTTGCCGGTCATCATGACAGTCCGTAGCGTTTTTTTGCAGAATCCATTATTATCTCCATCAGAGTACTGAAGGCCATCCCGTTAAGGCGTGAAAGCATCGGCAGGTCGGAATGCACCGGATTCAGTCCTGCAAGAGGATTGGCTTCGATGAAGCACATTCTGCCGTTGCGGTCCGCCTTCATATCCACCCGTCCCGCATCTACTGCTCCCAGGGCGCGCCATGCACCAAGGGCCACAGCATCGCATTCGCTGCGCATATCCTCGTCGTAAACCCTGTATGTTACATAGTTTTCGTAGTTTTCCTTAACCTCCACGGAATAGGGAAGGTTATCCCTGCAGATCACCTCCATTCCACCCGTCACCTTCGCGTCTGCGCCATTGCCCGTAACCCCCACGGTGAACTCCCTGCCCGGAAGATACTCTTCTATCAGGACCGGCTGGTTATAGTTTGTCAGTAGTTCCTGAACGAGGGACACCAGGGATTCGCGGTCACGGACCAGGCTCCTGGTGGTTATCCCCTTGCCGGTTCCTTCTGCAACAGGCTTGACGAAAAGCGGAAATTCAAGAGCAGACAGGTCGTCAAGATCACGTACGGTATTTGCAATTATGCCGGGGCATACCGGTACTCCGGCAGCGGCCACCACGAGCCTCGTGAGGTATTTATTGAGAGAGACACCCATAACGACGGGTCCGCTGAATACATAGGGAATACGGTACTGATCAAGCAGTGCCGGCACCACGGACTCACGACCGTCGCCATAAAGACCTTCAGCTATGTTAAAGACCATGTCCCACCGTTCACCCGTGGCAAGTTTTTCAACCAGCTGAAAGATATTTCCGATGCGTGCTGTTTCGTAACCGAGGCGCGCAAGCTCATTTTCAAGGGCGACTACAGTCTCCTCCTTGTCGAATTCTGCCGTCTCGTCCATTGTATAACCTCGCTCGAGGTACCACGAACGGAGGTCATACGTAAGTCCTATCTTCATTCCTTACCTACTTTTTGTTGGGGTAAGTGTAGCGGTTTTTTTTATAGTTTCTGAGGACCCATTTTTCCGGTCCGCTCTCCACGACATAAGCAGGCAGGATCGGGATCTTGCCGCCACCGCCGGGGGCGTCAACCACGAACTGGGGCACAGCGTATCCGCTTGTGTGTCCGCGCAGGTTCTCGATGATGTCAATACCCTTTTCTATTGTGGTCCTGAAGTGGTTTGAGCCAGGGATCAGGTCACACTGATAGATGTAATAAGGCCTTACGCGTACGGTGAGGAGCTTCTGCATGAGGCTCTTCATAGTGACCGGATCGTCATTGATACCCTTGAGCAGAACGGTCTGGCTTCCCAGCGGAATCCCTGCATCGGCGAGCATTTCGCAAGCCCTGCGTGTCTCAGGAGTCATTTCATCCGGATGGGTGAAGTGAACGCTGAGGAAAAGCGGGTGGTACTTGCGGAGCATGTTCACCAGCTGCGGGGTGATTCGCTGCGGCAGAACTGCCGGCACCTTGGTGCCTATCCTGAGTATCTCAATATGCTTAATGGCCCTGAGGTTGGAGAGCAGGTATTCAATCTTGCTGTCGTTCATTGTAAGAGGGTCACCGCCACTGATTATGACATCACGTATCTCAGTGTGTTCCCTGAGATACTCGAATGCCATCTCCCATTCTCCCTTGGTGAGATGACCCAGCTTGCCGACAGAGTGAGACCTTGTGCAGTACCTGCAGTAGGAGGAGCAGAATTGCGTCACGGTAAACAGAGCCCTGTCAGGGTAACGGTGGACAATACCCGGAACCGGACTGCTGCCCATCTCGTTGAGCGGATCAGCCTTCTCAGCTTCTGTAATTATCATCTCATCACTCGTGGGGATCATGGTGCGGCGAAGCGGTGACCATGGCTCCGAATCATAGATGAGCGACAGGTAGTAAGGAGTTATCCTTAGCGGCAGCCTGCCCTTCAGCCTGTTGAGGGTGTGAATCTCGTCATCGGTCAGTGTCATGACACGCGACAGGGCCTCAGCAGTGGTGAAAGAGTTGCGCAGCTGCCAGCGCCAGTCATTCCAGGATTGTGAATTTGCAAGAGGGAAGTAGCGGCGTATGAATTCCGAACTCCGGTTGCTAACTAAACGATCGTGGGATCCGATCTGCGGGAAGATCATGGTACCCGCGCCAGGTTCTTCGTCAGAAGAACAACCCATGAGGCGGCTCTCAACACGAGCAGCCGTTGCCTCTTTTCTGTTAGCGTTCATACTTCGGTAAATTACTTTACCTTTTTTTCTGGTTGTTAATTATTCGTTTTGGTTATTAAAAATGTTTCATAAAATTTCCGCTAAGTTATTAATTGGATAACCTGCGGTTATTGCACCGGACAAAAGATATTAACATGCCAAAGCTGCATTATTATATCTGGTTTTCAATTTCATAACCTGTCTGAATCTGAGTTATTCACAGCTTGCTTCCAGGTACTGAAACTGATGTCCGGAATTTGAGGCGCAAACTTAAATCAAAATCTGATATACGGATATTTTTCAGCCATTATTTTCATGTTATTTTCTATCATCTGATCACGTTGCGCGGCACATAACTGGGTACGACCCGCATCTTCAGGCGTATTCATCACATAATCAATCAGTTTCTCCATATTAGTTGTTGCCACGTGCATCCTTGTATCTGAGCTTGCGTAATAAACAAACACCGTGCCATCTTCATCAGCTATCCAGCCGTTACTGAAGACCACGTTGGAGACATCGCCAACACGCTCTTCGTCAAGCGGTTCTATAAAGTGGCCCGAAGGTCTTCTGATCACTCTCCATGGCTCCTCCAGGGAGGTCAGAAAGAGATAGAGTGTATAGCGGAGTCCGGCAGCTGTTCTCCTTACCCCGTGGGCAAGGTGGATCCATCCGAATTCGGTTTTCAGGGGAGCTGGTCCCTGTCCGTTCTTTACCTCTTTGACGGTATGGTATTGCCTGGGGTCTACAGGCAGCTCTTCGCCAAGCACGGCATGCTCCATGCTGTCACAGAATCCGGCGGATATGCCGCTGTCTCCGGTTTCGATGAAGCCCGACTGAGGCCTGGTATAAATCATATACTTGCCGTTGACATACTCCGGATGGAGTACGCAGTTGCGCTGCTGGGCAGCTGACGACTTCAGATCTTCGAGTCTTTCCCAGTGATCCAGGTCCCTGGTTCGTGCTATGCCGCAGGTGGCAAGGGCTGCCGATGAGTCTTCGGGCTTGCTCTTATCCTTTCGCTCTGCGCAGAAGAGGCCGTAGATCCAGCCGTCTTCATGGCGGGTCAGACGCATGTCGTAGACATTCATCTCGGGATCATCAGTCACCGGCATAACAATCGGTCGGCTTCGGAAGCGCCACCGGTCAATGCCGTTGGGGCTCTCGGCGATGGCAAAGAACGATTTGACGTCAAAGCCCTCAGTGCGGATGGCCAGGCAGTATTTTCCGTCATGCTTTATTGCGCCGGCATTGAAGGTTGTGTTGATGCCAAGCCTCGTCATGAGGTGTGGATTGGTCCGGTAGTCGAGATCATACCTCCAGAATACCGGGGTATGGTCACGCGTGATGATAGGATGGAGGTACCTGTCGAAGATGCCGTTGCCGCCTTCCTTCTTCGCGTTGGGCCTGTTTATGAGCTTTTCGTGATCATCAAACAGCCGCCTGACCTGGATGTCAAATTCCTTTTCTGTCATGAATTCCGGGTATTGTTTCCGG
>JAEYZD010000170.1 GCA_023430725.1 Bacteroidota bacterium | reverse complement strand
GGGCTATCATAAGCCGGGGAGAACCGCTTCAGTCTAAGGAGGGGGATACCCTGAAGAAGGTCGACACCCTGCGGACCCAGATGGAATATGCCCTTCGTGAGAACAGGAAAGGACTATCGAAGATGGTGATCTTCGACATGGACAACACACTGCTGAAGGGCAGCTTCATAACCACTGCATCGCAGTTGCTTGGTTTCGAGGAGGATCTGATCAACATAGTGACTCATAATGACACTGCAATCATGAGGACCAAGCTCATAGCCACCCTCATGAAAGGACACAGCGTCAAGGAGGTACTTGACGTTGTTGACACTATTCCGATTGTTGAGGATGCGCTTGAAGTGGTTACTGAGCTGAAGAAGAGCGGGTACATCTGCGGTATAATCAGCGACAGCTACGATGTTGTCACCAACCATATCAAGAACAAGCTGGGGATGGATTTTTCAGTTGCCAACGAACTTGAGTTCTCAAGGAGCGTTGCTACAGGCGAAGTGAAAATCCCGTCTTATTTCCTGAGGACCAAGCAGAGCCAGTGCAGCCACGAATACTGCAAATCGAATGTGATCAGGCAGCTTTCTGACAGTTATGGCATCGATATAAACAATATCACCGCCATTGGTGACAGTGATAATGATATCTGCATGGTTCGTGAATGCGGGACAGGGATCTCATTCTTCTCGCAGAACAAGTACCTGAACCTGGTTGCCGACCACCTTATTACAGTCAGGTCTTTCTCCCCTCTGCTCGAGATACTAAATGCAAAAAAAATGTAACTTGCATTGAGATAATTTCACAGGTCAATCCAACTTTCTGAAAATGAGCAGGAGTGTGTCTTTTCTGATGACTGTGCTGCTTGCATTGTTCTGCAGTCAGCTCGCGGGACAGCCAGGCGGAGCTTTGAATGACCGCAATTCCGACCCTGATATGCCCGGATCATACCTTTACCTGGCTGGTTATTACCGAATTGACCTTAAACTGACTGACAGGCAGATGGATTCGGTCAGGGTGCATGCAAAACAAGCTTTAAAAATGGCCAGGAAATCGACCCCGGAGGATGTCGCCGGCTATGAAAGAGCGGTACTGAGGAGGATACTCTCCGAAGGGCAGTTTGAGGACCTGATAGTTTACAGGAACATACCAGTATCTAAGCTCCTCGGACAGAAAACATGGAATGAAATGGTTAACCTGAATTATGTCAGCAGGGCTGACTCAGCAAGGCTGTATACCCAGATACGGATGTATCTCCAGACTGTCCTGGTAGCCCGTGATTATTATGCTGACGACCCGGAGCTTCAGACGAAGTATCTTGAAGAGCTGTCGGAAAAAGCACCTGCCAGTCTCTACAGGTATTATCACAATGGAAAGCCAAAGCCACCTGCTGTCAACTTCTACAGGTCCGATTTCATTCACTGACTCTGCCATGAAACAACCGGCCCGGGAAAATACAGTATCACGCTATGCAAGTCTCAAAAGGTCAGTCTGTATTATGATCCTGGTAATGTTTAGTGTTACTGCCGCTGCCCAGCAGGGGGCTGAAATGCATGACCGGCTCTACCTGAATGCAATTCAGTATGCAAACGGGACCGGAAAGCCTTATAATCCGGAGAAGGCATTCATACTTATGACCGCCCTGGCCGAAGAGGGTTACCTGAAAGCGATGAATGCACTGGGTATCATGCATGCCCGTGGAACGGTTGAAGGATCAGGTTACAGGGATGCCGTGATATGGTTCAGAAGGGCGGCAGAGGCCGGCTATCTGAGGTCATACTATAACCTTGGTTTGATGTGGAAATATGGCATGGGTGTTGAGCAGAACTATGCCGAGTCATATCTTATGCTGAAAAAGGGAGCTGACGGAGGCGAACCATCATGCTGGTACGGCCTTGGATACATGCATTACAAGGGGCTTGGATGCAAGCAGGATTACGGTGTGGCGATGGACTGGTTCCTGAAGTCTGCAGAAAAGGGAAACAGCGCCGCTGAGTATATGATCGGCCTGTGCCTCCGCAACGGGTACGGTGTGAAGAGGGACACTGCCGGGTCAGGGGAATGGCTTCGTGAATCAGGCAGATCAGGAAATGCGAGGGCTGACATCGAGCTTAGAACCAAAGATCCTGAGAACAGTTATAACGCCGCTGGCATGGTTTCCGGGAAGCGATACAAAATAACGGTCCCTCAGACAATCGTGAAGGTTGAAGATGATGCCCTGGGAGAGTTGCTCCGGGACCGCTTCGAAGGCTTTGCCGTTACATTTGACTGGAGCGGCGAATATGTAATCAATATTTCACCTCTGACCCTGAATCTCGAGTACAGGGATGGTTCAATATCAGGCAGATGGATAGAGGCAGATACCCTTGCCGCTGATATCCGGGCAAGGCTTACAGACACGACACTCACTTTCATCGATTCATACCTGGCGAAACCTGATCATTACCACTCTGAGCCTCTTCCAGCAGAACTGAAAGCTGCAGGGATCAGCATGTGTACAGACGGGATTTCCAATTATCTGACCGGGAGCCTTAATCTGTTTTCGGATATTACGATGGAGCCGCTGCAACCTGTGTACTTCTCACTCAGATCTGCCGGCGGAAATAAGGCTGATCATCCTTTTCAGGGTTATGAAGCTAATGGCGTGAAGCTCCTCGCTTTTCCGAATCCGGTCACGGGGAAGCTCAATCTGAGCATCGGCCTTCCCGTGGAGACTGACATACATGTCGATATCCTCACTGACTCTGGTTCGCTGCTTTTTGAAGCGGACTGCGGAAGGCTTCTTCCGGGCAAGAATATTATTCAGCTTCCTTCCCCTGTAACCCCGGGTGTCTATGTGGTGAGAGTCAGGTACATAGACGGTGAGGCGTCATTTAAATATGTCAGGTCATAGTCCGGCACACCGGAACCCACCGCGGCTTATTACAGTTTAAGCCTGATGTTCACCCTGGCCAGCAGGGCCGTCAGGCCTGCCATCAGCAGCGCCCATATGATTGAGCCAATGATTACGACGAGTGGCTCTGAAGACTGCTTATAGATCAGTATCGGGACAGATGACATCCATATTGCGTGGTAAAGGATATCCGGTGCCAGGTATGTTGTCAGTGAATGCTTACCGGCAGGTCGGACAAATGCGGCCCACCCGGTCAGACCCTTTGCATCGGCGAGCCAGTAAATCACGGCAAACACCAGGAAGCTGATTCCGCTGCAGATCATGCCCCAGCTCGGGGTAGCCATGATCTTTGAGATAATGAACCAGTTTCTCAGGATGAATCCTGCGGCGAGGGACAGAAATCCCATCGTTACAAATATCATAAGAATACGCGCATGACCTGTCTCCTTCATTTTCCTGATCAGAATGCCTGCGAGCATTCCCGTCAGTACAATAAGCGGAACATTTCCCTGGATGATTATTCCAAGCACCGGCCTGGCCGGATCGAGAAACCCGAGCAGTCCTGATGCATCCATAATATTCACAGCCAGAAAGAAAACTGCTGCTATTGCCGCCCCGGCTATTGAATCACGGGTGGCGAGGTATGTCAGTGATGCGACGAGATAGCCCCATCCTATCAGCCCGAGTATTCCCCACCAGCCGGTTATCATCCAGCCAGGGTCATCAGCCGTGCCTGACCTGAAGATTATTGCCAGTATCAGCAGCGCTGTCGCGCCGGCAGTTCTCATGCCCAGAAAGAGTGTCTTATATCTTCCCCCGGGGTAATCATTCCATACAAGGAACACCGAGACATACATCAGCAGTGCCCACAGATTCCCGGAGATACCGGTTGTCTCCGGATTGACCCTTCCGGAATTGAGCATCAGCACACCGATTATCAACAGGCTTATTGTCCGTATAAAAATATGCAGCAGAACTCCGGGAATCGATTCTCCTTTTTTGATTCTGCCTGATATGGCAAAGGGTATTGCCATCCCGACAATAAAGAGGAATCCCGGGAAAACCCAGTCGGCGAGGCCCATGCCGTCGAAGTCGGCCTTCATATGGCCAAGCCATGCTGGCGCCACTCTCATGTTAAGGTCATTGACAAATAGCATTAGCAGGAGTGTCAGACCTCGCATGATGTCTATTGATTCAAGCCGTGTTCCGGGTTTCATGCCAATGATTTTACGCTATCTCAAATATAGGCAAAAAGAAAAGCTCCCCGGTGAATTACAGGGGAGCTTTCGGGTACCCGGAGCCGGGATCGAACCGGCACAGCATCGCTGCCACTGGTGTTTGAGACCAGCGCGTCTACCAATTCCGCCATCCGGGCAGTACTCTGTCCTCAGTCTTCAGTCTTCAGTCTTCAGTCCTCAGTCTTCAGCCGGCAGTCATTAGCAGGATGCGAAAATAGGATAAATCTTCGAAAATACCACTATTGTATATTGCCCTGCCTGCAACCTGGCTTTTTCTCCGCCAACTGGCGGATCGGCCCTCTATTGCCCGATTTTCAAAATCTCCACCTTCCTGAACTCCACTGGGTGCGATTCTGACTGCAGGGCAATATAACCCTCCTTCAATGGTGTTCCCTGCGGCAAAGTGAAACCCTCCGGAAGATCACCACCAACCTGGGGTTTGGAATATGTCAGTACCGTGTCACCATTGACAATATGATGTATTATACTGTCACCATATACAACCAGCTCAGCTGTTACCCATGCATCATCATAGAAGAATTCTGAGGATGAGGCGGTACAGTGCTCAGTAATGAGAGCATCACCAATCACGATATGGGTGTGGGGCGTGCAGACATTCATCGTGGAAGTCTCACGGTCAGCAGTGCTGCCCAGGAACTGAACCTCAACAGAGACCGGCCAGTCCTGGTTCAGCCCGATTGTTGCCGGATCCTGGCAGTGGAACATGATGCCGCTGTTGCGGTATCCCCACGAGGGGCCTCCGGGAGCCTGTTCGCCGGTGAACCGGTATTCCACCCGCAGCTTATAGGATGAGAAGGGCTCCTTGTAATAGATGTGCCCGAATTCGTACCTGAAGGTGTCATATTCAGAAAACGAGACCTTCATAATACTGTCTTCCACCCGGAAGGTGTTCCTGTAGTTTTCGCCCAGGGGTGAACCTTTGATCTTGATCACCCATCCGTCAAGGTTCTGGCCGTTGAAGAGCTGGATCCACTGCTCCTTCTCCTTCGGGACACAGGAGGTGACCAGGAGAATGATTACGGTAAGGATTAGTAGTTTTTTCATGCGTCCTGTTATAATTCTTGATGGTCTACCTTTGACATGCATTAACGTCTAGATATACAAATATTTATGCCCTGCGGGCATTTCCTGATATCATGTTTCCTGCCGGCTGGAGACTGCTGACCGGAGACTGCCTACTATCTGAACAATGGCCTTCTCAATCCCGGCAGCATCATACCCGCACTCATGCCAAAGCTCCTGCTGGGTGCCATGCTCAACGAAATAGTCAGGTATGCCCATGCGCTTAATATCAACTGAATAACCGTGATCAGCTGCAAACTCCAGGACAGCGCTGCCAAAACCTCCCTTGATGATGCCGTCCTCGACAGTTATTATCTTCCTGAAACGCTTCATGACAGCATGCAGTACCTCTTCATCAACAGGATTTGCAAAACGCATGTCATAATGCATCACTGAAATGCCCTTTTCGCGCAAAGCCGCGGATGCCTCTGTCACAAAGTTACCGGCATGGCCGATACTCAGCACGGCAATATCGTTTCCCTCGCTGATCAGTCTCGCCTTGCCAACAGGTATCTCCTCAAACGGCTGCTGCCAGTCGCATATAACCCCTGTCCCCCTCGGATAGCGGATGCTGAACGGCCCCTTCACGCTGTCAAGCTGTGCCGTGTACATCATATTCCGAAGCTCAACCTCGTCCATCGGGGCAGCTGTTATCATTCCCGGAATATTCCGCATGAAAGCGATATCAAAAAAGCCATGGTGTGTTGCTCCGTCAGTACCTACCAGGCCTCCGCGGTCCATGCAGAAGACCACTTTCAGGCCCTGGATTGCTACATCGTGTACCACCTGGTCATAGGCCCGTTGCATGAACGATGAGTAGATATTGCAGAAGGGGAGCATCCCGTTTGCCGCCAGTCCGGCTGAGAATGTGACTGCATGCTGTTCACAGATGCCCACATCAAATGCCCTGTCAGGCATTTCCTTCATCATGATGTTGAGCGAACAGCCTGAGGGCATGGCGGGCGTTATCCCCACAATCCTGTCATTCTGGCGCGCCAGCTCAAGCACCGTATGACCAAAAACCTCCTGGTAGAGCG
>JAEYZD010000164.1 GCA_023430725.1 Bacteroidota bacterium | reverse complement strand
CAAGGTGCTGGAGGAGCTCTACCGCCAGACACACCTCTATGTGGTGAATCCCAATATGGTATCGGGCCACATCCAGGGCAAGTTCCTGGAGATGCTGTCACATATGATTCATCCCTCGCGGATACTTGAAATAGGTACTTACACAGGGTACTCTGCAATCTGCCTGGCCCGCGGGCTGAAGAGCGGCGGTCAACTGCATACTATCGAGATGAATGACGAGCTCAATGAAATGAGCACACACTACTTCGCCCTTGCAGGTGTTGCAGACAGGGTCACCCTTCATACCGGAAGGGCACAAGATGTCATCCCGTCACTTGATTTCACCTTCGACCTTGTCTTTATTGACGGCGACAAGCGGGAGTATTGTGAGTATTATGAGATCGTCTTTGAGAAGGTGCGCAAAGGCGGATTCATAATTGCCGACAATGTTCTGTGGGGTGGTAAGATTGAAGGCGAGGATGCACTTAAAGATCCGCAGACGAAAGGTGTTGTGATGTTCAACGAAAAGGTGCGCAGTGACCACCGTGTGGAAAAAATTGTTCTACCCCTCAGGGACGGCCTGATGATAATAAGAAAAAAATAGTGTACCTCACAAAGAGCTGTGAGTGATAACAGGGAGTATTAATTGCTCCGCTCCGCATCATCCGGCCGGTGATCATATAAAAAATAACGGTGGTACGGTTTTTGAGCATACAGATTTAAATTCCAGGGAAATGAAAAAGGCTATACTTTTTGTTTTTGTGCTTTTTGCCGGCCTCTCACTGATGGCACAGGATCTTCAGAAGCTGGCAACTAAAGGCGCAGTAAGACTATTCTCAGATAAGGATGACCTGACTTCGGTGATCCAGATACTCCCCGAAGGTACAATTGTGGAAGCAGTCAAGGCAGATACAGCCTTTACTCTCATCCGACTGGGTGAAATTGAAGGCTATGTGAAGTCTGACAGGCTTACAGCAGCACTTCCGGTGGTTACAAATGCCCAGACGGCTGTTGAATATGTTGCTCAACCTGATGTAGAGTATGCAGCTCAGCCAGCGCAGGAAGCCGCTCCGGTATATGCTAATCCTGACGTCCAGTCGCGGCAGATTCCTACCGAAAGGTTTCAGGCACTGATTGACAAATACGGAGTTGATCTGGCCAAAAGGCTTTACCAGCACAAGGTCTGGAAAGGGATCAGTTCGGAAATGGCACGTGACAGCTGGGGCAAACCCAAACAGATCAATAAGATGTATGTCGACCGCGGTGTAGAGGAGGAGTGGATCTACTCCAGCAAGTATCTTTACTTCAGGGACGGTGTGCTGGTTGAATGGGGCCCGGTAAGATAGCTGTGTACTGATTCATTATATACCGGTACCCTGAACAGGTTTGCCGGAATCAAAACCGAGACGCCCGATGAGGGCGTTTCGCATAAAACGGTAAATGTATACAAAGGGTGTTTCGCATATACCGGTTAAATATCCACAAAGGGAGCTTCGCATTTTGTTGTCAGGTACTGACGCCGAGAGCACCTCATAAAAAAAAGCACCCCTTCTTCGGAGGTGCCATTTTTTCTGAGCGGGAAACGAGACTCGAACTCGCGGCCCCGACCTTGGCAAGGTCGTGCTCTACCAACTGAGCTATTCCCGCAATTGTGACTGCAAAAATAATACTTTTTTCAAAATTACAAACAACGAAATTTTACCTTCCGGATTCTCATGCCGGTCAGGGCACAAAACAGTGTCTGCATCATTTCAGCAACTTCCGGATATTGTACAGTTTGTTCAACGCCTCCATGGGTGTCAGGTTGTCCAGATCAAGACCCATCAGCTCGTCACGGATCTGTTTGAGCACCGGATCATCAAGCTGGTAGAAGCTGAGCTGGTATCCCTCGCGGTGCGTGGCAATCTCCTCAACCGGCTTGCCAAGGTTCGCGCCGCCGCGTCCCTCCTCAAGCATCTTAAGTATCTCATCCGCCCTGCCAACAACACTCTTTGGCATCCCTGCCATACGTGCAACATGTATCCCGAAACTGTGCTCACTGCCTCCCCTCTTCAGCTTGCGAAGGAAGATCACCCTGTTGTCAAGCTCCCTGATAGAGACATTGTAGTTCTTCACCCGGGAGAAGGTGTTCTCCATCTCGTTGAGCTCATGGTAATGGGTGGCGAAGAGCGTCTTGGCTTTGTGCCGGCTCTCATGGATATACTCCACCATGGCCCAGGCAATGGAGATACCGTCATAGGTGCTTGTGCCCCTGCCTATCTCGTCCAGCAGCACCAGGCTCCTGTCGGACAGATTGTTAAGGATGCTGGCAGCCTCATTCATCTCTACCATGAATGTCGATTCGCCCAGAGAGAGGTTATCCGACGCACCCACTCTCGTAAAGATCTTGTCTATGATACCTATCCTTGCCTCCCTGGCGGGAACGAAACATCCTGCCTGCGCCATAATAACAATCAGTGCCGTCTGCCGCAGCAGCGCCGACTTACCTGACATATTCGGACCGGTCAGAATTATCACCTGCTGCTCGCCGTTGTCGAGCCAGACGTCATTGGGAACGTATGGATCATCCGGAGGCAGTTGCCGCTCAATCACCGGGTGACGGCCCTCCTTTATATCCAGCACGAGGCTGTCATCAAGCACCGGGCGGGTATAGCCGTACTCGCCCGAGACGACGGCAAAAGATATGAGGCAGTCGAGCCGCCCCACCGCCGCAGCATCGGCCTGCATGAGGCTGATATAGGGTGTGACTGACATCACGAGGTCATTGAAGAGCGACGTCTCCAGCGCCAGTATCTTCTCCCCTGCCCCGAGGATCTTCTCCTCGTACTCCTTGAGCTCTTCGGTGATATACCTCTCGGCGTTCACCAGCGTCTGCTTGCGTATCCAGTCGGGCGGCACCTTGTCTTTATGTGCATTACGCACCTCAATATAGTAGCCGAAGACATTGTTATAACTGATCTTCAGTGAGTTGATTCCGGTGCGAATACCCTCCCTCTGCTGCAGGTCGTTAAGGTAATCCTTCCCGCCATAATAAATTTTCCGAAGGTCATCGAGTTCCTGCGATATGCCTTCGGCGATTACATGGCCCTTGTTTACGGCTGACGGAGGATCGGGCGCAAGTGTCCGGCCGATTATCTCAGCCAGTTCGGGGCAAGGATCGAATCCCGATGCCATCGAGACCAGTGGCGGGCAGTCTGTGGCAGCGCACAGTCTCTTCAGCTCCTCAATGGCTTTCAGTGCACGGCGGATCTGTGCCACCTCGCGCGGGGTGACCCTTGCCACCGCCACCTTGCTCAGAAGTCGCTCCAGGTCGCCCACCTCCCTGATGAGACCCTCCATCTCCTCCTTCACCTCCGGCTGAGAGATAAGATATTCCACGATGTCAAGCCTGGTGTTCAGCACTGCGGTATCCTTCAGCGGAAGAGAGATCCATCTTCGCATCATGCGCCCCCCCATTGGAGAGAGTGTCCGGTCAAGAATATCCGTCAGGGTTTTTGCCCCTTCGTATGGCGAATGAAACAGCTCCAGGTTGCGGACGGTGAACCGGTCAAGCCACACATACTTCTCCTCTTCTATCCGCGAGATCCGGTTGATATGCCCGAGGTTCTCGTGCCGGGTCATGTCAAGGTACCAGAGGATTGCGCCTGCGGCGATGATGCCGTTGGTCATTCCCTGTATCCCGAATCCCTTCAGCGATGTTGTACTGAACTGCTTCAACAGCCTCTCATTGGCCGTCTCTGGAGTGAAGATCCAGTCGTCAAGCCTGTATGTATAGAACCTGCTTCCGAACCTCTCGCGGAAGAGATCGGTCTTTTTCTTTTCGAAGAGCACCTCCTTGGGCTGGAAGTTGCTCAGTATCTGTTCCACATGTGGGGTATCTCCCTCGGTCACAAAGAACTCGCCGGTGGAGACATCCAGTAGCGCCACCCCCACGGCCTGCTTTTCTATGTGAACCGCAGACAGGAAGTTGTTCTCCTTGTGGTTCAGGACATTCTCGCTGAAAGAGACGCCAGGGGTTATCAGTTCGGTGATACCCCGCTTGACGATTTTCTTGGTCAGTTTCGGATCCTCGAGTTGCTCACATATGGCCACCCGCTGGCCAGCCCTTACAAGCCGCGGCAGGTAGGTGTCAAGTGCATGGTATGGAAATCCCGCCAGTTCCACCGAGCTGGCGGAGCCGTTGGCACGCTTTGTCAGTGTTATTCCCAGGATCTCGGCTGCCCGGATGGCATCCTCTCCGAAGGTCTCGTAGAAGTCGCCCACCCTGAAGAGAAGTATTGCGTCAGGGTGCTTGGCCTTGACGGCATAGTACTGCTTCATCAGCGGTGTTTCTACATATTTATGTATCTGAGACATTTACGGTTTTTTACCCTCGCGCAACAGCGTGAAACAAAATTAAAAATCTCCCGCAACTTAAGTATAACTTTTATCATAAATAGTCCGGAAGAGTTTATTTACATTTGTATGGAAGGCAGAATGAGTGTGCCTGCGCGATTCCTGGAATAAATTTCAATAAAGAAAATGCATATGAAGAAAGTTCTTATTCTCGGTGCCGGCCTCGTGTCAAAACCGATGGTTGAGTACCTGCTTGATGAAGGATTCGAGGTAATAATTGCCACAAGGACAGTAGAGAAGGCTGATAAGTTGCTTGGCGGTCATAAGAACGGCAAGGCTGTTGCCTGGGTGACAGAGGACATGGATGCCCTCTCTCTCATGGTCAGGGACAGTGATCTGACAGTCAGTCTCCTTCCATACAGGTATCATGTTGACGTGGCTAAGTTTTGCCTGAAGTTCAGGAAGCCCCTCGTTACAACCTCATATGTTTCACCCGCCATGCAGGCGCTGCATGACGATGCCGTGAAGGCAGGCGTGATCTTCCTCAATGAGGCAGGGCTCGATCCGGGCATCGACCATATGTCGGCCATGCGCATTATTGACAACGTAAGACTAAGAGGCGGCAAAATCGAGGAGTTCTATTCGCTCTGCGGAGCCCTTCCGGCGCCTGAAGATGCGAACAACCCGCTGGGATACAAATTCTCATGGAGTCCCAAGGGAGTTGTTCTTGCCAGCCGTAACGGCGCAACATACCTGAAGCACGGTGAGATTGTCAATATTGAACCGATTAACCTCTTCAAGGCCCGCTTCTCTCACCCCTTCCCCGGCGTTGGTGAACTGGAAGTTTATCCGAACCGTGACTCGGTAAGCTATGTCGACATATACGGACTGAAAGGCATCCGGACCATGTACCGCGGTACATTCCGCTTCAAGGGATGGTGCGAGACGCTTGACCTGATGAAGGCTATCGGGCTGATTGACGACGGCGACAAGGATTATACAGGAGTGACGTTCAAACAGTTCGTTGCTGAGAAAGCCGGAGTGCCCGGCAAGGATCTCAGGAAGGAACTTAAGGAGAAGCCGGGGCTTAATCCCTCCGACAGGGCGCTGGAATCACTGGAGTGGCTGGGGCTGTTCAGCGACACCGACATGGGATACAAAGTGACATCGCCCTATGAGATCACCTCTGACCTGATGATCAAAAAGATGTGGCTGAATGACAATGAACGTGACATGATAGTCATGCAGCATCTCTTCCTTGCAACGTATCATGACGGCAAGAGCGAAGTGATCAGCTCAAGGATGCTCGACTTCGGGACACCGGCAACGAACACCTCAATTGCCCGCACCGTGGCACTGCCTGCAGCTATGGCTGTGAAGATGATCCTCACAGGGAAAATATTGCTGCACGGTGTTTACAGGCCGATTCTTCCGGAAATCTACAATCCCATCCTGGATGAGCTTGAGGCCAACGGTATTAAGATGGAAGAGGAGTACGGCCTGCCGGTTGACAGGATGATAAAATAGATCTGTTCAGATCAGTCGGTTTGCGGCAGACTGCCGGGACAAGGTAATAACCGCTGAATCAGAAACCGGAACAGAGTCTCAGAATTTCAGATAAAAATTTTTTGTGAGGGAGACATACTCGTCAGAGTAGAGATGTCTCCCTCCTTTTTCTATAACCAGTTCAGATTCCTCGCAGACAGATACGGCCTGGCGCGTCAGTGTCATCAGCACCCTGGCAGGTCGTTTGGAAGGGGTTGGCCGTACAAGTAGACGCCTGACGCAATGAAGGCCATGGATGGCGGCCTCCTCCGTGAACTTTCCAGCTTCATTCACAGGTAAAACAAGATGCAGGCTGCCGGCCGGTGCAAGCAGACTGGCTGCCGCGCCTGCAAGCTCGGCGTGGCTCAGGCTGACATCGTGTCTGGTGCGGGCTTTTACCTCATCAGGATTTAAAAGAGAGTCAATAAAGTATGGCGGGTTGGTTATAATCGCATCAAAAAGCTGCTCTGCGTCCGGCCGGAAATCCTGCACCGAAGTGTGGATCAGAGTCATCCTCTCATGCCAGGGGCTTGCAGCAAAATTAATTCCTGCCTGTATGAAGGAGTTCCGGTCAGGTTCGATGGCAGTTATACGCGCGGCAGACCTCTGTGCAGCCATCAGGGCCAGGAGGCCGGTACCGGTGCCTATATCCAGAATAGTGCCGGCACTCTCCAATCGCGCCCAGGCGCCAAGCAGCACACTGTCAGTGCTGACACCGAAGGCCGCCATCTCCTGGCGCACCGTGAACTGTTTGAATCTGAAATAGCCGGATGACACAGTGCCCGAGATTACTTTTTCCTGAAAATAGAGGCAACCGTCTTGCCAATGAGATCAACCCTCTCTATTGCCTCAAGTAACGACGGACTGGTAATATCCAGTTGCTCCTCATTCCAGGCAATCGACTGTGATGGATATACCAGCAGGAAATTTGTCTCCCGGAAATGCCTGTCGAGGTGCACCGGAATCATCTCCATTGCCGGCTGATATGAAACGAAATTTCTCCTGCTCATAACAATAATCAGGTTGTCATCACTCTTTACCGACTCCCTCAGTTCAGGGATCCTGTTCCAGTCATCAAGCAGGCTAAGCTCTGCATTCAACGGATGGTTTCCAATGATCTGCTCCAGCAGGTGGCTTGTCTTCTCTCCTGAGTAAAAGATAACCTTTGCACCTGTATTCTGCGCAATGTTCCAGATCTTTGAAAGCCAGAACGAAAATCCGGGCTCATCCTCTGCCCTGGGCGGAATGACTACAAAATGTCGTCTTATGGTTGATATAGGCTGCACCGGTCTGTAGATATAGGTGGTGCAGTTGCACCTCGAAAGCAATCCAAGAGTCAGCTTGCCGAAAAAGGAGTCTGACATGTTCTTCCTGACATGTAATCCCAGCATCAGGTCAGTGATCCCGTTCTCCTTGACAACGTTGGAGATACCCAGAACCAGGTTGGCGTCATACCTCAGAACTGTCCTTACCTTCACATCGGTAGCAGAGGCAGCAATAACTGACTGCTCGAGAAGCTTCCGTCCTGATTTCTCAGCCTCCGGATCAGCCGAATCCGAGGTGAGAATATTCAGGGCAAACAGCCCGTCAGTATTCCTTTTAGATTTTATTATAGTGCTGAGGCTGATGAGTTCGTCGATGTTATCAGGGTTGCTTACCGGTAATAGTATCCGCTCCCTGTTTTTTTCGGGACTTTCATCAGGAGTAATGTCAGCAAGGGCAATTTTCTGTGCACCTCGCTGGGTAACAAATGATGACACTGTACAGGTCACAAGTATCATAACTATTGTCCCGTTCAGCACACTGTCATTCAGAAGACGTACCGGTTCGCCACCCGGACCGTAACTGAGGATTATATTGTACCCTATCAGCACTGCGGCCAGTGTGGCTGCCGCCTGGGAATTGGTAAGACCGAAAATAATCTTTCTTTCATCCTTGGTGTACCCCAGGCTTTTCTGCGTCAGCCAGGCTGCAATGAACTTGCCCGCCATGGCAATTACAGTCATTACAAGGGCCACCCAGACAGTGTCGCGGTCTACAAATGCCCGAAAATCAATAAGCATCCCCACCCCTATCAGGAAGAAGGGGATGAAAATGGCATTACCAACAAAGTCAATCCGGTTCATGAGCGGTGATGTCCTTGGTATAAGCCTGTTCAGGGCAAGGCCTGCGAGGAATGCACCGATGATGGCTTCGATGCCTGCAAATTTGGAAATCACCCCTCCGAGGAAAACCAGCACCAGTACAAAAATGTATTGTGAGATGTTATCGCTGTAACGTTTGAGGAACCACCTGGCAACAATCGGAAACAGGAAGATGATTACCGCAGAGAAAGCCAGGTATGAGACTAACAGCTTAATCCAGAAGATTGAATCCAGTTCACCCTGTGTCAGGGCAATTATAACGGCAAGAACAGTCAAAGCCAATATGTTGGTTATCAAGGTGCTGCCAACGGCTATATTCACTGCCCTGTTCCTGAATATGCCAAATTTGCTGACAATCGGGTAGGTAATCAATGTGTGCGAGGCAAACATGCTCGCCAGCAACACCGATGTGACTATAGAAAAATCCAGCAGGAACATCCCGGCAGCAGTCCCCAGCACCATCGGTATTATAAACCCGTAGAGACCCAGCAAAGTGCTTCGTCCGGCGTTCCTTTTGAAATCGTTCATGTCAATCTCCAGCCCTGACAGGAACATGATGTAGATAAGCCCTGCGGTTCCCGAGAGAATTATGCTGCTGTCACGGGTCATGAGGTTGAATCCGTGGGGTCCTATCAACACTCCTGCAAGGATCATCCCGAGGAGGTGGGGTATCCTGATCCGGTCAGACAGAATCGGGACAAGAAGTATTATAAGAAGGATAATCAGGAATTTAAGCACAGGATCTGTGAAGGGCAATTGCAGGTCGATGGCGGTAAATATCATACAATTTCTGACTTCGATGCAAAGGTATATAACGAAGTGAAATGAGCCCGGCCCTGATCCGAAAATATTGATTTCACCTTCAGCACATTATGTTTCAACCGGCGAAAGACCTCCCGGTATTAACGATAAACACATCCATATTCCCAAGCTCTTTTCTGAGACCAAAAAGGATATCCAGGTTCACCGTACCAATTACATACCGGTATCTGTGATTCGTGTAAACCTCGCTTATCTCACTGAATCTGAAGAGATCCCTGTCCCTTTCATCCTGATACCTCAGGTATATTTCTATCTGATGGTCACGTGTGTAATTCCTGACAGCACCCTGGATATTCTTCTTATACTCATACCTGTATCCATAGGAGTTAGCTGAGATATCCGACAGCACCGCACTTCCTGTGGGATGCCCTCCTGCCCCCTTCCCCGCAAAAAACTGTTTCTCGGCAAAGGCGGCCTCAGTTATAACACCGTTGTTTTCATGATCAACATTGTACAGGTACTTATCCGGGGAAACGAAACGAGGAAGCACGAAGCCCGTGATTGTATCCTCACCGGTTTTTCCAACATATGGTACCAGTTTGATTTTGTACCCTTTCTCCCTCGCGTACTGGATGTCATAACCGGAGATTTTCCCTATCCCGTAATGGAAAACCTCATCCGGATCAAGGAACAGACCGTATGCATGCGCAGTTATTATACACAGCTTGTACTTCGCATCCCATCCGTCAACATCCAGGCCCGGGTCCTTCTCGGCGAAGCCCTTTTCCTGAGCCTCCTGCAGCGCCTTCGCGAAGTCTTTTCCCTCATTATGCATCAGGGTCAGGATGTAATTGGTTGTGCCGTTGAGGATGCCGCGAAGCGAATGAAGCAGCTCATTATCATAGTACTCCTCAAGGTTTCTGATGATTGGAATGCTGGCACCGGCAGATGCCTCATAGAGCAAAGCGACTTTGTGTTGCTGCTGCAGATCAACCAGTTCCTTCAGGTGCGTGGCAACCATTACCTTGTTGGCGGTTACAACACTCTTACCGCTCTCCATAGCCTGTTTCACAATGGAGAAGGCCTCCCCTGGGTCATTGATCAGCTCTACAACCAGGTTGATAGAGCTGTCATTCAGAATGTCATTCCTGTCAAATGTAAAGAAGGACATTGGCAGACGCCTCTCCTTGGTTCTGTCCTTTACGCAGATCCTTACGATTTCTGCCCTTATCCCCCTGCTGTTCTCCAGCACGTCATGCAGTCCCCTGCCGACGCAACCATACCCGAACAGCCCTATTCTAAGCTCTTTTCTTGTCATAATTCTCTTTTGAACGTTTTTCCCAGAATTCCCTGATGAGGCCGGTGAGCAGTTCCCTCTCAATCAGGAACCCGTCATGGCCGTAAAGGGAGTCAATCTCATTGTAGTAAGCTCCTCCGACATTGTCAGCAAGGAACTTCTGGTCAGCCACCGGGAAGAGGAAATCTGACGAGATCCCGACAGACAGTACCTGTGCTTTAATGGTCTTCAGGGCATCATGAATACCTCCTCTTCCGCGTCCGGCATTATGAGTATCAGAAAGCTTGGTCAGGCAATAATATGAATACGGATTGAACCTGCTGACCAGCTTATCACCCTGGTATGCCTGGTACGAAGAAGCCCTGAACAGGTCGGTTCTGTCATCATCGTCCTTTTGGGTAAGATTGTAGGCATGCGATGACCTGTAGCTCAGCAGTGCCACAGCCCTAGCAGCTTTCAATCCGCTACGGCCTCCCTCAGGATCACCCGACCGGAACGATTCGTCAGCATCCATTGCCAGCCTCTGTGCTTCATTGAATGCAATTGCCCATGGCGTTTGCCTGACGCTGGAGGCGATAAACACAAGATGCCTGATAAGGTCAGGGTACATGATAGCGTATTCCAGCGCCTGGTATCCTCCTATTGATGATCCAATAACCGTATGAATAACTTTGATCCCGAGATGTTTGCGGAGTATCTCATGAGTATTTACAACGTCCCTGACCGTTATCGGAGGAAAGGTTTTCAGCCATGGCATTCCGGTTACGGAGTTCAGATCAGCTGGGCCGGTTGTACCATAACATGATCCAAGGTTGTTGGCACAAACCACATAGTATTCCGAAGTATCAAACAGAAGCCCGTCACCCACCATTCCCGGCCACCAGGCTTCCACATCCGAATTTGCCGTAAGGGCGTGGCAGACCCAGATTACATTATTTCCCTCCCTGTTCAGCGCACCATAGGTATGGTAGGCTATCTCCAGGCGTGGAAGCACCTCTCCTGATTCTGTCAGAAAAGGTTCCTCAGAGATGAGTTTCTTCATAATATCTTCATGAATGCCTGTGAAAAATCATCAATTATGTCTTCAATATGCTCAAGGCCAACTGACACCCTGAAGAGGCCAGGCTCTACTCCGGCAGCCAGCTGTTCCTCTGGGGAGAGCTGGGAGTGGGTTGTAACAGAAGGTTGTATAATCAGGGTCTTGGCATCACCGACATTAGCCAGGTGGCTTACCAGCCTTAGATGTTCGACAAGCCTGACAGCCCTGTCAAGATCTGCCTTCACCACGAAACTCAGTACCCCTCCTGCCCCACCAGGCAGATATTTCACTGCGTTCAGGTATGAAGGATTCTCCTCCAGCCCCGGGTAGGTTACCTTCTCAATAAAGTCCTGCTTCTTAAGCCACTGTGCAAGTGCGAGTGTATTCTGCACATGCCTCTCCACCCTCAGCGAGAGAGTCTCAAGTCCCTGAAGAAGCAGAAAGGAGTTGAACGGGCTTATTGCAGGCCCCAGGTCCCTGAGTCCTTCAACCCTCGCCTTGACTATAAAGCCAATGTTTCCGGCCTCTGTGTCTGGCGAGAAGACATCGGTGTAAACGAGTCCATGGTATCCTTTTGCCGGCTCCGTCAGTGCAGGGAATTTCCCGTTGCGCCAGTCAAAGGTACCGGCGTCAATAATGACACCTCCGATGCTCGTGCCGTGTCCGCCGATCCATTTGGTAGCTGATTCCACAACGATGTTCGCACCGTACTTTATCGGCGAACACAGGTACCCGCATGCTCCAAAGGTGTTATCAACAACCAGAGGTATATTGTATCGTGTCGCCAGAGCGGCAAAAGCCTCAAAATCGGGTATGTCAAAGCCCGGGTTGCCAATGGTCTCGAGATAGATGGCCCTGGTTCCGTCATCTATAAGCCTCTCGAAAGATGACACATCAAGGTCTCCGGCAAACTTTACATTTATTCCGAAAGAGGGGAGTGTCACATTGAACTGGTTATAGCTGCCTCCATACAGAAAAGGGGAACTGACAAAATTGTCGCCTGATTTCAGGAAGGTAGTCAATGCAATGAACTGAGCAGCATGACCTGAGGAGACAGCAAGGGCCGCAGCGCCTCCTTCAAGTGCCGCCACCCTCTTCTCAAAAACATCGGTGGTGGGATTCCCTATGCGCGTATAAATATTCCCCGCCTCGGCAAGGCCGAACAGATCGGCAGCATGCTTTGCACTTTTGAATACATATGAGGTTGTCTGGTATATCGGAACAGCCCTCGAAAGCGTATCGCTGTCCGGAGTGTGACCTGCATGCAGTTGCAGAGTCTCAAATCTGAGATTACTTTTTTCCATGATGATAAAATTGATTTGAATACTAATCAGGATACCGCAAAAGGATCAATCCTTCCATCGTAACGTGGCGGTAAAATCTAAAACGACAAAATCAGGGGAAGGAGATTACCGGCACATGCACATAGGCATGAGCGGCATGATGAAATTGTTATGGTTGAGATGAATGTAATTCATGTTCTCCTCTTGGCCCGGCTCTTATTTGCCGGAGCTGCAAAAATAATGAAAATTATTCGCGGGCTGCAAAAATCAAAAAAATATATAACAACTCGGGATTGTCCCTTAACCGAATGCTAAAAAACCTAACTTTGTAAACCAATTTGCCGGACGATTGTTAATTATATTGTGAAAAAGTTATTATCCATAATGACCGTACTCCTGGTGGTGACAGCAATGCTGCACCTATCGGTTGCACGACATTATTGCCACGGAGAGCTGGTCGCTTCAAAGATTTCATTTTCAGGGGCCCTGGCTACCTGCGGAATGGAAGATAATGAAGGTGACTGCCGGCATGGACAGGATCAGGACCTGATTGACTCCCATTGCTGTGATGATGTCCTGAGATCATATTTTCTTGACAATACTTACACTCCTGCCACAAAAGCCAACACTGGGTTTGACCATGCGAGATTACAGGTTCCGGTCATGCCAGTTGAAAAACCTGTAAGGGTTGCTTTTATCGAAGCAAGGTCATTATCTGATATCAGTCCTCCCGGAAGATTCCTGACATCCTCTGTTGATCTCCCGCAAATACGGGTATTCCGTATCTGATTTCATTTTGCCGTTATTGGCGTTGCACTGGGGCTTCGTTCCCGGTCTGCATCGGCTTATTTTTATTTTACTGGTAAAATCATTCAAACCTTAAAAACTTGAAATCATGAAATCAATACGACTTATTATATCTGTACTTGCAATGTCTCTTTTTTCTGTCACTGCTTTTACGCAGGCGCATGATCATGCCAAAGCCACAGTTGCAGGAGATACGGTAAAAACCGAAAGCTTCAAGGTATGGGGCGCATGCGGAATGTGCAAGGCCAGAATCGAAAAAACGGCTAAAGCTGAGGGCGCCACAGCAGCATCATGGGACTCCAAAACCCAATTGCTGACGGTCACTTATAATCCTGAAAAGACCGGCAAGGAAGCTTTGAGCAAAAAGCTTGCTGCTGCCGGACACGACACGGAGAAATTCAAGGCTCCTGACGAGGTCTACAACAATCTTCCGGGCTGCTGCCATTACGAAAGGCAGAAGTAAGAATCCATTTTTTACATTTTAAAAACCTGAATGCTGAAGCCACCGGGCAGCCTTGACCTCAGGTCAGGCGATAGCCCTGTGGCCGGCTCAGGTAATCAGGATATAATCACTATACCATGTTTAACAGACTAGTCAGATATTTCCTTGAAAACCGGCTATTTACCTTCATCATTCTCATAGCCTTTGTTGTAATGGGGCTGGTGACAATGCCGTTCAACCTCAAATCAGGCCTGTTGCCGAGGGATCCGGTTCCTGTTGATGCCATTCCGGACATCGGTGAGAACCAGCAGATTGTTGCTACTGAATGGATGGGCCGGTCTCCGCAGGATATACAGGACCAGATTACCTATCCGCTTACGACTGCCCTGCTTGGTATCCCGGGAGTTGAGACTATCAGAAGCACCTCAATGTTCGGCATGTCCTTCATCTATATAATTTTTAAGGACAATGTCGAATTTTACTGGAGCAGGTCAAGGATCCTGGAAAAGCTGAGCTCACTCCCACCCGGTACATTGCCGGAAGGGGTCCAGCCAACACTCGGACCCGATGCCACAGCTCTCGGGCAGATTTTCTGGTACACCCTTGAAGGCCGGAATCCCGAAACAGGAGAGCCCGCAGGAGGCTGGGACCCGTCAGAATTAAAGACAATCCAGGATTTTTATGTGAAATACAGCCTCTCTGCTGCTGAGGGTGTCTCCGAGGTAGCATCGGCAGGCGGATTCCTGAAGGAATACCAGGTTGACCTGAATCCCGAAGCGCTCAAGGCCTACAACGTTTCAGTGATGGATGTGATGAATGCTGTGAAGCGCAGCAACCTGGACATAGGGGCTGAAACCATTGAATTGAACAACGTCGAGTACATAATCCGCGGTCTTGGCTATGTTAAAAGCCTCAGAGACCTGGAACTATCGGTAGTTACCGTCCGTGAGAATGTTCCGGTGCGAATCAGTGACGTTGCCAGGGTCAGCTTTGGTCCGGCACCAAGAAGAGGTGGACTCGATAAAGCCGGATCTGAGGCAGTCGGCGCCGTGGTGGTTGCCAGGTACGGGTCAAACCCGATGGAGGTAATTAACAACGTTAAGGAAAAAATAAAGGAGATTGAGGCAGGATTACCTCAGAAGACACTGCCTGACGGTACAGTCTCGAAGGTGACAATCGTCCCCTTCTATGACCGGACGGGCCTGATAAAGGAAACGATAGGCACTCTGGAGTCCGCCCTGTCGCACGAAATTCTCATAAGCATCATTGTAATAATTGTGCTTGTCATGAACCTCCGGGCATCAATTATAGTGGCAAGCCTGCTTCCTGTTGGGGTCCTGATGACTTTCATACTGATGCGCTTCATGGGCATTGATGCCAACATAGTGGCATTGTCAGGTATAGCTATAGCCATCGGTGTAATGGTCGACATCGGCATTGTTGATGTGGAGAATATTCTCCGTCACCTCGAGATGCCGGCAAACCGGGGCATAAAAGGGAAAAAACTTATGAGGGTTATCTATGATGCAACCACCGAGGTCAGGGCTGCTGTGGTAACCTCCATCGCAACAACAATTGTAAGCTTCCTTCCTGTCTTCGCAATGCAGGCTCAGGAGGGCAAACTTTTTCATCCGCTTGCATGGACCAAGACCTTCGCCCTCCTGTCCGCATTTATCCTTGGCATTGTTGTGCTGCCAACACTGGTGCATATCTTTTTCAATATCTCATTTGACCGGAAGAAAATAAGAATTGCCTGGAATGCATTGCTGATTGCAGCAGGGATAGTATTTGCAATAGTATTGAAATCATTTCCGGCGCTGGCACTGGTGGCTGTCGGCATCAATAACCTGCTTGATCACAAATGGCCGGAGAACCGCAGAGAGTACCCCAACTACATCAATATCTTCATAACGGTATTTTTTGCAACATGGTACCTTTCCGCAGAGTGGCTGCCTCTCGGGGCTCACAATAGCGGACTGGCCAATTTTCTATTTGTTTCAGGGATTGTAACGGTGATACTCCTCGCATTGATGTCCATGGTCCGGTACTATGAGCAGATCCTCAGGTGGGCCCTGGAGAACAAGCGCAAGTTCCTGGTCATACCTGCGCTGACATTACTCTTTGGTCTGCTTGTCTGGCAGGGGGCAGATAAGATCTTCGGCTTCATCCCCGGCGGAGCAGAAAAGCTGGGGTGGAAAAATTTCCGCCAGACCACTTTCTGGCAGAATGTGTCTGAGACATTTCCCGGGGCCGGCAAGGAATTCATGCCGTCGCTGAACGAAGGATCATTTCTACTTATGCCGACCAGCATGCCACATACCGGTATCGCAATGAATCTGGATTATATTGAGACACTTGACAAGCGGCTATCTGCCATCCCTGAGGTTGAGATGGCAGTCGGTAAATGGGGCAGAGTCAATTCAGCTCTTGATCCGGCACCGGTTCAGATGTTTGAAAATACAATAAACTACCGGTCCGAATATATCCTCGACGAGAACGGCCACAGGATGAGATTCAAGGTGAATAGAAACGGAGACTATATTCTGACCGGTGACAGAAGTTTTAATCCCGGATCAGAAGAATTCCGCGTAATACCTGCAGACAGCCTGATCCCTGACAGAAAAGGTGAATATTTCAGGCAGTGGCGTCCGCATATAAAAAGACCGGATGATATATGGAAGGAGATTGTAAAGGTGACCGATATTCCAGGCCTGACATCAGCTCCGAAGCTTCAGCCGATAGAGACAAGACTTGTAATGCTGTCAACCGGAATGCGTGCTCCGATGGGTCTCAAGGTCTATGGTCCGGACCTTAACTCCATCGAAGAGGCCGGGCTGATGTTTGAGAATGCACTAAAGCAAATACCCTCAATAAAAGGCTCCTCGGTATTCTACGACAGGGCTGTTGGCGCCCCTTACCTCGAGATAAAGCTTAACCGCGAAGCGATGGCCCGCTACGGAATGTCTGTCAGCGAAGTTCAGGAGATACTTCAGGTCGCCGTAGGCGGAATGACACTCTCCTCATCAGTCGAAGGCCGGGAAAGATTTCCTCTCAGAGTACGCTATGCCCGTGAACTGCGTGATAACCCGGAAGATCTGAAAAGAATCCTTGTACCAACTATGAATGGTACACAGATACCTCTCGGGAATATTGCCGATATAAATTACACAAGGGGAGCCCAGATGATCCGGAGCGAAGACACATTCCTTGTCGGGTATGTCATCTTCGACAAGACAGAAGGTACTGCAGAGGTAGATGTGGCGGAGCAGGCAGGGGAAATCCTGAACGGCAAAATCAGTTCAGGAGAGATCGTGCTTCCGGCCGGAGTGACCTTCAGGTTCGCCGGTAACTACGAGAATCAGCTCAGGGCTTCAAAAAGACTGGCACTTGTAATTCCGGTCAGCCTCCTCATTATTTTGCTTCTGCTTTATCTCCAGTTCCGGACTGTCACCGCCTCATTGATACACTTTTCCGGTGTTTTTGTCGCTTTGGCGGGAGGATTTATTATGCTCTGGCTTTACGGGCAGGATTGGTTCCTCAACTTCCAGGTTGCAGGCATGAACCTTCGTGAGATGTTCCAGATGCACACAATTAACTTAAGCGTGGCAGTCTGGGTAGGTTTCATTGCCCTGTTCGGGATTGCCACAAACGACGGGGTCCTGATGGGAACATATATTCACCAGGTATTTGAAGATCTGAAGCCAAAGACGGTGCATGATGTCAGGGAGGCTGTTGTAATGGCCGGAAAGAAAAGGGTTCGTCCCGCAATGATGACAACCGCAGTCGCTGTTATTGCACTGCTTCCTGTTCTTTCTTCAACAGGAAAGGGAGCAGACATAATGGTCCCGATGGCAATTCCCACCTTCGGAGGAATGATAATACAGGTGATGACAATCTTTGTTGTTCCGGTATTCCAGGCAATCTGGAGGGAAGGGGAAGTTTCACGGTCTGAAAAGTTAAAAGGAAAGATATTAAAGAATGAGATTGAAGATGAGAGCAATACTATATAAAATACTGATTGTATCAGTCATCTCCGGCACAGCTTCTGCAGAACTGAGCAGCCAGGTTTTTCCTGATTCCCTGGCGGCTTACCTCGAGATAGCGGCCAGTAAAAATCCGGGAGTCCAAAAAGCCCTGTTTGAGTACCAGGCAGCACTCCAGAAGGTACCACAGGCGGGCAGCCTGCCTGATCCGGAACTGAGCGCAGGAGTCTTCCTCAAACCTATGGAACTGATGAGCGGAAACCAGGTTGCTGATTTTCAGCTTATGCAGATGTTCCCATGGTTCGGAGTACTGCGCAGTGCGAAAGACGAAATGAGCCTCATGGCACTGGCTAAATATGAGCTGTTCCGCGATGCGAAGGTACAGGTTGGTTATGACGTTCAGAAAGCCTGGTTTGAGCTGTTCAAAGTCCGCGAAGAGATCAGGATTTCCGAAAAAAATATTGAGATCCTGAGGACGCTTGAACGCCTTTCCCTCGTTAAATTTAAATCTCCTGCTTCAGGAAGCACAACATCCCAGCCTGCCGGCTCCATGTCCTCCCCCGGCGCTCAGGGAGGAATGGAAGGGAGTCCTGCGGGAATGGGAAATATGGCAGGCGCCCAGACAAGCAGCTGGGATACAGATCCACGCGGGAGCCAGTCATCAATGCAGTCATCCCCGATGGGGAATTCCTCCGGCGGATCAGGTCTCGCAGATCTCTACAGAATACAGATCGAGATTCTCGGGCTTGAGGACAATATTGCCTCCCTTAAGAATCAGGAAAGAACATCAGTGGCCAGGTTCAACAGTATCCTTGACAGGGATCCTGCGCTTCCGGTTTATGTTGACACAATTGCCGGAACCTCTTCTGTGGGATTGGCGGAGACAATGGACATGGACAGCCTGCTTGCAGACAATCCGATGCTGAAAATGATCAGCTATGAAAACCAGTCGCTTGAGGCACGTAAAAAGATGATCTCAGGGATGAGCTACCCGATGGTGGGAATCGGAATCAATTATTCGCTGATCAATAAAAGCCCGATGTCTGAATCAGCGATGAACGGCTCGGACATGGTCATGCCGATGGTTACTGTTACAATCCCTGTTTACCGGAAGAAGTATAATGCCATGAAATCCGAGACCGATCTGCTCAAATCTTCTTCAGGGCAGAGCTACAGGGCAACTGTAAATTCTCTGAAGGTTGAACTCTTCAGTGCCATGCTGGACTATCAGGATACCTCGAGAAGGGTTAAACTGTACGAAGGCCAGCGCAGTCTCGCGGCCAGATCCCTCGACCTGATGCTGAAGGATTTCTCTGCCTCCGCTTCATCACTGACAGATGTATTAAGATTGCGGCAGCAGATCTATGAATATGAACTTACCCTGATTGAAGCCCGGGCGGATCTGCATATTGCATCTGCCCTGATAACACGGCTTATGGCATCGTCAACAAAATAACAAGAATTACAAAAATGGAAAAACTTAATAAATCTCAGTTAAACCGGCTGCTCTCCAACAGGTATCTCAATTACACCCTTTTTGTTCTCGCCGGCCTCTTTCTCGGCTGGCTTATATTCCGTGACGGGCACGGTCATGATCATGAACCGGGACAACCCACAGAGGTGGCACTGGAAACAACATGGACATGCTCAATGCACCCTCATATAAGGATGCAGGAAGAAGGTGACTGCCCCATCTGCGGCATGGACCTGATTCCTCTCGTTCAGAACGGGTCCTCCGGAATTGATCCTGATGCAGTGCATCTCACAAAGGAGGGTGCAGCCCTCGCAAATGTTATGACCACAGTGGTATCAGGGCAGAAACCTGTCATGGAGGTGAGGCTTTATGGCAAAGTGCAGGCTGATGAAAGATTGCTGCAGAACCAGGTGTCACATGTATCCGGAAGGATAGAGAAGCTGTTCGTGAATTTTACAGGTGAGAGTGTCAGGAAAGGCCAGCTCCTTGCACAGGTATACTCCCCTGAATTGGTTTCAGCCCAGCAGGAACTGATTGAGGCTTCGAAGACGAAAGAGACGCAGCCAGCCATATATGATGCCGCCAGGGAAAAACTTCGCCTCTGGAAAATTACTGATGAACAGATTGCAACAATTGAATATTCAGGAGTCGCCCAGTCACTGGTCGATATTGTATCAAACACCGATGGCACAGTAATATCCAGGCTGGTCAATACGGGTAACTACATCTCACAGGGAACCCTGCTGTATGAGATTGCGGACCTCTCCGGGCTCTGGGTGCTCTTTGATGCATATGAGAGTGATCTCCGGTTCCTGAAAAGAGGCGAAAGACTCACATTTACAGTCGAGGCATATCCGGGTGAAAAATTCACCGGAACGATTGCCTTCATTGATCCGGTAATTGATCCGGTAACACGCGTGGCAAGGGTAAGGGTTGAAACCGGGAACAGCTCAGGCAGGCTCAAGCCGGAAATGTTCGTAACAGGAATTGTATCAACCACTTTGCCTGAGTTCAGCAATAACTTGATAATTCCGAAATCTGCGGTTCTCTGGACAGGAAAGAGGTCAATCGTATACGTGAAACAGACCGGAATTGATGAGCCTGTCTTCAGGATGCGTGAGATAGAACTGGGCCCGGCGCTGGGGGACAGTTTTGTTGTAGTATCAGGACTGGCAGAAGGAGAAGAGATTGTCACCAATGGCACCTTCAGCGTTGATGCGGCAGCCCAGCTTACAGGCAAACCGAGCATGATGAATCCGGCCGGCGGAGCTTCGTCTTCTGTGCATGATCACGGCACAACGCCCGCAACGGACCAGGATGGCGCAATGATGTCACCGACAAATATGGGTCACAATACAACTTCCGGAGCTGAAGCCAAAACTTCCGCAAGCGTCAGTCATGCCGAGTTCAGGGTTGAGGGCCTCTGTGAGATGTGCAAGGAGAGGATTGAGACAACGGCAAAATCAGTACACGGAGTGGTGGCTGCAGAATGGAACATGGAATCAAAAATGCTGCATATCAGCTATGACAAAGCACATACGGATATAGATGATGTCAAAAAAGCAATCGCTGACGCCGGCCACGATAACGACAAATACCGGGCACCAGATTCAACTTACAACAGTCTGGCTGAATGCTGCCTTTATCGTAAATAAGGGTCAGGTTCAACAGGTTTTAGCGAACAATGTTTCAGATTTTTCATTATAATTGCATTGATTCCTAGCGAATAATGATGATGAGGATAACAGCAAATCTGTTTTTTATGCTGGCCGGTATCTTGCTGGTGGCGCATGCTGTTGTACCTCACCATCATCACAATAAACAGATTTGTTTCGAAAGATCACATTGCATTCAGGATGATTTTACCCATGAACATGGCACAAACCCTGCCAGCCACAGTCATGACGGAGAAAATAGCCATGACGATTGCGTTTTAAAAGATCCGGTTGTAGTCTTATCAAATGAATCAAAGCCTGATTTCAGGTTTATTTACGAAACGGACCGTTCGGGCATTGACGGGTTTCACAATAATATTCTGAACAACAGCACGGAATTACTGATTCCCATATTATCCTCATATGTTTATGAGCGGGTCACAGACAGCTTGTATCGATCTCTTCTCTTTGCCTCCCTGGGACTGAGGGCACCCCCTGCAGTATAATTCATACCGTTGATCTGGTGCATTTATAACATTAGTAATTAATGTTTTGTGCCACTTTTATCTTCTGTTTCATTGTCTAAACAAGCAGTAAAATGTACTTTAAATTAATAATGATTTCATTGATTGCACTGGCAATTGCAGGATGCAATCACAAACATGAAAATGGATCTGATACTGAATCCGAAGAAATTAAGTTTCAGTATACTGCATACAGCGACAAGTTTGAACTGTTTGCCGAAGCCGACCCCTTCGTTACCGGTCAGACTGCAAACGTCCTGTCACATTTCTCCAACCTTCCTGAATTCACTGCCCTTTCAAGCGGAGAGGTAACTATTAAACTCATTGTTAACGGTAAAGCAGTGGAACAGACACTGGAAATCCCTTCAAGAAAAGGGATATACAGCTTTGATATCAGGCCGGAAGTGGCGGGGGCCGGCACCCTTGAGTATACAGTTAAAACAGAAGCCGGTGATTTTAAAATTATTGTACCGGAAGTTGAGGTTTATGCCGCCAATCAGGAAGCAGCAACAGCTGCCGATGAGAACATAATCTCAAGAACCAACACCACGGTTTTTACAAAAGAACAATCATGGAAAACAGAATTCTCCACCGGTTACCCGGTGAGGGAACCGTTCGGTCAGGTAATAAAGACTACCGCACAAATTCAATCCGCCAATGGCGATGAAGCCCTTGTAACAGCGAAGACGAGCGGTGTCATTTCTTATCCGGGATTGGGACTGACGGAAGGAATAAATGTGTCAAATGGCCAGGCACTCCTGACGATTAAAGGCAGCGGGCTGGCTGAAAATAATTCTGCTGTCCGTTTTGCCGAAGCACAGAATAATTTTGAAAAGGCCAGCGCAGATTATGAAAGAGCAAAATTGCTGGCCGTAGATAAGATTGTATCTGAAAAACAATTACTTGAAGTTAAAACACAGTATGAAAACGCCAGATCGGTCTATGAGAATCTGAAGCAGAATTTCAGCGCTAACGGGCAAACAGTCTTCAGCCCGATGAGTGGTTTCGTCAAGCAAATTTTTGTAAGAAACGGGCAGTATGTCGAAGCAGGGCAGCCATTAACAGTGATTTCACAAAACAAATCATTGTTGCTGCGTGCTGAAATTCAGCAAAAGTATGCCCGTGACCTTATGTCAATTACAACTGCAAACATAAGAACGACGGAAGATAATAAAACCTATACCCTTGAAGAACTGAACGGGAAAGTCTTATC
>JAEYZD010000159.1 GCA_023430725.1 Bacteroidota bacterium | reverse complement strand
TTTCCCTCGGCCCTGAACACCTCTTCCAGCTTCTGGCTGTCACACAGGTCATAGTCCCAGAACTTCGGGGTGACGCCGGTGATTGCCCGTATTCCTTCAAGAACAGTTCTGTCTGAATTGTACAGGTTGTCAATAATGACGGGCTCATACCCGTTCACAATCAGCTCAACCACCGTGTGTGATCCGATGTAACCTGTTCCTCCGGTGACAATTATCTTTCTGCCCATTACAGACTCCAGTAGGTCAGCCATCTCATTTTGTTCCTGAAGAGCCCCTTGAGGTCTACGAGAATCCCTTTCTCATTGAGCAGGTCAAGGAAGAATTTCTCGTCCAGGTCACGGTACTCCTTATGGGCCACAGCCACAATGATGGCATCATATTTACCTTCGGGCTGTTTTTTTAGGTCGATGCCGTATTCGTGTTTAACCTCCCCGTGTGATGCACCCGGGTCAATTACATCCACCTCCACGCCGAAATCACGCAGTTCGTTCACCACGTCAATGACTTTCGAGTTTCGTATGTCGGTCACATCCTCCTTGAAGGTCATTCCCATCACCAGCACCCGTGACCTGTCAGGACTCTTGTGAGCTGCGATGAGTTTCTTTACCGTCTCCTTGCCGGCATAGGCGCCCATGCTGTCATTGGTGAACCGGCCTGAGTCTATCATCTGTGGGTGGTAACCCATTGCCTTGGCCTTGTATGAGAGGTAGTAGGGATCGACACCGATACAGTGACCGCCCACCAGACCGGGGTAGAACTTCAGGAAATTCCATTTTGTTCCGGCTGCCTCCAGCACCTCGTACGTGTTTATTCCCATCCTGTTAAAGATGATGGAGAGCTCGTTCATGAAGGCGATGTTGATGTCGCGCTGCGTATTCTCTATGATCTTTGCAGCCTCCGCCACCTTTATTGATGAGGCACGGTGCACGCCGGCCTCGATGATCAGCTCGTAGGTTTTTGCAATGTTCTCAGCTGATTCGGCATCGCAGCCGCTGGTCACCTTGACTATTTTTGTCAGGGTGTGGTTCCTGTCACCGGGGTTGATTCGTTCCGGTGAGAAACCCACCTTGAAGTCTTCCGGGCATTTCAGGCCGGAATACCGCTCCAGCACCGGGATGCACTCCTCCTCGGTACAGCCGGGGTAAACGGTAGATTCGTAAACCACATAGTCGCCCTTCTTGAGGATGCGGCCCACCGTCTCTGAAGCCTTCAGTACGGGTTCCAGGTCAGGCAGGTTATGCCTGGTCACCGGGGTTGGTACGGCGATGATGTGGAATGAAGCCTCGCGGAGATCCTCGGGGTTGGCGGTATATTTAATATCCGTGCCGGCAAATGCCTCATGTTCAAGCTCGTTGCTGGGGTCAATCCCCTGTTTCATCAGCTCCACACGGTCAGGCCTTATGTCAAAGCCAATCACGCCTATTTTCCTCGCAAATTCAAGTGCAATGGGAAGGCCCACATAACCGAGGCCGATGAGAGAGAGCTTTGTCTCCCTTTTTGTAAGTCTGGTGTACATATTCATTTTTTAATGAGGGGGTGATATTCTCCTGTCAGCACCGAGAGTGCCGAATTTCTTATCTGGTAAACTGTTTCAATGCTCTGCCGGGCATCCTCCACACCGTAGCCGTTGCCTTTCATGATCTCGCGGTAGGTGACGGTGTGCAGATCAGTGAATCCTTCAGAGAATTCAAGCTCTTCGCCGTCAACCGTTATGTTCCTGTAGGTTCTCTTTCCCTTCTCCCTTACCGGTGCGGGGAGGTCATTGACATCGATGCTCAGGAACCATCTGACGCGGGCATTCTCGAGTTCGAGGTACCCTGATGCCTTGTCGCGCTCGAGCAGATGCACCCTGTTGGAAACAACCGGCCCGAAGATCCATCCCAGCATGTCAAAGAAGTGCACTCCGATGTTCGTGGCTATGCCGCCCGATTTGTTAACATCGCCTTTCCATGAAATATGGTACCAGTTGCCGCGGCTTGTGATATAGGTAAGGTCTATGTCATGCTTCTTGCCGGCGGATGCGCTCCTGATCCTGTCACGCAATTCCATTATGACCGGGTGGTACCTGAGCTGCAGTATGTTGTAGATCCTGTGTCCGGTCTCCTTTTCAATCTCCTGCAAAGCGTCAATGTTCCACGGGTTGAGCACCACGGGCTTCTCGCAGATAGCATCAGCCTGGTGACGCAGGGCGAAGCGGATGTGTGAGTCATGCAGGTAGTTGGGCGAGCAGATGCTCACATAATCAAGCTGTACACCCACTCTCTTGAGCTTGTCAACGTGCCTGTCAAACCTCTCGAACTCAACAAAGAAGTCGCTCTCCGGGAAGTAGCTGTCGAGCTTCCCGACGCAGTCAAACTTGTCGAGGCTTGCCAGGAGGCGGTTATTTGTGTCTTTTATGGCTCTCAGGTGCCGTTCGGCTATATAGCCGGCGATACCTATGAGACCGAAGTTCTTAGGTGCATTATTCATAAGAAGTATATTGTCAAAGGCATAAGTCTGTCAAATAATTTTAGTCACATCTCCGCCGGACAGCCTGTATTCCTGGCCGCTCTCGGGGCAGACGGCTATACCTCCGTCGTCGAAGGAGAGCCTGTGCCCGTATTCGGAGACCCATCCTGTCTGGCGTCCGGGGTTACCTACCACCAGGGCGAAGGGTTTTACCGGTTTCGTTATAACCGTTCCGGCACCGATAAGTGAGTATTCACCTATCTCATTGCCGCATACGATTGTGGCATTGGCGCCAACAGAGGCTCCGCGCCTGACCAGGGTGGTGACATACTGGTCGCGCCGAATGATGGCGCTGCGCGGGTTCGTTATGTTGGTGAATACCATCGACGGTCCGAGGAATACATCGTCCTCACATATAACTCCGGTATATATTGATACATTGTTCTGGACCTTCACATTATTTCCCAGAATCACGCCGGGTGATACCACCACGTTCTGGCCTATGTTGCACCGCTCACCGATGACCGCATCCTTCATTATGTGGCTGAAGTGCCAGATCTTCGTTCCGGGGCCGATTGTACAGCCGTCGTCAACCACTGCCGTATCGTGTGCAAAGTACTCTTTGTCCATGTTTTTTAATTGTATTTTGACCTGATGCAGCCGGTGATCCAGGTAAGCTGCTCTTCGTCCAGTTCGGTGTGCATCGGCAGTGAAAGTACTTCGCCGGTGAGGCGCGAAGTCAGGGGGAAGTCATCGGGACCGTAACCCAGGTGCAGGTATGCTTTCTGCATGTGCAGCGGCACAGGATAGTAGATCATTGAGGGTATACCCTCATTCTCAAGACACTCGCGCAGGCTGTCACGCTTTCCGTCCCCTATCCGCAGCGTGTACTGGTGAAAGATATGTGTGGAGAAAGGAGATCTGACTGGCGGGTTGATCCCCGGAAGGCCGGACAGTTCCCTGTCATAGTGAGATGCTGCGGTGCGTCGCGCCTCGTTGAACTCATCAAGGTGGCGCAGCTTGACCCGGAGGATGGCTGCCTGGAGTGTGTCAAGGCGCGAGTTGACTCCTATTGTGTCATGATAATATCTCACCTTCATCCCGTGGTTGGTGATGCTGCGAATGAGTGCTGCCAGTCCGTCATCGTCGGTGAAGAGCGCCCCGCCGTCGCCGTAGCAACCAAGATTCTTCGATGGGAAGAATGATGTGCACCCTATTGTGCCCATGGTGCCGGCCTTCTTCTCTGTGCCGTCGCTGAAGCGGTAAACTGCCCCGGTGGCCTGGGCAACGTCCTCAATCACATGTATTCCGTGTTCGCGGGCCAGTTCAAGAATCGGCTCCATCTCTGCGCACTGTCCGAAGAGATGAACAGGGACGATTGCCCTGGTTCGCGGGGTGATCGCCTTGCGGACAGCTTCGATGCTGATATTGAAGGTGTCCGGTTCAGGTTCCACAAGGACTGTTTTAAGCCCGAGAAGCTCTATGACTTCTACTGTGGCAATGAATGTAAAGTTGGTTGTGATCACCTCGTCGCCCGGTTTCAGTCCCAGTGCCATCATAGCAATCTGGAGCGCATCGGTACCGTTGGCGCAGGAGATGACGTGACGGACGCCGAGGTAACGCTGCAGTTCCTCCTCGAAGAGCCGCACGTCAGGTCCCTTGATAAAGGCGGTGGAGCTGATAACCTCCGCCACCGCATTGTCAATGTCAGCCCTGAGCCTCTCATACTGCGACCGGAGGTCGACCATCTCTATCTTTTTCATCTGCCGTGCACTATCTTCAAAAGCGAAGATAATGGATTTTATTTAACCCTTTTTCCCGAGGAGAACTCCGGTTTCTTTTTTATCTTTGTTCATTATTGGCTATACATGGCGAGGGATATCAGCGGACTTATCAGAGAACTTCTTTTAAAGCATGACTGTGTCATTGTACCGGGGTTTGGTGCATTTATTGGCAACTATTTTCCTGCACGGACCGACCGGAAGGAGGGGCTTTTTGAGCCTCCCTCGAGGAAGATTACATTTAACCGTCACCTGACCGGAAATGACGGTCTTCTCATAGGACATGTATCTTCGGTTTTCGGCATCGGCTATGCCGCTGCCCGCGAAATCGTCAGCGAGTGGTCCGGGGATCTCAGGAGAAGAATTTTATCCGACAAGCCAGTGACAATTGACTTGCTTGGAACATTCACCCTCAATTACGAAAGAGCGATTGTTTTTGAGCCGGATCTGTCTGTCAATTACCTGCTTTCGTCATACGGTCTCAGCGCCTACTACAGGCAGCCGGTGAGCGGCTTCGACGTGCGGAAAATGGCGCTTGAAAGACGCAGTGATCCGGGCGTGAGCCAGCCCTCCATGAGGAGCCTGCTTGCAAGAGCCGCGGTTATAGGACCCATACTCATCGCCCTTGCGCTGGTACCTTTCAATGATAAGATATTCAAAAGCAATGTTGAGGAATCAAACCTCAACCCCCTGGCAAGGGCTGAGCTGGAGTTCAACCGGGGGCAGATTGATGCAGAAAAGGAATCCTCCTCTATAGAATACCCGATACCTGGTTACATTGACAGTGAGTCCGTGAGCCTGCCGGAAGCGGCGGAGACAAAAGCTGCTGAAACCGTAACGCATAGTCCCGCCGATCAGCCCGCGGTCACTTCACAATCCACTGTCAGTAAGCCTGCCGCAATTACTCAGTCGTCAGCCTCGCGTCCTGAAGGTGTGTCGCAACCTCCTGCCGTTCAGCCTGCTTCAACCCCACGGACCTCCGTTGTACAGCCGGCCGCAACATCGCAGGCCTCTGCCAGAAGGTCACCGGCGGTGGTGGTTGAGGAGTACAGGTATCTCGTTATCATCGGCAGCTTCAAGGGTGAGGAAAATGCCCTGACAATGGTTGAAGAACTGCGCAGGCAGGGGTTTGATCCGGAAGTAGCCGGCGGTCCTGACGGTTATCTGCGTGTCAGCGCCCAGGCTTTCCCGACCCTCGACGAGGCAAAGGTAGTCCTCGAGAAGCTCAGGAAGGAATATTCCGGGGCGTGGGTATATAAAAGCAGGTAATAGGCAATAGGCAGTAGTGGAGGCATCAGTCTCCAGTCAGCAGTCTCCAGTCAGCGAGACCGCATGACCGCAAGACTCTCAGACCCTCAGATTGAGGCTTCCTGTAGGAAGCCGAAACCCCGCATCCGCCATCCGCCATCCGCCATCCGCCGGATGGAGGATCGGGGCCCTCAGACCTATTTGACAGGACTTCCGTTCTGGATCTTCTGCTCGGGGGTGACAAAAACAAGTTTGCCGTTCTCATCTTCGGCCAGCAAAACCATCCCCTTCGACTCGATACCCTTGATAGTTCGCGGAGCGAGGTTGACTATCACCGAGATGCTTTTCCCGGGCAGCTCCTCAGCGGTGAAGTGCTCGGCTATACCTGAGACTATCGTACGGACGTCAATGCCCGTATCCACCTTCAGCTTAATAAGTTTGGTTGTTTTTGCCACCTTCTCCGCTTCGAGGATGGTTGCAGTTCGGATATCCATTCTTGTGAACTCCTCAAAACTTACGTCATCCTTCTGCGGGGCTGCAGTGGCTCCGGTTGCCTCATTGGCTTTTTTGGTATCAAGCAGCTTCTTTACCTGCTTTTCGATCTCCGCATCCTCAACCTTTGTGAACATGAGCTCACCTGAGGAGACAACGTGACCCGGCAGAAGCAGATCTGACCTGCCTGCTGCATCCCACTTCAGTCCGGTGATTCCAAGCCATCCCCGCAGCTTATCCATCGAGAAGGGAAGGAAGGGCTCGAGCAGTATTGCCAGGTTGGCCGTGATCTGCAGTGAGACATACAAGATAGTCTTAACCCTCTCAGCATCAGTTTTTACAACCTTCCAGGGTTCTGTGTCAGCCAGGTACTTGTTGCCGAGTCGGGCCAGGTTCATGGCCTCGGCCAGCGCCTGCCTGAAACGGAAGGCTTCCAGGTTGCTCTCCACGTTTTCACGGCAAGTCATGATCGACTTTACAGTATCGTTGTCATAATCAGTCATTACGCCCGGCGACGGGACCACCCCCTTGTAGTAGTTGGATGTGAGCACCAGCGTGCGGTTGATGAAATTGCCAAGTATTGCTACAAGCTCATTATTGTTGCGCGCCTGGAAATCCTTCCATGTGAAATCGTTGTCTTTCGTCTCCGGGGCGGTGGCGCATAGCGCATAGCGAAGCGAATCCTGCTTGCCCGGGAAATCCTCAAGGTACTCATGAAGCCATACTGCCCAGTTCCTCGATGTTGAGATCTTGTCATTCTCGAGGTTCAGGAATTCATTGGCAGGCACGTTGTCAGGAAGGATATAGCTTCCCTCAGCCTTTAACATTGCCGGGAAGATGATGCAGTGAAACACGATGTTGTCCTTGCCAATGAAATGGATCATCCGTGTTTCGGGATCCTTCCAGTATTTCTCCCAGTCGGGTGTCAGCTCCCTGGTGGCGGATATGTAACCTATAGGTGCGTCAAACCACACATAGAGCACCTTGCCTTCTGCCCCTTCAACAGGTACCGGCACACCCCAGTCGAGATCACGGCTGACAGCTCTTGGCTGCAGACCCTGGTCGAGCCACGATTTGCACTGGCCGTATACGTTTGTCTTCCACTCGGTGTGATCCTCGAGGATCCATTTCCTGATCCAGGGCTCGTATTTGTCAAGCGGCAGGTACCAGTGGAGAGTGTCACGCATGACCGGGGCGCTGCCGCTGATAGTTGACCGGGGGTTGATGAGATCAGTGGCGCTGAGTGATGTGCCGCATTTTTCGCACTGGTCGCCATATGCATTTTCGTTCGCGCAGTGAGGGCATGTGCCGGTGATGTAACGGTCGGCAAGGAAGCAGCCTGCCTCTTCGTCATAGTACTGGCTGGCGGTTTTCTCGATGAATTCGCCCTGGTCATAGAGCTTGCGGAAGAACTGCGAGGCGGTTTCATAATGGATCTTATTCGATGTACGCGAATAGATATCAAAGGAGATCCCGAAGTCGGCGAATGCCTTCTTATTCAGCTCATGATAGCGGTCAACCACCTCCTGAGGGGTGATTCCCTCCTTGCGTGCCTTGAGGGTGATGGGAACACCGTGTTCGTCAGATCCGCAGATGGAGATGACGTCCTCGCCCCGCATCCTGAGGTATCTTGTATAGATGTCAGACGGCACATAAACCCCTGCAAGGTGTCCTATGTGGATTGGCCCGTTGGCATACGGAAGGGCTGAAGTAATGAGATGGCGCTTGAACTTCTTCATCTGTGAATGTCGATTGCTGATTTTTAACCCGGCAAAGATAATGATTTTCAAAAAGCGCCGTAAGGCTTGCTATTCGACATGTCCGAAGGCTGCAAGCACCTCGTGCATATATGTACGGGACACCGGCACCTCTGAAGGGGGGATGCTGTCAAGCTCAAGCATAAGGCCATCCTTCTCCCGGCGTATAAGCTTTACTTTCTGAATATTGACAAGCCACGACCTGTGGCAGCGAATTATGACTGCCTCCCTGAGCTCCTCCTCCAGGGTCCGCAGGGTATTGCGGAGCATGAAACGGCTGAGCTTGTCCGGCCCCTGGTAGCAGACTGTTACATAATTGTCACTGCCTTGAACGTAAAGCAGATCGGCATGTTTCAGGGACATCCTGAGCACCCCCTTTTCATCCCTGAAATGTATCATCGGGCGCTGGCCTGCAGCTTCGGGCTGTTCCATTATCACGGAGAGCTTCGCTTTGCTGTCGCGCCATGAGAACCAGAGCCACAGGATTATATACGGCAACAGGAGGGTGAGGGATGTGTTCTGCACTGACCTTGAGAGGAGCTCGGTGAAAGGACGCGAGTCATTCAGGATAACAGTCTCGAAAAGGGTGAAGAAGAGTGCCATTGCCAGGATTTCAGCTGCTACCCAGAGCAGATAGTGCCAGATGCGGATAATGCCGCCCCGTTTCACCGAATGGTACATTATGATGCGGCTGACAGCCACCACAAGTACCCCGGCAAGGATCACACCGCTGGCGTAGAGCAGGAGGGTGGGCTTTGAGACCTCGAACCAGGTTCCGACCCCGAATGGAGTGTAAAGATTGAGAAACAGCAGTGCAAAACCGGCAGTGAAGAGTATCGTGGTAACGATATTCCCCTTTTCGGTGAGGTATCCGGGTAGTTTTTTGCCGAAGTCGATATTCATGGCATCTGCAGTTAATGCAAAAGTAACACTTTTACCGGCCCACGGTTTTTTGGTTAAAAAGAGTCATGCAAATTCACCCCTCAGGCAGCTTTTTCACCCCTGAGGGGGCCATTCCGGCCCGCAGGGAGGTAGCGGAAACCTATTTTTTGGCAGCACCGCTACAATCCCTTTTGTTTGCCGGATAATCGGAGCGATGGGATATACGGAAACAGAGAAAGTGCTGGCCGGGCATTTCAGGGGAGGGATTAAAACAGGACTGATTCCCGGCACGGGCGTTACCATGACAGAGGAGAGGTTCCGTTCGCCGGTCGAGTTCTCCCTTTCAGACGCCAACACTGTTTCCGAGATGTTCCGTTTCCTTTTCAGGTCCCGCGAGGCAGAGGAGCGAAACAATGAATTCAGTTACTACATAATGTGGCCGGCGGCTTTTGAGGGAAAGACTCATGGCAGGGGAGCCATCATCCTGCTTCATGGACTGAATGAGAGAGGCTGGAACAAGTACATACAGTGGGGAGCAGCGCTGGCAGAAGGGACAGGCAGACCGGTAATACTTTTCCCGCACGCCTGGCACATGAACCGCTCTCCGCAAACCTGGATTGACAGGCATATAATGACACCGCTGGTGGCTGCCCGCACCTCAATGCTGCCGGACACCCGTCTCACAACCTTCGTCAATGTAGCCCTGAGCACCCGTATGACTGTTTCTCCTCAACGGTTCATGCTGTCTGGCTACCAGACAGTCAGGGATCTGTCGGCCTTCATCGCCATGGTCAGGTCTGGTAAGGTTGAAGGAATCGCAGGAGACGGACCGGTGGATATTTTTGCCTATTCAATCGGGGCTCTGGCAGCTCAGGTGATGATGCTTTCGGAACCGTCGCCACTGCCGGCCGACAGCCGGGTGATGCTCTTCTGCGGAGGGAGTACCTTCGGGATGATGAACGGTACCTCCAGACTGATTATGGACAGCAGAGCCTTCGAGATGCTTCTGTCATTCTACCTCGGCTGGCCCTCGGGCTCCGGCAGAGGAAGCAGTGATTACTTTTCTTCCCTGATGAATGACACCCCCGAGGGGAGAGCTTTTTATGCGATGACATCCCTGCATAGACTGACATCCATTCACGGCGCTCCATTCTCCAGGTGGGACGGAAGGCTTCGTGCCGTCTCCCTGGAAGGTGACAGGGTCATCCCTCCGGGTGCGATCAGGGAAGCCCTTGCGGGTGCTGATGCAGAGATCTGGGATGCCGGCTACCCGTGCACCCATGAATCGCCCTTCCCGGTTCTTGCCGGGGATCAGGCCGGCGCCGTCGACCGCACCTTCGGCAGACTCTTTGAGAATGCCGCACGGTTTCTCTCATGAAATGACTATTTTTGGTACTGATACCATTCCTTACACGCATGAAATCAATTGTCATCCCGCCGTTCCTTAAGGAGGGCGACCGCATAGAGATTATAACCCCCGCGAGTCCTATAGAAGCTGACCTTGTTCAAATGGCGGCACAAAAACTGAAGGATTCCGGATTCCGTGTCACCCTTGGCGAGCATGTCTTCTCTCGCAGCGGACCGTTTGCCGGTACTGAAAGTGAGAGACTGCTTGACATACAGAGGGCAACGGATGACCCTGATGTAAAGGCGGTGCTCTGCTCGCGCGGCGGCTATGGCATGACGAGGATCGTTGACCGGATAGATTTTTCCGCCCTTCGGAAACACCCGAAGTGGTACGTGGGATACAGCGACATCACCTCGCTGCACATGTGGCTCGGCAACATTTGCGGCATAGCCTCACTGCATGCAGAGATGCCACTTAACTATTCAAATCCCGGGTGCTCGCCACGATGCTATGAAACTGTAATCGAAGCCCTGACAGGAAAGGCTGAGCCGGTGAAATGGATCACGCAGAGCGAAGCATCATTCGATGTATCAGGAAGGGTAACGGGAGGCAACATTTCCCTCATTTACAGTCTTGACGGGACCCCGGCACAGCCTGATACCGACGGTGCTGTACTGTTCATTGAGGAGATTGGCGAAAAGTTCTACCACCTCGACCGGATGCTGGTGGGGATGCGTATGGCCGGCCTGCTGAAGAATCTGTCTGCCCTGGTAGTGGGAGGGATGGAGGAAATCACCGAAGGGGAGCATGTCTTCAACCAGACTGTTGAAGAGGTTGTTATGAATGTGGTTGGCGGTTATGATTACCCGGTGTTGTTCAACTTTCCTGCAGGACACATTCCGGATAACAGGGCGCTCTACCTGGGTCGGGATGCAAGAATCAGCCAGTCAGGCAGGGAGGCGGTCCTGAGCTGGCTTTAGCGGGGCCTGCCTTCTACAATTCTTAAAGGCCTACATCCATTCTCCATCTGATTCGACAATCTGGCCGGCGTCCGAATCAGAAGGCAGCAAGGAGCAGGTTTATATCCTTGGAGAGTATGCCGAACTTCTGGCCCAGCACTTCGTTGGTCAGGATGCCATTGTATATGTAGACTCCGCTGCGGAGCCCGTTGTTGAATTTGAGCATGGGAGTGACGCCTCCCGCATCCGCGATATCCTGCATAAGCGGCCTGAATACGTTGCTGAGGGCGATTGATGCTGTCTTCGGTACACGCGACGGCAGGTTCCATGCAGAAAAGTGAATCACCCCGTGCTTCTCGTAAATAGGATCCTTCAGCGCACGCGGCTCGGCTGTCTCAACGCAACCTCCGGTGTCAACACTGAGATCGATGATTACCGAACCGCGCTTCATCCCCTGAACCATATCTTCTGTTACATAGAACCAGGGCATCAGAATGTCGGTTGAGAGGGCGCCGATAAGCACGTCGGCCGATTTAAGGGCTTTCTGCAGCACCTGGGGATGAAAGGTTGATGTATAGAGCCGTTGCCCAAGCAGGTTCTGGAAGTTGCGGAGACGGTGCACCGAGGAGTCAAACACCTTCACAATGGCACCCAGCCCGAGGGCGGCACGTGCAGCATATTCACCGGCCGTGTTGGCTCCGATGATCACAACCTCCGTGGGTGTCACCCCTGTCACGCCACCAAGCATAACCCCTTTCCCTCCCGATGTGGTGCTGAGGTATTCCGAGGCAAGAAGCACCGAGGTGATTCCGCTGATCTCGCTCATTGACTCCATTACAGGAAGCATGCCATCACTGTCCTTGATTATCTCACTGGCCATGGCTGTCACCCGCTTGCGCATCATCACCGACAGGGTCTCCTCTCCCAGTGTTGCTGCATTCATGAAGGAGATAACCGTCTGACCGCCCCTGAGCCGCGAGGCTTCCTGCTGTGTGAACGGAGCTATCTTGATTACGATGTCACAGCCGAATACAGTATCAGGCATGTCACTCACCACTGCGCCGTTGTTACTGTAATCAACATCTGCAAATCCGGCTTCCGTGCCCGCGCCTCTCTCCATAAAAACCTCATGGCCAGCATCTGTGAGTATCCTGACTGCCTCAGGAGTCAGCGCAATGCGCTTCTCCCCGTCACGGTAGTCATGTGGCATGCCAATCGACATCTGCTTCCTGCCCACTGTCCTCTCTATCTGCTCTTCATGCGGCATGAAGGCGCTTCTGGACGGTTCATTCATCTGGCTTCATTTTTATGGTTCACCGGAAGAAGTCCCGGCAGATCAAATTTAAGACTTTAATTGCAGAGACAGCAGGATGAAGGGGATAAATCAGTTAATGGATCCCTGATGTCGGGTGGCGCCTGGCCTGTGTGCCCGGTGCTTTCAGGGGGGTCTGCCTCATCTGGTCTACCCGCCTGGCCTGTTTGACCTGTATCCCCGGCGCACCGGGCAGGCACCGGTGTGTGACCTGTATCCCCGGCGCACCGGTCGGGCACCGGTGTGTGACCTGTATCCCCGGCGCACCGGTCGGCCACCGGTCGTTTAATCAGAGGGCAGATACTTCCGGTGGCCCGGTAACAGTCTCAATGATCCTGCTGCCGTCAGGCTCAACGGTTATTGATATGCGCAACGTCCCCTCCGGCAGGAGGGACTCGATCATCTCCGGCCACTCCATGAAGCACGGCGATCCTGAATAAAAATATTCCTCAATACCGAAGTCAAGGACCTCGGTGATCTTTTTTATCCTGTAAAAGTCGAAGTGAAAAACCGGACTGCTGCCGGGACGTTTGTACTCATTGACGAGGGTGAAAGTCGGGCTTGTCACCGTGTCTGAAACACCCATCTCACGGCATATCGCCCGTATGAACGTTGTCTTTCCCGAGCCCATCCGGCCATAAACAGCAAATAGGGTGTTGCCTGCCGTCTCTTTCAGGAAGTGCCTTGCCGCATCACGCAGCCGGCTCTTGTCGGTGACCACAATCTTCATGCTGCAAAAATAGCAAATCAGACCGGTTCCAGCGATACAAGCGGAAGAAGCATCTCATGCATCGAGATGCCGCCGTGCTGGAACGAGTCACGGTAATATGAAACAATGTGATTGTAGTTATTCGGATAGACCAGGAAGTCATTCGCGAGGGCGAAGATGTATTTTGAGGAGATATTGCTCATCGGGAGTCCCGCTTTAGCAGGGGCGGTTATCTCGAATACCTCGCGGGGATTGTAGTCGAGGTTCCTTCCAGTCTTGTACCTCAGGTTCATCGATGTATTCCTGTCGCCCACAACCTTAACCGGCTTCTGAACCTTCACCGATCCGTGATCGGTTGTTATCACCACCCGTGCTCCCCTGGCCGAGACCAGCCTGAGAAGCTCTATCAGAGGCGAGTGAATGAACCATGAGTGGGTGAATGAGAGCCATGATGCCTCGTCTCCGGTCATCTCCCGGATGACGTTGATCTCGGTACGGGCATGACTCAGCATATCCACAAAATTGTAAACAAGCAGGTTCAGGTCGTTGCCCATCAGCTGCATGACTTTTTCATTCAGGCTTCTCCCTTCGGCGTCAGTGCTGATCTTGTTGTAGCTCCAGCGGCAGTTGATCCCTGCCCTCTGCAGATTCTTGGCAAGCAGCTTTTCCTCGTTCAGATTTTTACCCTCATCCTCATTCTCATCAATCCAGAACTCCGGCATAATCTCACC
>JAEYZD010000090.1 GCA_023430725.1 Bacteroidota bacterium | reverse complement strand
TGATGCCCGGTATTATAAAAGGATTTCTTATCGCTGGCTGGGTTACCTCAAAAGGCACCTGCATCGGTTTGTTCTGAAGATCAGCCTTGTTTCTTGACGGGTACCTTACTGTGTATGGCTTGCCGTTTGTGTAGCCTGAGTTCTCCATGATGATGTTGTACTCAAGCTTGGCATCATTGCCAATCTCCCGCCTGAGTGTCTTGCGGAGAATATCTATGTACTGCTCTTCCAGGTATTCATAAAAGAAAGGGCTGGGCACCTGTATTGTCAGGATATTTTTTTCGAGCCTGAGAGGAACAATAGGCTCGAACCATGTTTTAAAACTGGCCGATGGAATAATGTCCCGGATTATCTCAAGACAATTACTCCAAACCTCATCGTGTGACTTGTTCATTCAGATTGAAATTAAAAAACTCGCTTTTTTCGTCGGTGCTGAAAGCCGTGACAATATTTGTAAAAAAAAAGGTTAAAAAAAAATTATTTTGCTCTTGACTTTTACATTTATTCTTTACTGTGATGAGCTTCAGGTCCTTAAAGTGAAAAACATTGGTCAAAATTTATAACATACACATAATCAGTGATATAATATGAAGATAATGTATCACAGCCCTTTATGAAATTGAAGATATTCCGGTCCTGATCTGCCAAGTTCTGAGAACCTCCCTGAAGAGCTCTGCAACCGGGTGATCCATTATTGTTTAGTATTATTTTAACAATTCATTCGGCTTTTTTGCCAAAAAGGGAGAAATGGACATATTTCTTCGGATTTTCCCTCATGTCACGCAGTAAAAGGTCAAGACTGCCGAGAGTGTTGCTGAGATTATTGTACAGACTGTCGTTTGTCATAAGCTTTCCGGCAGACCCTTCACCCTGACTGATGCCCTTTACTATGCTCTCCAGACCGGTCAGTGAGGACCGGAGAGAGGAGAGAGTGGTCCCCAGGTCAGCCGAGGCCAGTTCCTCAGTGATACCTCCGATATTCTTCAGGGTTGAATCCAGGGTTGAACTGTTTGCCGAGAGCATGGCCGTGAAGGCCTGCAGATCACTGATGGCAGCCGTAAGCTCATCCTTGCTGCTGTTTGAGACTTCCTTCAGATCGGAGGTGACGGCGCTTACATCTGACATTGTCGATCTGATATTGCCTGTCATCTCGGGGGTGAACACATTGTTCAGTGCCGTGACCACGGAATCAAGCCTGACAATTATGCTCGTGATATTTCCCTCGAGTGGTTGCATAGTCTGTCCAAGCCTGTCGATGATTGAAGTGGCTACGTATCCCTGAAGCGTATCATGACTGTGACACATCTCACTGCTTTCACCCATCCTCAGTATGATCTTCATGCCCGCAATGAGGGTGGCAGTCGTGATTTCTGCCCTGGTGTCATCCGGAATATTGAAATTCTTGTCCACGGAGAGGGAGACCAGAATCCGGCCTGATCCGTCATTGATCAGCCTGACATCCTGCACGACACCTGCCTGGTAGCCGTTTATTTCCACCGGGTTTGATTCAGTCAATCCTGCAATGTTTTCATATACAATATGATATGTGTCTGTGCTTGTGAAAAGGGCAGTCCCCTTCAGAAACTCGAACAACAGGATAAATGCGATAATTGTGATCAGTGCAACGGCTCCGATCCTGACCTCGTGGGATATCTTCATAGGGCTATGTTATCTTTTCTTTGCTTCAATTGCCTCCCTGAGAGGCATTATCTTACCGTTCCTGACGGCAATTACGAACGCGTCGGGAAATCTTCCCGTCAGTGTTCGCCTGTGCCTCAGGGCGTCATCATACAGAACGAATTTTCCGGACGCATATTTAATCCGTTCGCCGTCTTCTATTTTGCTTAACGGTTCCAGGCCCTTTAACAGGTTCTGACTGAGCTCTCTGTTTTTTGGCATCGCGGCCACCTGGACCATGAACATAATCTCTTCTGCTGCTGCGGGTTTCGCAATGGCACTCACAACGGTTCCTGATCCGGGGAGATCTGCCGGCAGACCTGTGGTCTGCCCTGCAGAAGGTACAGCTGGCTGTTCTGCCTGTGCTGAGACAACTTCCCTGCCGGCTGCGACCGGCCTGTTCCCTCCGCCCGATGATCCGGCGGTGCTGTCATTTATGCCAGCCGGCTGTTCATTCCTGTTCGCAACAGCGCTGTCAGATGTGACCGGCACTGAAGCCTCCGCGTGTATCACTCCGTTACCGTTCCTGATGCCTGATCTGTTGTCTATTGTCTGCTTGTAATCCCTGAATGCCCTGAAGATGGCAGACGCAAGGTAATCCTGCCCCTGTTCCGACATCAGGAACTTCTCTTCCTCCGGATTTGTGATATAACCGAGCTCAACAAGAACCGACGGCATCGTCGTCCGCCAGAGCACAACAAACCCTGCCTGTCTTACGCCGCGGTCCTTCCTTCCGACACGTTCCCTGAACTGGTCCTGGACCAGCGTTGCAAACTCGGTGCTCTGCCTGAGGTATGTGTTCTGCATCAGTGAAAATATAATATAGGACTCTACCGAGTTCGGATCGAAACCCTCATATTTCGTTTCGTAGTCCTTTTCAAAGGTGATGACTGAGTTCTCCTTCATTGCAACCTGAAGGTTAGCGTCATCCATTGTCTGACCCAGGACATATGTCTCGGCGCCGTACAGACGCTTGTCGGTCAGGGCGTTGGAATGTATCGAGATGAACAGGTCGGCCTTGTTCCTGTTTGCTACTTCAGCTCTTTCAGCAAGTCCCGGATAGGTATCGTCTTCCCTGGTATAGATCACCTTTACATCCTTCAGGTTGTCCCTGATATACTTACCTGTCTTCAGTGCAACGGCCAGGTTGATGTTCTTCTCCCTGGCCTTAGATCCCACCGCACCCGGATCCTTTCCGCCGTGTCCGGGATCAATCACCACAACCCACTCATTTTCTGCCGGCACCGCCTGAGCCTGCAGCCCTGCCGGCACGGTTATTGCTGCCATCAGAATGGCACCTGCCAGAATTACTTTCAACCCTCTTATTTTGGTACTCTGCCGCATTACTGCTATGCGAAATTTAATTAGTTTTGTCGCTTGCTTGCCAACGATGCGCAACAACTACGCAAAAATAGCATTTAACTTGCATTTTCTCGCACAAAGATTGTTTGTGACAATTTTCATGCCGGTTATCTTCACCGTGGCATTAGCTGCCCAGGAGCAGGTGAAGCCGGACACCCTCCGGAGCATGCGCACGGACACAACCATCATACCTGTGTCTGATTCCGTCCCAAAAATCCTCTTCATCAATGACACACTTTTTTTTGATCCGTCTGTCTCAGGGCAGGATACCGCAGGGGCGAATGGACCGCTGATAGTCTCTCCCGATGCCGTGGATGAACCGATCATCTACAACGCCGAAGGTTATATGAAGACGGACCTGCGAACCCGCAAGGTCAGCCTTGTGCAGAACGCTAAGGTCACATACGGCACTATTGAACTTACAGCTGACTCCATTGTGCTTGATATGGAGACCGGGTCGGTTTATGCAACCTTCAGGCCTGATTCTGCCGGAAATGCAGTCGGGTTGCCAAAATACAAGGATGGCTCAGAAGAGTTTGAATCGAAGGAGCTTACATATAATTTCAAGTCGAAAAAGGGAGTAATCCGCAACGTCACCACCGAGCAGGAGGGAGGCTACCTCCAGAGCCTTACCACAAAGCGGCATGAGGACGGCACCCTTCACGTAAACCGAAGCAAGTTCACCACCTGCGATGCGGAAGAGCCTCATTTCTACCTCGCCCTGCCGAAGGCCAAGGTCTATCCCGGTGAAAAGATAGTATCAGGCCCGGCGTATATGGTTGTGGCTGACATACCTCTGCCGCTGATACTTCCCTTTGGTTTCTTCCCGGTACAGCAAAAGAGAGCTTCCGGCATCGTCATGCCGAAGTACGGTCAGGAAGCCCGACGGGGTTACTTCCTCTCCAACGGAGGATATTACTTCGCGCTGAGCGACTACTTCGACCTTAAGCTGACCGGTACAATCTACACCAACGGCACATGGCTTGCCGATGCAGCGACATCATACCGCCTGCGGTACCGCTACTCCGGATCATTTGCCTTCAGCTATGCCAATAACATCAACAGCTACAAGGGGATGCCTGATTACGGACAGACAACCAACTACCGCATCAGCTGGTCACATGCCCAGGATGGCAAGGCTAATCCCGGCTCACGCTTCTCTGCCAGCGTGAACATGAGCTCAAACGGCTACGACAGGAATAACAGCTATGAGGTGGCAGACCATGTGACAACAACAAGGCAGTCAAGCATCAACTACTCCAAATCCTGGGCAGGAACACCAATCAGCTTCTCCACAAGCCTTAACCAGTCGCAGAATGTGCAGAACAAGACAATGGTGCTGAACCTGCCAAAGGGAAGCCTGAACGTCTCCCGCATCTATCCGTTCAAGCCCAGGAAACCGGTTGCAAAGGCCAGGTGGTATCATGATCTGACAACACAGTACTCAGCCACCTTCGAGAACAAGATAGACACTTACGACAGTCTTCTGTTTACAAGCGCCGTCTGGAAAAGCATGAAGAACGGGTTTAAGCATGAGGTGCCGCTCAGTTTCCAGATAAGACCGTTCAACAACTTCTCAATCTCACCTTCGCTCCGGTACACAGGTGTGCTTTACACCCAGCAGATACACAAGCGGTGGGATCCTGATTTCTATGATGAGAGCAGGAACATGGTTGTTCCTTCCGTGGTCAACGACACTATCCGCGGCCTGACCTACGGCCAGGCGCTGGTGCCGGCGCTGAGCGCTGCATTCAACCCTTCGGTATACGGTACCTTCACTTTCACAAAGAAGGGCTCGCGGGTAGAATCAATCAGGCACGTGATGAAACCATCAATAGGTTTCTCATACTCGCCCGAGGCAGACTGGCTGACAAGTGATATGTTCGACTCCGTCCAGTACAACCTGGATGGCAAAATGAGGGAGTACTCAATATATGAGGGGAGCATCTACGGAACACCTTCCACCGGAAGACGTTCGGGTTCGGTCTCGCTCAGCCTCACCAACCTGGTGGAAGCAAAGGTTTTTGCACGCAACGACACAACCGGCAAGCCAAAGAAGGTCAAGATTATCGAGAGCCTGTCACTCAACACATCCTATAACATTTTTGCAGACTCACTCAACTGGTCGCCCGTGAATCTTTCCTTCCGCACAACGCTTGCACAGAATATAAACATCCAGGCAGGGAGTACCTTTAATATCTACGGGATGAGCAGCACCGGCGGAACGGTGAGCGAGCTTGCCGTCAGCCAGGGGCTGGGATTGGCAAGGATGACCAGTCTGAATGCGAGCCTGGACCTTGACCTTGGACGGTTGTTCGGCAACCAGAACAAGAACACTCAGCAGCAGCAACAGACATCCGGGCAGAGATCACAGCGGCCCGTGGGAGGAGCGCCTGACGAGCCGGGATCGCAGGGTGGCGCTGCACCGAATAACCTGCCGCTAGCAGGTAACAGCTATGACGAATACGGGTATGTGAGGTTTGATGTGCCGTGGTCTCTCAGGATGGCTTACAACTTCAGCTACAGCAAGCCCGGCCTTAAGACCAACGTGACGCAGACTATGACACTTTCGGGCGATGTGAGGCTCACGTCCAAGATGGCAATCAACTACAACACCGGATTTGACTTCAAGCAAAAAGAGATAACAATGACCCGCGTGGGCATCAGTCGCGACCTCCATTGCTGGGAGATGAGCTTCAACTGGATACCCGTGGGTTACATGAAAAGCTGGAACTTTACAATCAGGGCCAGGGCCAGCATGCTGCAGGATCTCAAGTATGAACGCGGAAAGGACTACCATGAGAATTACTAACGAAATAAAAAAATCAGGAATGAAAAGGATTATCAGCACAACTGCTGCCCCTGGAGCAATTGGTCCCTACAGCCAGGCCGTGGAGGCAAACGGAACTCTTTACATCTCCGGTCAGGTGCCCATTGACCCTGCCACCGGCAAGCTGGTTGAAGGAGGCATCACGGAGCAGACCACCCAGGCCCTTAAAAACATCAGGGCGATACTTCTTGCCGCAGGTTACACGATGGACAATGTTGTTAAGTCCACCTGCCTGCTCTCGGATATGTCGGATTTCAAGGCGATGAACGAGGTCTATGCGCAGTTTTATACTTCTGACCAGCCTGCCAGGGCTGCATTCGCGGTCAAGGGACTGCCGCTGGGGGCGCTCATTGAGATAGAGACTGTGGCGGTTAAATAATATCGTAACGGCGGGTCTGAGACCCGCCGCCACCTGCCCTACAGACAGATTTGCATCCATATACAGAAACAGGGGGTCTGAGACCCCCTGCAACCTGATTATCAATATTGGTGGTGGTTGTTATTCTGCCACAACCTCGAAATCAATCTCGACCTTTACATCGCGGTGCAGCTTGACAACTGCCTTGTGACTTCCTGTCTCCTTGATGGCGTCTTCACCGAGCATGATGTTCTTGCGGTCAATCTCAAAACCCTTCGCGTTGAGCGCTTCAGCAAGCTGAATGGTATTGACTGATCCGAATATTTTGCCGGCAGAGCTTACCTTGGCACCGATCACAAGCTTCACGTCAGCGAGCTTCGCAGCCAGTTTCTCAGCCTCTTTCCTGATCTGCTCTTCCTTGTGAGCCCTCTGCTTCAGGTTCTCATTGTGAACCTTGACGGCAGAATCAGTTGCCTGAATGGCCATACCCTTCGGGATAAGGAAATTCCTTGCATACCCGGTCTTCACGGTCAGGATGTCATTTTTCTGACCAAGCTTATCAATGTCCTGCTTAAGTATAATCTTCATCTCTCTTCCTCCTCTACTTTAAAAGGTCAGCAACATAAGGAAGCAGTGCAAGGTGACGGGCACGCTTGATAGCCTTTGAAACCCTCCTCTGATACTTGAGTGAGGTGCCGGTGATACGACGGGGCAGAATCTTGCCCTGCTCATTGAGAAACTTCTTGAGGAACTCGGGATCCTTGTAGTCTATGTACTTGATCTTGTTCTTCTTGAACCTGCAGTATTTCTTCTTCTTGATCTCAACTGTAGGCGGTGTCAGGTACCTGATCTCTGAATTGTTCTGTGCCATGATTACTCCTCCCTGACTTTTTCGGTTTCTTTCATCTTTCTCTTCTTCTCGGCATACTCTACAGCATACTTGTCCATACGGAAGGTAAGGAAACGGATGATTCTCTCATCCCTCCTGTACTGTACTTCCAGTTTGTCAACCAACTCGCCCTGCGCCCTGAACTCGATCAGGTAATAAAAACCTGTCGATTTTTTCTGGATTGGATAAGCGAGTTTCTTCAGACCCCAGTTCTCTTCATGAATGATCTCACCTTCACTGTCGGTGATGATCTTCTTGAACTTCTGAACCGCTTCCTTCATCTGATTTTCAGACAAAACGGGAGTTGCAATGAAAACGGTTTCGTACTGATTCAACATCTCTTAATTGGTTTATATTAGTGTTAATAAATTGGGTTGCAAAAGTAAGACAATAAATCTTAAAAAAAAATATTCCGAAGACTATTTGACTATATTTGTGACTGATATCTACATATACTGTTAGAACCAGCTATGGATAACTTTATTGTTTCTGCCCGGAAATACCGACCTGCCACGTTTGACATGGTGGTGGGGCAGGATACCATAACTACCACTCTCAGGAACGCCATCAGGAACAACCTGCTGGCTCAGGCTTACCTCTTTTGCGGTCCGCGGGGTGTTGGAAAGACCACCTGCGCAAGGATATTTGCAAAGACAATCAACTGCTCGGCACCCGGGCCTGACGGCGAAGCATGCGACAATTGCGAATCATGCAAGTCGTTCAATTCACAGGCCTCATTCAATATTCATGAGCTTGATGCAGCCTCGAACAACAGCGTTGACGATATCCGCAACCTGACGGACCAGGTGAGGATACCCCCGCAGATAGGCAGGTTCAGCGTCTATATAATCGACGAGGTTCACATGCTCTCCACCGCGGCCTTCAATGCCTTCCTCAAAACCCTCGAAGAGCCGCCGTCACACGCTATCTTCATCCTGGCAACCACTGAGAAGCATAAGATTATTCCTACAATCCTTTCACGCTGTCAGATATTTGATTTCAACCGTATCAACGTTGAAGATATCGTACAAAGACTCAGCTGGGTTGCGGGAAACGAGGGGGTGAATGCCGAACACGAGGCCCTTCACGTGATTGCCACCAAGGCTGACGGTGCCATGCGTGATGCCCTCTCCATCTTTGACCAGATAGTGAGCTTCAGCGGCAAAGATATCTCCTATGCCGATGTGATCGCCAACCTCAATGTGCTTGACTACGAGTACTATTTCCGTATCACCGCCGCAGCTATGGAGGGAGATGTGCCGGCAGTGCTGCTCACCTTCAACGAGATCCTCAACAAGGGCTTTGACGGGTATAACTTCATGGCCGGCCTGAACAACCATCTCCGTGATCTGCTCGTCAGCCGCGACGAGGCGACAGTGAAGCTGCTCGAAACATCTCCGTCAATAAGACAACGCTACCGCGACCAGGCAGTGAAAGCTCCCCTGACATTCATTTATGAGGCGCTTGACATCGGGTCTCAGTGCATGCTCAACTTCAGGAGCAGCAAGAATCAGAGACTGCATGTGGAACTGGCACTGCTACGCATGTGCAACCTCACCGTAAACCACGCTGCGGAAGATCTAAAAAAAAAAGCTGAGTCAGTAAATCCGGACGAGGAGCAGGAATTCCGGGTTGCTGCCCCTGCCAGGACAACCGCAGCTCCTGCCAGACCGGCCGCTGCCTCAGACGATCAGGCATCTGTTGCCGGAAGGTCAGCCTCCCCGGCATCCGGTGATGAAAGATCATCAGCCGTGCCTCCTTCTGCTGACAATGCCTCCGTTGCTTCATCTGCCACCGCCCCGGACCCGGCCTCATCACGGCCTGCATCATCTCCGCGAAAACCGGTGTCAGCTCCCGATGAGACCAAGAAGGTCTCGATAAAAGATATAATGGCAGGATCAAGGCCGGTAGAAAATGTTGTAAATGAGCCTGATGTACAGGAAACAGTGACAACTGCCGACCGCGACTTCACCGCCGGAGAGCTTGCGGAGGCATGGAACATTTTTGCAGCAGAGGTGAAGGAGGAGAGTCCCAGGATATCTGTTACCCTCTCGTCCGTTTCACCTGAACTGCTTCCTGACAGGACGATAATTCTCAGGCTTGACAACTCAACCCTCCGGGAGGCTTTCGATTCCAACTTCAAATCGAGGCTGGAGGGTCATCTTCGCCGCACGCTTGAGAACAGCCAGCTGAAACTTCTGACGACTGTTGAATCGACGGAGAGGGGAGAGATACTCTACTCGCCGGAACAGAAGTTCAATCACCTTGCGGCAAAGAATCCTGCCCTGAAGGACCTGAAGAAAACTTTCAACCTCGATTTTGAGTAGGATCATACTTAAGGCAGGTGAGTGACCAGAACATAAACAGGCCGGATGCCGGCGGGCTTGCTGGATTGGGACAGAGTCCCGGTGCCGCTGCACAACTGAGCGCCCTGGCAGGAGGCATAGCTCACGATCTGAACACGGTGCTTACAACAATTTACGGCTACACTGAACAGGTGCTCGAGATCCTTGGTGATGACAGTCCTGAAGCATCGGAGCAGGCAAAAAGGATCATTTCTGCGGCAGACAGGGCAAAAATGCTTACCGGTCAGCTGCTCAGCCTCAGCCATCGCTCTGCGCAGGAGAAGGTGGCAGTAAGGGTGGCGGATGTCATTGCCGATACAATAGATTTTATAAGGCCATCCGTCCCTTCTGGCATACAAATCCGACGAATGCTCAAATTGCCTGAGGCCACCGTTATGGCTGTGCCGGCTCAGCTCTTCAGGATCTTCCTTAACCTCCTGCTGAATGCCTCACAGGCAATCGGAGACACGGAGGGCACCGTCACGGTGACACTTGACCTGCCTGACAGGAGCACAGGGGCAGGAGTTGGCGAAATCCATCATGCTATCCTTGTAACCGTAGGAGACACAGGCAAGGGGATGGATGCAGAAACGGCCGCCAGGATATTCGATCCGTGGTTCACATCGGGCAGGAAGACTGGCACAGGACTGGGACTGACAGTCGTCAGTGACGCAATAAAGGAACTTGGAGGTAAAATCAGGGTAGATTCTGAACCTGGCAAAGGAACAACCATCAGCCTGTTGATTCCTTCGGTCTTTTTTGGCTCTGTCCCTGAAAAAAGTTAACTTCGGGCTCCCTAATCACGGAAAAACAGATGGCAGGAATAATGATAGTGGAGGATGATGCCGCACTGCGCGAGATGCTGAGGGATGCCCTCGAGAAGCGCAGGTATACGGTTATCACTGCCGCTGACGGACGGGAGGCACTCATCAAATTCCGTCCTTCAATCGTTGATCTCGTCATTACTGACCTGCTCATGCCCGAGGAGGATGGTTTGATGGTCATAATGAAAATCAGGGAGATGAAGCCGTCAACCAGGCTTATTGCAATCAGCGGCGGAGGAATGGCAGGCCCCGGAAGCTATCTTATGATGGCAAGTAAACTGGGTGCCGACCATGTCTTCTCAAAGCCGTTCCTCCCCTCGGAACTTGTGCAGAAGGTGAAGGAGCTGCTGGGTTAAACATTATGGAGGATGGCTTGTTATTGAAGGAAAATCAGAACCATTAAATATCAATAATATGTTAACGAAAAAAGTTGAAGAGATCTGCAACAGGCAGATCGAAAGAGAAGGTTTCTCATCAAACCTCTACCTCGCCATGGGATCATGGGCAGAGGCAAAAGGCCTCTCGGGCATTGCTGCATGGCTTTATGCACAGTCCGAAGAGGAGAGAGCACATATGTTCAAGTTTATCAAGTGGGTCAATGAACGCGGCGGTAATGCAATTATCCCCGAATTCAAGAAGCCACCCGTGAAGTTCAAGGGGATACCCGAGGTGTTTGCCGAAGTGCTTAAGCATGAGCAGTTCATAACCGCCAGCATCAATGAGGTTCTTGAAGTCGCCATTGCCGAGAAGGACCATGCCACAACCAACTGGATCCAGTGGTTTGTCAAGGAGCAGGTTGAAGAGGAGAGCAGTGCACAGCAGATCATTGACAAGCTCGAGCTTGCCGGTCAGCACGGTGTCTATTTCCTTGACCGTGATATAATGAAGCTCAGGAGCTGACGCAATTTACCGCATAAGGGCGCACACTGCGTCCGGATAATCAACCGGGGCCACACCGCCCCGGTTTTTTTGGCCGGTACCATGCCGTTTACAATTCTTTATGGTCTACCTTCTCCCTTGTCCTGCAAACACTACTGCCTATTGCCTCCTGCCTATTGCCTAATCTACCTTTCTTCCCCAATGAACCATAAAATATATTAATTTTGCGGATGTTTTTAAAAAATGACAGTAAATGAGCATCGTCAATAAGGTCCTTACAATGTTCCTGGGCAACAAGGAGGAACGTGACCTGAAAGAAATCAATCCCTTTGTAGGCAAGATACTGAAAGAGAGTGAACTGGTCAGACCCATGACAAATGACCAGCTGCGTGACAGAACAGCCGAACTGAAAAAGGAGATACGTGAATCAGTCACACAGGAAGAGAACGAGATTACTGCCCTGCGCACAGAGGCTGAGAAGGAAGAAGATGTAAACCGCAAGGAAGAGCTTTATAACCAGATAGATAAACTCGAAAAGCAGATACTGGAAAAGCTTGAGGGCATACTCGACGAGATTCTCCCTGTCGCATTCGCGATAGTTAAGGAGACTGCACGCCGCTTCAAGGAGAATGAAGTTCTGGAGGTGACCGCCCGGGAGTGGGATCGGAACCTCGCCGCAACACGCCCGTCAATAACCGTGGAAGGGGAAAAGGCATACTGGAAGAACCGCTGGATGGCGGGAGGCAACGAGATTGTCTGGGATATGGTGCACTACGACGTACAGCTGATCGGCGGCGTGGCACTCCATAAAGGCAAGATATCCGAGATGGCCACCGGTGAGGGCAAAACCCTTGTCGCAACTCTGCCGGTATTTCTTAATGCGCTGGCAGGCAGAGGAGTACACATAGTTACAGTGAACGACTACCTCTCCAAGAGAGACTCAGAATGGATGGGTCCTCTGTATGAATTCCACGGCCTCTCAGTAGACTGCATCGACAAGCACGAACCCAACTCAAACGCCCGACGCAAGGCATACAACTCTGACATCACATTCGGTACCAACAACGAGTTCGGTTTTGATTACCTGCGTGACAATATGGCAATCAACCCTGAGGACCTTGTCCAGAGGAAGCACCACTACGCCATCGTTGACGAGGTAGACTCGGTGCTCATCGACGATGCCAGGACCCCGCTCATCATCTCGGGCCCCACTGCAAAGAGCGACACCTCCACGTTTGACGAGTACAAACACAAGGTGGAGAAGCTGGTCAGCGCACAGCGAAAACTTGTCACACAGCTGCTTGCTGACTCGAAGAAACTCATTAACGAAGGTGACAACGAAAAGGGCGGACTCCTGCTCCTGAGGGCCTACAAGGGCCTCCCCAAGAACAGCGCACTGATCAAGTACCTCAGCGAGGAGGGGGTCAGAAGCCTTCTGCAGAAGACCGAAAACTTCTACATGCAGAACAATTCGAAGGAGATGCCCAAGGTAACCGAGGAACTCTACTTCGTGATAGATGAAAAGGCAAACTCAATCGAGCTGACGGAGAAGGGACATGACCTGATTTCAACATCAGTTGAGGATTCCAGTTTCTTCGTGCTTCCTGACGTAGGAAGCAAGATTGCTGACATTGAGAAAAGTGTAAAGGATGAGCAGGAGAGGATGCGCGCCAAGGATGAACTGCTGAAGGATTTCGCCGTTAAGTCGGAGCGTGTTCATACGATGACCCAGCTGATGAAGGCCTATACCCTCTTCGAGAAGGATGTGGAGTATGTGCTCATGGACAACAAGGTGAAGATCGTCGACGAGCAGACCGGCCGTATCCTCGAAGGACGCCGCTACTCCGACGGGCTGCACCAGGCCATCGAGGCAAAGGAAAACGTGAAGGTTGAGGCTTCTACCCAGACATACGCAACAATCACCCTGCAGAACTACTTCAGGATGTACCACAAGCTGGCAGGCATGACAGGTACCGCCATCACCGAGGCAGGAGAGTTCTGGAACATCTACAAGCTTGACGTGGTTGTCATTCCGACCAACGTAAAGGTCATCAGGAATGACCATGAGGACCTTGTCTACAAGACCAAGCGCGAGAAATACAACGCTGTAATTGATGAGATTGTGAACCTCAACAAGGCCGGACGACCTGTCCTGGTGGGTACCACCTCAGTGGAGATCTCCGAGCTTCTCAGCCGTATGCTCAAGATGAAGGGGTTGAAGCACAATGTGCTGAATGCCAAGCTTCATCAGCGCGAGGCTGAGATAGTCCTGGAGGCCGGCAAAACCGGCACGGTCACAATCGCCACCAACATGGCCGGTCGCGGTACTGATATAAAACTTACTCCTGAAGTAAAAAAGGCCGGAGGACTTGCAATAATCGGTACAGAGAGGCATGAGTCGCGCCGCGTTGACCGACAGCTCAGAGGCCGTGCCGGACGACAGGGTGACCCGGGCTCGTCGCAGTTCTTCGTCTCACTGGAAGACGACCTGATGCGCCTGTTCGGTTCGGAGAGGATCTCGGGTATCATGGACAAACTTGGCCTGAAAGACGGTGAGATGATCCAGCACCCGATGATCACCAAGTCAATAGAGAGAGCCCAGAAGAAGGTGGAAGAGAACAACTTCGGCATAAGGAAGAGGCTGCTGGAGTATGATGACGTCATGAACTCGCAGAGGGAGGTGATCTACAGCAAGCGCCGCCATGCCCTGCTCGGTGAGAGGCTCAGCGTGGACATTGCAAACATGATGTATGATGTAACTGAGAATATCGTCAACACTTACAAGGATTCATCGGAATTTGATGAGTTCCAGTTTGCACTTATAAGAACTCTCTCCGTTGACGCACCGGTTTCAAAGACTGAATTCAGCAAGAACAGCAACGAGGAAGTTGTGGAAAGTGTCTATGCAAAGGTGCTTGACGCTTACCGCCGCAAGAGCGAAACCATCTCCTCAACAGCCTTTCCGGTGCTGAAGGATGTCTATGAGCGCATGTCCGGAACCTATGAGAATGTTGTGGTACCAGTTACTGACGGAGTAAAGACCTACAATGTCGTCACCAACCTCAAGGCAGCTGTCGAAAGCCAGGGGAGGGAACTGCTTCGCTCATTCGAGAAGACTGCAGTGCTGGCGACCATTGATGATGCATGGCGTGAGCACCTCAGGGAGATGGATGACCTCAAGCAGTCAGTGCAGAATGCCACCTACGAGCAGAAGGACCCTCTGCTTATCTACAAGTTCGAGTCGTTTGAGCTCTTCAAGACCATGATCAACAAGGTTAACCAGGACGTGGTAAGCCTCCTGATGAAGGGAACCATTCCAACCGCATCACCGGACAATGTAAGGGAAGCCCAGCGTCGGCGCCAGGCTGACATGAGCAGGCTGAAGACACAGAAGAGCGATTTCGAAGGATACCGCAGCGGCGGCGGCGGCTCGCCGGAACCGCGGCAGCAGCAGACCGCACCCGTCAGGGTTGAGAAAAAGGTCGGGAGAAATGATCCATGCCCGTGCGGCAGCGGCAAGAAGTTCAAGCACTGCCACGGACAGGGTCTCGCAGACTCTGCCGGAGCCTGACAGAAGAGCTCAGGCCCTCGTTTCCGGGCGGCCGATAATTGAAAGGTAATGCATCACCTGCTCAATAAAATGAGCGATGCTGAACGGTTTTGACTCCCTGATCATCAGATCATAGGGAGTTTCCTCAGGCATGTCGGTAATATCAGGACCGACTTTCATTTGTGCGGGCGAAAGCGCCACAATTGCATTAAGCTGAAAGAGGGAGGAGGGATTAACGTCTATCAGGAGATCATACTTCGTTTCAAGGAATTTCCTTGCATCCTCCGAGACCGGCATGAATGCCCAGTTCAGATCACTCTGCCTGAGAAACTTCATGTATGAGAGACCGGTAAGCCTGTCAGGAACTGTCTTTCCGGGTATCCAGGCAAGCACCTCAACACTTCTCCCTGCCTCCGCCAACTGACGGTTGAGCGCTGCAAGATGTTGAAAATCATTCTCAAAAGAGGCATCCCAGAGTATCCCCACTTTCTTTACCCGGTCAAGATTAAAATCCTGCCGCATCCTCCTCAGGGATCCAAGACGCCTTTGCAGCATCATCCTGCCGGCTTTTAATCTGAGATTGTAAAAAAGTCCCATAAGAATGCAAACCTATGGATTTTTTTGGCTTCGGCGGATTGGTGGCACGATTATTCTTTAATCATTTTGACAAACTCCTCCTCAGTCAGGACAGGTACGCCAAGTGCGGTGGCTTTTGCTCTTTTGGCAGGACCCATGTCGCTGCCTGCAACTACGAATGAAGTATTGCCTGTTACAGAGCCGGTCGCCTTGCCTCCTGCAGCCTCGATGGCAGCCTTGATGCCGTCGCGTGTGAATCCCTCGAAAGTGCCGCTCACCACAACCGTTTTGCCGGCCAGCGGACCGTTTCCTGTTGCGGCCGTCACAACCCCCTCAAAGGTCATCCCGGCTGCTTTCAGCCTGTTGATGATCTCAATGTTGTCAGCGTCAGAGAAGTACTCTTTTACGCTTGCAGCGATACGCGGCCCGATATCCGGCAGTGAAAGCAACTCCTCCCCGCCGGCATCCATCAGCCTGTCAATGTCAGGGAATGCCACAGCCAGTGTCTTTGCCACCGTTTCACCCACGTGCCTTATGCCAAGGGCGAAGAGCTTCCTGTTCCAGGGGGCAGCAAGGGAGGCGGAAAGACCTGACAGGATATTGGCAGCCGATTTGTCACCCATTCTCTCGAGTGCTGCAAGCTGTTCATGTTTAAGATCATACAGGTCAGCCACGTTCCGGATGAGTCCCTCAGTGAAAAGCATCTCCACCGTCTCTTCGCCGAGGCCCTCGATATCCATCGCCTTGCGTGAGACGAAATGAATTATTCGCCTGGTTATCTGCGGCGGGCAATGGAGGTAATTGGGACAATAGTGATTAGCCTCACCCTCGCTGCGGACCAGGGTTGTGTCACACTCCGGGCAACGCTCCGGGAAGACAACCACCGCAGCCTCCGGATGGCGCAGAGTGGTTTCAACAGCTACGATCTTGGGAATTATCTCACCTCCCTTCTCAATTATAACGCTGTCACCGTAGTGCAGCCCCAAAAGACCTATCTGGTCACTGTTATGCAGCGAGGCACGCCTGACAGTGGTGCCGGCAAGCAAAACGGGACGCAGGTTGGCAACGGGTGTTACATTGCCGGTTCTTCCAACCTGGAAATCGACCGATAACAGCTCTGTGACGGCCTGCTCGGCTGCATACTTGTAGGCTATCGCCCAGCGTGGCGATTTAGCGGTGGTGCCCAGCAGCTGACGCGCATCCGTGGCATTGACCTTGATCACCACGCCGTCTGTATCATATGGCAGCTTCCTGCGCTCACTCTCCCATGTGGATATGAACCCCAGGACCTCCTCAATGCCCGTGAACCGTTCTATTACGTCAGGTGTCCTGAAACCCCACCTGCGGAGTGCCATGATGTTGTCATAATGATTGTCCGCCGGGAGCATTTCCCCAAGCAGGTAATAGAGAAAACAGTCGAGCGGTCTGGAGGCAACAATACGTGAGTCAAGCAGCTTGATTGTTCCGGCTGCAGCATTGCGGGGATTGGCAAAGGGTGGTTCACCGTTGAGCTGACGAGCCGCATTCATCTCCTCAAATCCCTTGCGGGGAAGATAGATCTCACCCCTTACCACAAAGAGAGAAGGGAGATCCCGTGCGGTGACCTTCAGCGGAATGCTTCTGATAGTCCTTACATTGGCTGTCACATCATCACCCACCGTCCCGTCACCCCGGGTGACAGCCCTGACCAGAACTCCGTCCTCGTAGGTCAGGCTGATGGATACTCCGTCATATTTGAGTTCACATACATACTCCGGCTCGTATCCCATCGTCTTTTTCACCCGTTCACCGAATTCCTTTAATTCGTCATAGCTGTAGGTGTTGCCGAGAGATAGCATCGGCCAGCGGTGTTCAACCTGGATAAACTCGGTGGTGAGGTCACTTCCAACCCTGACGGTGGGAGAGTCCGGGGTTGCAAGCTCCGGAAATTTCTTTTCGATTGTCTGAAGCTCATTAAGCATCAGGTCGAATTCGAAGTCGGAAATAACAGGTTGATTGAGAACATAATACCTGTGATTATGTTCATCAATTGTTTTCCTGAGTTCTTCAGCCCTTTTCTTCGCGTCAGCAAGCTTCATATGCAAATTGTATCTCTGTAAATATTTTCAATCATTGCCAGACGCCGGGGATAGCTGTTCCGCAGGTGCACTTACCGTCCCTGAGGCTTTGTGATACAATCCTGTAGCCGCTTCTGTCAACTACCTTCTTACCGCATGAAGGGCAATGTGTGTCGTCTGCGCCTGCGCCGGGCATGTTTCCGAGGTAAACAAATTTCAACCCGGCATCCCTGGCGATCTCCACTGCTTTGTTAAGAATGCCTGCGGGAGTGGGAGGAAGATGCTCCAGCTTGTACTGTGGCTGGAACCGGCTGAAATGCAACGGTGTATCGGCAAAACCGTTCTCAGCCAGCCAGTCGCACATCTGCCTGACCTCGTCCGGCTTGTCGGTCCAGCCTGGCACCACCAGATTGGTGATCTCAAGCCATACACCTTCGTCCCTGTACGTTTTCAGGCTGTCAAGCACAGGCTGCAGCTTGCCGCCTGTAAGCTTCAGGTAAGTGCTGTCAGTGAACGCTTTAAGGTCAATATTGGCGGCGTCAATGTACCTGCAGAGTTGTTTCAGAGGCTCACGGTTAATATAGCCGTTGGAGACCATAATGTTCTTTATTCCCGCAGATCGTGCCTCTTTTGAGGTCTCAAGGACATACTCATAGAATGTGACCGGCTCGGAATAGGTGTATGCAATTGACCTGCAGCCGCCGGTAGCGGCCTGCTCAACAACGGAGGCAGGTGGCATGTCATAGTTCTTTGTCTTATCCGGCGAGGTCTGCGAGATTGTCCAGTTCTGGCAGTTGAGGCATGCCAGGTTGCAACCGGCCGTGGCAATTGAAAATGCCTTTGTCCCCGGCAGGAAATGAAAGAGTGGCTTCTTCTCCACCGGATCAATATTGGCTGCACAGGGATTGCCGAAAGCCAAAGTGTAGAGCTTCGATTTCCTTGCAATTCGGTTGTGGCAGTCGCTCAGCTCGCCGTCCTTAAGGGTGCATTCGTTGGGACAGATCATACAGACGACACCCCTGGCAGACACCTCCTGGTACATCGCCAGTCGTTCTCCCGGTGCAGGCCTCATGGCTGCCGACGGGATGGGGGCAATGAATCCTGCAGCCACGGCAAGTGATCCCTGCCGTGCAAACCATCTCCTTGATATCTTCTTCCCCTTGTATTTCAACTAAATGCAAGTTACCGTACCGTGCTGTAAATCTACTGTTTTAAAGCTACTGATGCAACAGTGCCGGCTGCCAAAATGACTCCGCCGAGGATAAAACATGAGTTGGCTGTGCCTGCCAGCGGTACAAGCACGGTTGCCACTGTAAGGTAACCAAGTGCCGATCCGGCCATGTCGGCGGCATAGATCCTGCCCGTAGCTCCTCCGCTGTAGCGGGCTGTGAGTATCCTGTAGATGGCGCCTGTGATGAATCCTGCCGCCGGCAGGGTTATAAAGAGCCAGGCAAGCACGGGACCGCCCGAAGAAATAACCAGTGACGGTGCCAGGATACCGGTAAACGTGAAGATCGCTGTCAGAATCAGGGTGCACACCTCAATTCTCCTGAGCGCCAGCCTCTCGCCCAGTAGAGCTCCGGCCGCAAGACCGGCCATAAGCAGTGTTAGTATGACGGAAGAGAGGATGTAGAAATTGCCAATTGCCATCTGGAGAATAAATATCGAAATCATCGCGAACCCTGCCAGGCTTGCCGATGATGCAAACATCGCAAGTCCCTGCCGGGCGGCAAAGAGCATGGGAATTGCCATCAGCAGCACTAGCAGCGCAAGGATCCCGCCTCTCATCCCCATCCTTTCAAGTGAGAGGATGTTCGAAAAGAGTGATGAAACGGGTCTGGCAGCACTGTTCATGCCGGCATCCCGGTCAACATGAGAAAGGATCTGTTCCTTCTTCGTTTTTATGGCTGCATCGTCAAGGTAGTCGGCGTTGACATAACTGTTCTCAATGCCTCTCAGAGTGGCCCTACGGGCCGGTTCTGCACTGACAGGAGCGTCTGAAGCAACGAGATAAAGCATTGTGCCGGGTATAAGTGTCACATGGCTGAAAACGGCTGCAATGGCGTTGTAATAGGGGGAGAATCCCTGCCTGTAACTTTCAGGAGAGTAATTGAACCATGGCATGGGGGTGCAGGTGAAGACGCCGCCGGAAGAGAGATGCTCGCCTACAAGCCTGAAATGTTCCGTGGTGAAGAATCTGCTGACCGAGAGGGTAGATGGCGGAGGAATAAGCTGAATGACAGCGTCATATGTCTCGCCCGTCTCTCTCAGGTATGTGAGCGGATCACCGCGAACAACCCGTACCTGCGTCTCTCCGCACAGGGTATCATGTGCTCCTTCTGCCGTGATCAGGCCCGGATCGACCTCCAGGTAGTCGAGCCTTTCAACCGGATGCTTCAGTATCTCAGGGAGATGCCGCTTAAGACCGCCTGATATGAGCAGCACCCTGTCGTACCGTTCACGCTGAAGCAGGGCATAGTGAATGTTCTCCTCAGCGGTTGTCACATCCCCTTCGTAGTAGAGCGGACGGTGATCATAATAGACGGTGCGCTCATCACCGTAATATCCGGTGGTGATGTTTCCGAATGGGGTGTCCTTGCTTTCAGTTACCCTGACACCGCGCAGCAGCAGGCTTCTTACAGCCGGATCCGGCGGAAATACAAACAGCATCAGGCAGCCTGCCAGCAGTACGGCCAGCGTCACAAGCTTCGTACGGGTGCCGTGAGCCAGCAGCCAGACCATGACTGCTGACGCAACTGTCAGTATGAGAAGGTAAAGCTGAAAATTTGGTATCGACAGGGTCACAGTCAGCGCCGTGACAACGCCGGCGACCACGGAGCCTGCCGTCTCAGTGCCGAAGCTGTTGCCGGGAGCGGAGAGGCCGGCGGCAGCTCTGAGATGAGAGATACGCACGAATATGAGGGCTGATATGAATGTCACCGGTGCAACGCTCACGGCCAGTATGACAAGCGCCTGAGAAAAGGAGGGAGTCTGTCCGGGGCTGAGCATTATAGTTGTCATCATCATCAGCAGAAGAGGAGCAAGGAGAGTACAGCCGATAAGAGTCCACATCATCCGTCCCGCTGAGGTTATGGCTGACCGGGCTCCCGTGACGGATCCCCCGGCCGCAGTCATGAGCCACAGCCACAGGAAGAGGCCTGCAATTGCCTCGGTGCCGCCACCGAGTATAAGTGCCTCGCGCATCAGGATGAACTGAGAGGCTGCGCTGACAAAACCGGTCAGAATCAGAAGCGGCCGGAAAAGGCGTGAATCAAAGCCAGACGACTCGCGCCCGGCAGGCATCCCTGTATCCTTGTTTCTCCAGGTTTCCGGATCATGACCGTCAATGGAGGCCATTTTCGCACCCGGATGCCTGCCGGAATTTCGGAAATAATAGCCGAGATGCCATGTGAGGTGGATCACTGCTGTAAAAACCATGGCTGTACCGGCCTCTACATGCCAGTGCCTGAGCGATTCAGAAAATGGGATCTCCCACCTGTAGGTGATCCTCAGAGCCAGAAAGAGACCGAAAAGTCCTGAGATGAAGAAGGATACCAGCAGAACCCAGTTCCAGAAACGACGGTGTGACAACCGTGGAGTGAACCCGGTAACGGAAAGATAAAGGGTAAAAAGCCAGATTACCGTGACGGTCACCCCTATGGGCAGGACGTGATATGTCATGTTTCAGTCTATTCGCCGAAGACGTATGCTTCATAAACAAAGATCTCAGCATCCCGGTCCTTCCAACCGTCCCAGCCTATGCCTGCCTTGTCCCTGGCACAGTAACCAAGGAACTGTTCCACGGTCCATCCGCGCTCCTCAGCCACCTGAGGAAGGAGGGTTCCGGACCTGTAGCCCTTCTTAAGATAAATTCCGTGCTGTCCTATCCTTATCTCACTTGCAGACTGAACTTTTTTCATAGGCCCCAGAACAGATATCTCGAGATGTATCGAAGGGTATTCCTGTTTTGTCAGGGCTGGGAACCTTGGATCACTGAAGGCTGCCTCGGTTGCCATCGTTCCCACCACCTCCCATAGCGGATCAGGGGAAGTAAACCTTCCGATGCAACCTCTCAGATCGCCGTCAATCGTGACTGTCACAAAAGCTCCCAGCGGCTCCCTCAGACGCGTTGTCAGCTTCGTTGCGTCCGGATCCGAAGGTTTCCTGTGTTCAAGCCTGGCGGAGATGGCCTCCCGGGCTATCGCGAGGAGGGTCTCCTGCTCAGCCCTGGTGAGACTGAATGTTGCAGTGCTCTTCTTTTGCGCTTCCCTGCCTTCAAGCACGATTGCATTGTAACCCACAACCTCATCCTTCGATCCCTTAGGGGAATCACCTGAATTCGTATACTCCACGTTCCGGAAAACAAGACCGTCAGACTTGTCCGCAAGGTACAGCAGGACAAGCCCTGCCGGCCATCCGCACATCGCGGTGGCCAGGTTTTCAATCCCGGACGACTCGATGTTTCGTACAGTGCGAAGAAATCCTTCCGGGTCTCCCTTTATTATCGCATCGCTTACCGTCCTGTCAGACCTTATCGCATCTTCGGCTGACGGATAGTGAGAAAAGTCGCTACTGATTATGAAGAGATTGCGGTCATTAAACCAGGGTTCAAGCCCCGATGCAATTGCCCTGAGCACATTCAGGTTCTTCGTCCCGATAAGGACAGGCACCACCTTCGGCACAGTCCTGAACCGGTACTGAATGAAAGGCAGCTGTACCTCAAGCGAGTGTTCCGGTACATGAGCTTCATCCTTTGAGATAAACCACCTGTTGGTCGATTGCAGCTTTTTTCCCAGATCACTGTTGACCGTAACCGTTCCAAGGGGAGTAACCATGTTGCCTGACGTAAACACCGCTGCACCTTCAAAAGCGTACCTGTGGCTTACCCCGATGAGAAAAATATTGTCATAGGTTGCCCCGGAGGGGATGGCGGCAAAGCCCGCAGCCGCGGTATGCCCTGAGAAGACATACCCTGCATGAGGCACAAGTATTGCTCTGACATGCACATCGTCACGAGGCTTTCCAAATCCGGAGAAGTAACCTGCAAGTTCACTCCTTAGCCGTTCACTGCCGGCAGGATAGAAACTCCCTGACACCGCAGGCTGCCTGTCGCGTTCCTGACCGAATATATTCATAAGCGGAAAAATTAACATTAACAGGATGAGTCTAACCGTTTTCATGATAAAAGCAGTTACTACCCGTAAAGTTAGGCAAAAACCTGTGGAAACCCGTAAAAAACCGGAGTTGATCCTGTCAGATGAGAACAATGTTCTCCTTCAGCGTATTCCCGTCTTCATCAATGCCGTAAAGCCTGAGCCCTACACTGCAGGTTGCGTCTGCCGTGACATCCAGGAACGGGGAGAGGGATTCCCTTACATCTTCCTCACCCATTGAATCATACTCCTCTATGTCAAAATAGAGATGCACGAACAGGATATGATCACTCTTCTTTATCTTGGTCAGAACCTTCAATATCTTTCCCATCCAGATGACAGAGGAGGTATTGAAATAGTCCACATTGAATTTTAGGTTCGTGCTCTCAGCCGGATTCTTCGCATATTCCGATGCCCATTTGTAGAGGGGCTCGAAAAACCCTGAAGCGTTTTCCGGCAGCGATTTGCCTGTAAAAGTTAGATTTCCCGTTCCGGCCGTAAAGCTTACTGCGGGTGTTTTAGACGTTGCGTCAATTCGAATATCCTGTAGTTTTACCATAACGTGTATTTCCTTCCCTTGTTTTGTACTGTTGCCCCAATGTACAAGCTAAAGGTAGCCTGTTTTTTTCGGGGATGATTTTGTTTTCGTCAAAAATTAATAAACAGTTATCAACTTTTTTGAACAATTTATCCCTCATCCCGCTACGGATTCCGGACTAAAAGTAACAACTATTTATCTATATTTGCAGCCGTAATAAAAAACAGGATGGAGAAGCTGCTCAGGAAAGGAATAAGGGAGGCTGTCGCAAGCCTCTACGGAGCCGGTGCCGGTGATGATCTCCTCCAGATACAGAAGACGAGGAAGGAGTTTGAGGGCGACTATACCCTTGTGGTGTTTCCGCTTGCGAAAATCTCCCGTCACTCACCGGAACAGACTGCACGGGAACTGGGTGAATACCTCACCCGTGAAATAGACGCGGTCACCGGATTCAACGTGATCAAGGGCTTCCTGAATCTTACAATAGCCCCGGCCGAATGGGCCTCACGCCTGAATGAAATCCACAGGGAAGAGCACTACGGCTTCACGGAGCCCGGCCCCAATGCAGAGACAGTCGTAATAGAATACTCCTCACCCAATACAAACAAGCCTCTCCACCTCGGCCACATCAGGAACAACCTGCTTGGATATTCACTGTCACGTATTTGCGCTGCCGCCGGTGCAAGGGTGATCAGAACCAACATCGTCAACGACAGGGGCATACATATCTGCAAGTCGATGCTGGCATGGGTGAAATATGGCAACGGACGGACACCGGCATCCGAAGGGATGAAGGGGGACCATTTCGTGGGCGATTACTATGTCCTCTTCGAGAAAAAGCTCAGGGAACAGATC
>JAEYZD010000083.1 GCA_023430725.1 Bacteroidota bacterium | reverse complement strand
TGTAACCGTTTTCCCATACCCATTTTGTGACACCGGTTTCAGTATCAAGGGCATAGAATCTGTTATTCCATGTGCCGAAGATCAGCAAGCCTTTATAAATTAAAGGTATAGTTTCGACAAATCCTTCTATCGCACCGTTGCTCCACAGAACAGTGCCGTCAGTGAGATCCAGTGCCTGACATCTGCCCGAGGATCCTGTTATGAATACCTTCCCTTCGCTGATTACCGGCGAGGCTACAACCGGTTGCTCAGTATCAAAGCTCCAGAGCAGCTTCCCGCTCTTCATTGCCAGAGCCCTCACGATGCCGTCGGCCGACACGGCTATCACACGCCTGCCGTCGGTGGCAGGTGTGCTGTATATCTTAGCCCCTGCCGGGACGTTCCATCTTACCATTCCGCTTTTCAGGGAGAGAGCCTTAACCTCACCGGCAGTATTCGTGATGATGGCAAGCTTGCCGGCCACTGTCGCCCCTGCGCCTATATCCGCTTTTTCCCGGTTGCGCCAGGCCTCACGCACTGAACCGTATCTGCTGTTCATCGAATAATCGGGCCTGGGCCATTCCGATGTGTCAGCACTGAAGTCGTGCTTTTCAAGCCTTACAGTGGACCATACAGTCATGGTTTTAGCCGGAATGCCACCTGCCCCGGGGTGCCTGACTGCCGCCGTCAGGAGTGTGTCACCATCTATTGTCAGGATGTTGTATCCCCCCTGTTCCTGGCCGGCACGCAGGTTTGACCGGCACATGAGGGCCGGAATACCCTCAAAGTTCATCACCCTGTTCGAGTGGCCGTGCCCGCAGAGGGCTAGCCTCGTATCAAGCTTCCTGAGCCTGTCTGTCAGCTCGTACCAGTTGTTCAGCCCCTCATCGAGAGGGTAGTGGTTGACTGAAACAATCTTCATCGCCCGGTTGGCCGGGGCATTCAATACCGAATCGAGCCATACTATATTTTCCCTTGGGATCTGTCCCGGACCCATCCTCATGTTCGGACCTGAGTTGGTGCCCAGAAAGAGCCATTCGCCATGCGTGAAGGAAAAGGCCTCATCGCCGAAGATGACGCGAAAGCTGTTGGCGCCGCTCTCTGACCACTTTGTGTCGTGGTTACCGGGGATGATGTACCACGGCTTGTTCAGGGCGTCAAGTATCTCCTTCGCTTTGCGCAGTTCAGCGTCAGACCCGAACTCGGTGACATCGCCGGAGATGATGACAAAGGCCAGGGAGTCAGTCAGATTGATGTCATCTACTGTACGCATCAGATCCTCGTCGGCACTTTCACCGCCAATATGGGTATCTGTCACGAGGGCAAAACTGAACCTGCCATCCTGGCCCTGTACATGAAAAACGCAGAGCATGATCAGCAGTGCGGGGATAAATATCTGTTTTCTCATGGGAGTATCTCTTTTCAGCAGCAAGATACATGAAATGGAAAAAATATTACCTTGGAAGTTCTAATGAAGGAGTTCAGAAGTTCAGTTAACCTGACCATCCTTAAAAAGTGCAGCGTGAAGAGATTTTCAGTTCAGGTCAAGATAAGTTTGCTGATGGTACTGGCTGTTGGCCTGCTTGCTGCCACAGGATACCTCGCATGGGTCAATCTCTCTTCGATAGTCGGATCAATCAATGTCGATGTCGGCCCCGGTCAGAAACTGCTTACAATCCGCGAGATCTCCATGGATCTCCAGAAGGCTGAGAACAGCTTCCGGATGTACTCAGTCACCGGAAATGAAAGAGACCTTGAACCGTATTATTCAGTGATCTCCGGTATTGACGGCAAGGTCAACAGGCTGAGGGAGGAATGCAGTGACTCTCCGGTATTGCTCTCGCAGACGGATACAATCAGCAGGCTGATAGAGGAGAATATCTACATCTGGAATGAGTTGCTCTACCTGAACCAGAATAACCGGGTGGTTGAATACCTGATGCAACTGCCTGACAGGCTTAATCTTACGGACGACGCAGATAAGGAGTCTGAGAAGGGGATACTCAAACGGGTCTTCAGCCGGTCCGAGAAGAGCAGGATCGATGAACAGGCCCTGATAACTGATATTGACAGCCTGGAGAAGGCGGACCAGGCCGTAAGGGAGAAAATGAGACTTCGGGAATCACAATTGGCCAGCACAAGCACCAGGATAAAGGAGCAGTTTCATGAACTGACAGTCAAGATGGAATCGGAGGTCTCTGAGATACTAATGGCAAATAAGGCGGAGGCTGACCTACTGGCAGGCAGGACTTACCGCTGGCTGGCAATGTTCCTGGTGTCAGGTATCCTGCTGGCGGCCCTCGTGGTTTTCATTGTAGCCCGGTATGTCCGCAAATCTGACGCATACCAGGTCGCATTGCAGAGATCGAAGGACGAAGCTGAGAACCTGGCGAGGACAAAAGAACAGTTCATGGCCAATATGAGCCATGAGATACGCACTCCTGTAACGGCGATATCAGGATTTGCCGAACAGCTGCTTCGCGAGCCGCTGGATGAGAATACCTCGCGCACGCTTAAGATAATAAGGTCATCATCGCGTCACCTCGAGAAGATAATCAATGATATCCTTGATTTTTCGAAGCTGGAGGACGGGAAGGTAGTACTGGAACAGGTCCACTTCGGCATAAGGGAGGTTGTTCAGGAAGTTTGTGCCATGTTTGATGACCAGGCCCGGAAAAACAATACAATTCTGAACTGCAGCATTGACCAGGATACACCCCCGGTTTTGCTGGGTGATCCTTACAGGCTGAAACAGATAATTATAAACCTGGTCAGCAACTCGGTTAAGTTTACAAGGGATGGCACGGTGAATATCTCCGTCAGCAGCATCAGGAAAGGGTCCCCGGAGTTAATGCTTGTACTGGAATTTGCTGACACAGGCATTGGCATTGACGAGGATAAGATTGATACAATCTTTGACGACTTCGCACAGGAGGAGATGAGTACCACCCGCAAATACGGGGGCACCGGACTTGGCCTGTCGATTGTCAGGAAACTTGTCGATCTGCAGCAGGGTACGATAGAGTGCAGGAGCAGGAAGAATCATGGCACTACAATAACATGCAGGATACCTTTCCTGGAAGGGGACAGTGCCCTTGTCAGCCAGGAGGCAGCCCTGGTGCCGTTGGTTGTTCCCGAGAAGGTCAGCAAGCTGAGCGTGCTTGTTGTTGACGACGAGGTGTACAACCGGATGCTCTTCAGGTCGATACTTACGAGGTGGGGAGTGGAGCATGCGGAGGCGTCAGACGGTCTTGAAGCGCTTGAAATAATCCGGTCCCGGCGGTTTGACTTGCTGCTGATGGATCTGCGCATGCCACAACTGGATGGTGTAAAAACAACTGAAATTATTCGCAATGAACTGAATATAAGTGATTCAGACATGCCGGTAATCTGTATTACAGCCGCTCTGCCCGGTGAAGACACGGAGAAATTCCGGCAGGCTGGGATGAATGCGTTTCTCCTGAAGCCGTTCTCTGAGGAGAAGCTTCTGGAGACAATCCTTGAGGTCAAAGGGCATGGGAGGGAGACGGTGACTGAGGATGCGGTTTCGTCAGCAAAACCTGTGGCGATGATTGACCTCACCAGCCTCCGCCGTACAGCAGGAGGCGATGAACAATTCGTAAGGGAGATGCTTGTTACTTTCGTGGAGGGATCAGAAAAGGGGCTGGGTCAGATGGCAGAGCACCTAGATAAAGGAGAAATGTCCAGGGTTGCGGATATATCACACAAGCTTATTCCTCAGTGCCGGCACCTGGGAGCAGTTGAGCTTGCATCGCTGCTGGCTGAGGTGGAGACAGCTTCGAGGCCGGGAAGTGATCACGGGAAGGTTGCATTGCTTCTCGCCAGAATACGGGAAATCTATCCCGGAGTCAGAAGGGAGATTGATGAGCAGGTGTCAAAAATCGGTTGAAAGAACCGTACGGCAACCCGGAAACCGTTAATTTGCATTAGTAATCAAGGATCACCAACAGGGTATTGACAAATGGCTGAAACGCATCTGAAGATTTTCGCAGTTGAGGACGATGAATGGTACAGCAGGCTTCTGGTCCACACCCTCAGCCTGAATCCGGATTATGAAGTCAGGAGCTTCCGGACAGCCGGTGAGTTCCTGGAGAGCCTTCATGAATCACCAGACATAGTCACACTCGATTACCGTCTTCCTGACATGAACGGATTAGACCTCCTGAAGAGAATCAAGGAAGAAAACAATGATATTCAGGTCATCCTGATCTCAGGTCAGAATGATATTGATACGGCTGTCAGCCTCCTGAAGCTGGGTGTCTATGATTATATAGTCAAGACAAATGACATCAGGGAGCGGCTCCTGCTGACCGTACAGAACATCAGCAACGGCATCGGCCTCCGCAGGGAGATAAGCACCCTTCGCCGCGAGGTGCAGAACAAGTATCTCTTCCGCAACACGATAATTGGGGAGAGCCAGGCTATCAGGGCGGTATACGCGCTTATGGAGAAAGCCCTTGACACCGGCATAACCGTTGTTGTATCAGGTGAGACCGGCACCGGCAAGGAGTTGGTGGCCAAGGCCATTCACTACAACTCACGCCGGAAAAACAAGCCGTTTGTTCCTGTCAACGTTGCGGCAATACCTTCTGAACTGATCGAGAGTGAGCTCTTCGGGCATGAGAAGGGCGCCTTCACAGGCGCGGTCTCCGGAAGAATCGGAAGGTTTGAGGAGGCTGACGGGGGGACGCTTTTCCTTGATGAAATAGGTGAGATGAATCTGGGCCTGCAGTCAAAGCTCCTGAGGGTACTTCAGGAGAAGGAGATAGTCCGCATAGGAAGCAACAGGGCCATTAAGACTGATTGCCGTATAATTGTTGCAACAAACCGGAACCTCCTTGATGAGGTGAAGAAGGGCAACTTCAGGGAGGATCTCTACTACAGGCTGAAAGGACTGCCAATTGAACTGCCGCCACTGAGGGACAGGGGCAATGATATCCTTATCCTTGCCAGCCATTTTGCAGAGAGATTCTGTACCGAGAATGAGATCCGGATGAAAAGGCTCTCACAGCAGGCCCAGCAGAAACTTCTCGGTCATCCCTTCCCGGGCAATGTGAGGGAGCTTAAGTCAGTCGTTGAACTTGCAGTTACCCTTTCTGAGACAGCAACGATAGAACCGGAAGATATAATTCTCGATCCGGGAAATCCCCTCTCCGGAATCATGGATGAGGAGCTTACACTGCGGCAGTACGAAATGAAGATCATCAGGTCGATGCTCAGGAAGCATGATAACGATATAAAGACTGTGGCAAAAAAGCTTGACATAGGTGTATCCACTGTCTACAGGCTGCTACGGGAGGACACGCACACCTGATCTCCTGTAATGCCTCCCCCTTCAAAAATTCTCATTTTGAGAATTTTTTTATCAAAATGAGCAAACGGTCACTTAAGACCGGTTTTCTAATCACTTGAATAATAATGGCATATGTTCCTATGGCATCAGGGGCACGGCCTTTGCCATGCCTGAATCAGAAAAATCAAACAGCAGGAAAAATGAAAGAAACAGAAAACACAAACCGCTCATATCCCGGCGGTGACAACTCAGGGATCAACTATGCTGAAAACGCCCGTAAGGACGGCATTGCAAAAGGAGTACGGATAACCGCCATTATCAGTTTCCTGATTCTGGTTGCCGCAGGTATTGCTGCCTGGCTTTCATACAGCATTCATCAGGAAAAGCAACTGGCACTGATAGAGAATGAGAGAACCACATATAATGAAATGCTTTCCGTGCGTGACTCGACACTCAACGACTGGCTTCAGACCTTCACACAGATTGAGACCGATCTCAACGCCCTCAAGCAGAAAGAGAATCTGATTACGATCAACAACTCAGACAACGTTGAATTTACAAGTACCAGGAAGGAACAGATCCTGAATGACATAAAAAGCATCAGTATGCGGCTTGATGAAAACAGGAAGAAGCTTGCATCGCTCAGCGCCCAGCTGAAGAACTCCGGCAGGGAGATAAAGGGACTGCAGGAAATGATTGCCAGCCTCGAGGTAAAGCTTCAGGAGCATCAGACTCAGATTGCTGCCCTTAACACAACAGTGAATGAAAGGGACACTGAGATCAGTGAGCTGAATATTCTTGCTTCGGATCTGAGGACGACTGTCACCCAGAAGGAAGAGCTCATCAACACGCAGGTGGCCGAGATGAACAAGGCTTATCTTGCCGCAGGCAGTTACAAGGATCTGAAGGAGTTGGGCATAGTGTCAAAGGATGGTGGATTCCTTGGCCTCGGGAGAACTGAGTCGCTTGTCAATGACATAACTGACAGCCTCTTTTCACAGATTGATATCTCGCAACTCAAGTACATACCGGTGAACTCGAGGGATGCCAGGCTGATTACGGAGCATCCGACAAGCTCGTACGAGTTTGTACGTGAGAGCGATGACAAGATTGCGCATATCGAGATCAAGGATCCGGAGCAGTTCTGGAAGATATCGAGGTATGCTGTGGTTGAACTAAAGAAGTAGTAAACCGGGAGGATCGGTTCCGGTCAGCGGAATTTCCTCAATTTTCACACTATATACCCCGGATCGGGATACCTGATAATCTTCAGGGTAAACAGAGTCAGCAGAACAACTACTCTGAGGCTGAGGGGGATCCGGGACCCGAAGAGGCGCCTGACGGCGCCTTTTCTTATTTCTGAAAGATTTTACCGGGTATTGGGTTTCCATGGAGAAGAATTATTCCTAAATTTGGGTTATAGCTTATTTTAGAGTAAGAGTATAACCTGAATCTGCACCTATGAAATACCTGAACCTTATTCTTTTTGCCGGGATGATAGTCATGAACTACCTGGCAAATGCTCTGCCGTTAAACGGAAAGACCACCGGCCAGCTTTCAGCATCCTGGCCAAACCTGTTCGTACCTGCCGGTATCACCTTTTCAATCTGGGGTGTCATCTACATCCTCCTGCTGATATTCTGCGTTATCCAGTTCACCACCTCGTACCAGGTGGCAATCGGCCGTATCGGATGGCTCTTCGGCCTTACATGCCTCTTCAACGGGCTGTGGATAGTGGCGTGGCACTATGAAAGACTGCCGCTTTCTCTCATACTCATGGCAGGACTGCTTATCTGCCTGATCTGGATCAACATATTCATAAAAGACCTTCCTGACGGATTTATTAAGGCCGGTTTTGGCGTTTACCTGGGCTGGATCTGCATTGCTACTATTGCCAATGTCACAGCATTGCTGGTCAGCCAGGGATGGCAGGGGTTCGCCATCAGCGAACAGACCTGGGCTATGATAATGATTGTTGTCGGGGCTGTCATCGTTTCACTTACAATATGGAGGATGAGCAATCCTTACATTGGCCTGGCGGTTGTATGGGCATTTGCCGGGATAATGATAAGGCGGCAGGATGATTACCGGGCAATATTCCTGACGGCTGCTTTGGCGGCAGTTGCGGTCGCTGTTGTAGTTGGGCTTTCCTTCTTCCGCCGACGTTTGTTTGGCGGAGCATGACGGGTTACAATTCCTGATGGTCATCAAATGCCTCATGGAAGAACGGGGACACAACAGACCTTCTTAAGAGAGGAACAGCAAACCAACAGACCCTCGTAAAGGGTCAGGAATTGTAGCAAAGAGGAGTGTCAAACCAACAGACCCTCGTAGAGGGTCAGGAATTGTATGACCAATCGACTACAGAGCATCAAGTTAGCGAATTCGTTTTCGCTGCTCAAAACTTTTGCTTTGCGAAAATGTTTAAGTGGTAACTTTGATTATAAGCCGGAGGAGCAATCATGAAGATAAACAACAACGAAGAGATTTTGGCACCGGAAGTTCAGGTGGAAGGTGCAACCAACGTAAGAATGAAGATACTAATTGGTCCGGAAGACGGATCGGGCAACATCATTATGCGCCACTTCTTTGTTGCCCCAGGCGGCAACACTCCCTTTCACAACCATGATTATGAGCATGTTATCAAGATTGAGCGCGGGCGCGGGATAGCTGTTGACGAGCATGGCACCGAGCATGAGGTATCCGAGGGGCAGAGCCTTTTTGTCAGGCCGGGCGACCTGCACCAGTTCCGTAACCCTTACAGCAACACATTCGAATTTCTCTGCATAATCCCCAATCCGGCGGTTAAATATTAGGATTATAAATCTTTGCCGGTACGGTTGACACCGGATCTTTTATACGGTAACTTTGATGTATAAAACCTTCATACATGAAAGTAATACCGGTTGCATTACTGGCAGTGTTTGTCATGGGGTGTAACACAGATGGGAGCCCTGATGACCAGAAACAGTCCCTTATGAAAAATGATGCTAATATCCTTGAGTACACACTTCCTGCGCCTGTGCTTACAGGCAAGGTAAGTGTCGAAGAAGCCCTGGCAAGCAGAAGATCGCACCGCCACTTCACTAACGAGTCCATATCCGCGGAGGACCTGTCACAACTTCTGTGGGCTGCCTACGGCATCACCTGGCCGTTATCAGGTTATCCGCTTACACAGGGAGGGCTGCGGACTGCACCGTCGGCAGGAGCCCTGTATCCTCTGAAAATTTATGTACTTGCCGGCAGGGTTAAAGGGATTGAGCCGGGAGTCTACAGGTACTCATCGAGGGAGCATAAACTGACAATGGCTATTGACCATGATGTGAGAGAACAACTCTCAGTTGCGGCTCTCAGGCAGGAGATGATAAAGACAGCCCCGGCAGTGATTTTTTACAGTGCCGATTTTAGCCTTAACACAGTCAAGTACGGCGATCGCGGTCGCGAGAGGTACGTGTGCATGGATCTCGGCCACTCGGCTGAGAATGTGTACATGCAGGCCGAGGCCCTTCACCTTGGTACATGTGCCATCGGCGCTTTCAACGACGAGGCGGTACGGAACATAATGCAGCTCCCTGAGAATGAGGAGCCACTCTACATAATGC
>JAEYZD010000029.1 GCA_023430725.1 Bacteroidota bacterium | reverse complement strand
GGCCAGCTCATTGCAGGGGGTGAGGGCTATCGTTGTTGAAGTAGCGTCAAAATCACCGAGCTCCACACATCCGGGAATGTAGTCTATGCCCCTGACCTTCATCGCAAGGTCAATGGAATTATAAAGGTTCTCCCGGAATACATCGCGCATCAGCACAATCCTTGCCCGTTGCACGTCCTCACCCAGGATTGACTGAATCTCCACAGCATCCTTAAGCCCCTTCATTATGAAAAAATTATCCCAGTAGGAATGCATCGGCTTCGCTGAATATCCCTCGTGACTGATAGATTCGGGCACCAGCCCGAAATAGGCCCTTATACTGTCATTCCCGTTCCTGAAGTGGTCAGTTGACCTCTCCGAAACAATGGAACCGATATAGTCAACGGCTCTGATCACATGCGGATTCATGCTCCTCAGGAAAGCTGTGTCACCGGTGAAATTGAAATACTCACGGATCAGATAGATAAGCTGGCCATGGCTGTCATGCTCCGGCACCGGGTCAGGTCCCCGGGCATCAACCACGCATGGCACCTTGCCGTTCTCATACTGGTACGAGGCATACCATTCAATGAACTCCTTCACCTCTGCGACGATGCCCGATTTCAGGAGGGCTGAGGAGGTGAGTGAGCCGTCACGGATCCAGCTCCTGTCATATGACCGGGAGCCCGGCTGAATGCCTGCCTTGTCCCTGTTGATCAGGATGTATGCCAGGTTTGACCGCCATGTGTCAATCAGCCTGTCTGCCGACGGAGGAAGGTTGAACTTGATGTGACCTGTACGTTCATTCCAGTATCCAGTCGATTCCTTCATTTTTTCGCGAACCTCCCCGGTGGTTTGCGTCAGGGCAACAGGCCCGGGGGAGTGGTACGGAATTACGGCAAATATCTCTTTTGACTCTCCGGGGTAAAGATGCAGCGAATATTTAATTACTCCTCCGGCCATCCGTCCGGGGTCCGTTACATGCAGCCCGGAAGGCATTGCGCCGCTGCGTATCATGTCAACAACATTCCCCTCGTCAAATTTTGAGGCCCCGAAGGAGTCATATTTCTCAGTGAGCCTGATAAGCTTGCCGTCAACCGAAATCAAACCAGGCTCTTCCTCGCCCAGTTCCGAAATCCTTCCTGCACCTCCCGTAGTGTTCAGGAACTGGTAATAAGGATTGACCTGGAACGGGCGAACCAGGAGATAAAACCCTAAATCAACCGGTTCGCGGGTCATGTTTTCAAAGTAATAGCCTATATGAAGCTCTGAGCTGTCATTGGGACTCCCGCCCGAAGAGACGCCGGTTACAAACCTGATGCCGCTGTGTTCCCACTGCACGGATGGGAGAAAGATGAATCCTCCGTCAATCCCGGGGAATCCCATCCCCTGAACCGGTTCCACATTGCTGTGATTCACCAGTTTCTCTCCGATCTTAAGCACAGGTTCGAGCGAAAAGTGCGCCTTTTCGGGTTCCACTGCCCCGTCTTCACTGATCAGCGCCTCCTTTGTGTCGCTGCTCACGCCCGTGACCGTCCAGTAGGAGGCACGGCCGCTGAAATAAGCAGGATAGTTACCTGCGGGTGAATTCTCTGCAGCATACATTATGAAATCATTGGGGGTGAGAGTGCTTTTCACGTCCGGAATTTCAATTTCCCGGATGCCGTAAAGTCTGCCGCCGGCAGGTTTCAGCAGGTCAACCCGGAGAAAAGAGGCCTCCGCTTCAGAAAGCCGTATGAAGCTGGAATTGCCACGGTTAGGTCTTACCGAATAAGCCTTCTCCCAATTGTTGCCGTCATTCGAGAGCAGAATGTCAAATGCTTCGGCATGATATCCTTCCAGCCATTCAATATGCAATCCCCCGAACTCCCGCCTGCCCCTGAAGTCGAAGGTGATGCTCTGCCTGCCTCCCTTCCTGCTCTGCCAGAAGGTCTCACCAGATACGTCAGCCACCATCTGCGGCCTGTGACGACTGGCGGAGGATGAAGCGCTTATGACCGGCTCCGGCCAGATACCTGTCTCCGGCGGCAGTGGCTCGAACTTCAGGTCGTCAAGCCATAGCGTTCCCTTCCCTCCCACATAGGAGGCCACGGTGAACTCAATCCTGTCAATCCTGCTCATCTCACGCTCTTCCGTCGGCCCCCATGCGAAGCCAATGTGCCGCTTCTTTATCCGGATCTTCGTCCACTCACGGGGGAAGTCATAATTGCGGTTATTGACCCACCAGACATTATTCCCGGTGCTGTCAATAAACTTCATCTCGAAATTATTGGAGGGTGATTCAGCCCTGAGCCAGAAGGTGAACTCATAGTTCTCCGGCAGGTCAATGGGGAACAGCTTCTGTATGCCGCCGTAACCGGTCCCTTCAGTAAAATCATAGTCAATTCTTATCGCATTACCGGTCACACCCTCTTCCGTGGACACATTCAGTACAACACCGTCTGCAATATTATATGCCCAGTCTGAAGAGTGCTCAAAAGTCTCGAGTGTCCTTTGCTGTGCATTAGCAGCTAACGATGTCACTGCAAGGAGCAGGAACCAGGCTTTCGTTTTTCTGAATCGGTTTTTCATGACCCGGGATGTCATTGGGATGTTTAATGCAGAGTACGGGTAAACGCACTACAGATAAGAGAAACCAAGCGTCTCAAGGCCCTCCTGAATAACCGGGTCCTTCATCACGTAATTCCATACCAGCCCGGTTCTGAAGTTCTCTGTCATTATCAGCATCGGACCCTGGTCAATGCCGATGAAATCATTATTGACCCAGTCAGCAGTCAGGTTGAATGAATCGTAATACCCGTACCTGCCCCATATCCTTTCTCCCAGCCTCTCATTGATTGACTTTATTGTCGGGATGACTATCTCCGGTGCAAAGGGAAGAGAGGAGATCGGTCCGTAAGGAGCTATCGTTCCGTCGTCAAAATAGTTGTAATCGGGTCCGCTGGTGCCTCTGCCGGCATAAGCCAGGAACTCACGGTCACCGAAATTGTAGGAATCGCCAGGTCCGTCACTTGCGGTGACACCCCAGCAGAGCGAATCATAACCGACCCACCCATGCGGATTGTCTATGGCATACTGCCGCTGAACATAAGTCGCCCTGCGTGAGTTCTCGAAATAATCTATCCCCTTCTCCCTCATGTATTCATCGGCCAGTCCCCTGAAATCGATGAAGCAATGAGAAAACTGGTGACCGAATAACGGAGGGAATGCCACATGCGAGAGGCCCTCATAGGGGGTCTGCCATTTGTATGTGCTCAGCCATGAACGATAGCTTTCCTTCGCATTCTCCAGCCCGGTGCCGGCAGCAAGGATATAGAGGAAGAGCGCCTCGTTGTAACCGCTCCATCCCATATGGTGAAGCCCTGACTCAGGATGCCATCCCATGGAGATCTGCCTGGGATACTTGCCGGTGTCAGGCATCATCATGAAATCCCATTCGATATTTCCAAGCAGCTCTGTTGCCTGTGAGCGGATCCGATTTTCAGTTTCGTTGTCGCGGTCATAGTAGTTCCTTGCAAAGAGGATCCCCATCATCAGCAGGCCGGTATCGACAGAGGAGAGTTCGCATCGCCATTCTCTGAGTCCGGTATCCATCCGGAGAAAATGATAGAAGAATCCCTTGTACCCGGAAGCAAGAGTGTCTGCGCTCTGAAGTGAATTCACAAAGAAGTTCATCATGTTCCGGGTTATGCGTGCAGCCTCATCCCGTGTTATCCAGCCCCGTTCAGCGCCTATGGCAAATGACGGGATGCCGAATCCGGTAGAGGCGATGCTTGCCGGTGCCCAGGAAGCAGTGCGGTCCTTCACTATCCCCCACTCCGGGTGGTGTTCGCCCATGAAAAAGAGGAATGTCTTTTTTTGAATTGAATCAAGCATTGCTTCATCACCGGCAGTCAGGGGATAGCTGACTGGTCCCTGAGAGCGAAAAACAGGCTGCTGAGTCTGACTGCATGAGGCCACTACAAGGGCCGCTATCAAAATGGAGTATAACTTTTTCATAGGCTTCAGTATGTAAATCCCAGTTTATCAAGACCTGCCTGCACCTCCGGGGCTGACATGAACAAACCCCATAGCAGACCGGTACGATGGTTCTCAATCATGCAAATGATGGGACCCTGGTCAATGGCAAGGTATGAACCGGCAAACCATCCTGAAGTCAGGTTAAAGGCATCATAAAAACCGTACTGCCCCCAGAGCCTGTCACCGATTGTATAGTAGAAGAACTTCAGAGCCTTCATACTCTCTTCCGGAGTGTAAGGGAAGGATGAGAGAGCTGCCGTAGGGGCAATTACCCCAAGGTCATTTGAGGGAGAGCTCGCGCTGTAACCGTTTTGAATATCGCTGGCTGTCAGCCCCCAGCAATCATCAGAATATCCCGAGTATCCCCGCGGATTGGCTTTGCAATATGCGTGATTGATCATTGAATGATTCACGTTCTGGGTCCAGTATGATGCATACTGGTCTGACAGGTTTCTCGGATCCAGCCCGAGGAAGGAATAATGTGCGAAAAAGAGCGGGCCGCCAGTGTCAGGCCCCAGCGGAAGCCTGATGTTGTAGAATGTTTTATTGTTTACCATCGGATAGGCTCCGTTGCGTGCCCACCCGTTGGTATAAACCGATAAAGGAATTGAATGTGTCGGTGATGCGGCTGCAAGCACGTACACAATAAGAGCCTCATTCCACCCCGTAACGCCCATATTCATGATCCAGCCCTTGTCAGGAGACCAGTGCCAGTAAAGCAAATTCTGATCCTGTTTGCGATACCAGTCCCACTCAACCGCCTCCCATAACCCGGTGATTGAATTGCACATTTCCTGTTCCGCCGCACTGCCATCACTGAAATATTCCCTGACGGTAAGAAGCCCCTGCATCAGAAATGCTGTCTCAACAAGGTCGCCGCCGTTGTCATTGGAACTGAAGGGAATCACCTTGCCTGTCGTGCCGTTAAGCCAGTGGGGATATGCCCCGTGAAACCTGTCTGTCTCTGGTCTGCTAAGGAAATTGACAATCCTGTCCAGTCGGTCAAATCCCTCTTCCCTGGAGATGAATCCTCTTTCGATTCCGACAATCAGTGCCATCAGCCCGAAGCCGCTGCCGCCTGAAGTGACAGTCTCTCCCGAACCGTAGCGCTCACGGGCAAGACCTGAAACAGGATGGGCATGGTCCCAGAAATATCCGAATGTCTTTTTCTGAACAAGTGTCAGAAGGGAGTCATCTGAAATTACCGGGAATTTGGGACCCGGATCAAGCCTGGTCCGGAACGTAAAAGTATAATGATCATAAATGAAGCCGCCCAGATTGCTCCCCTGGTCAAACATAAGCCTGTATACCGAATAAGGAGTTAAAGCGGCGTCCGGCTGAATGTTCAGGTACTGCCGGCTCCTGTCAAACCGGTGAGAGTAGGAAGGCTCAGATGCTCCGGTGATGAAGAGCCTCTCTGCGCTGAACTTAAGTGTGTCAACCGGCTCGCTGAACTTCAGTCTGATTTCAATATCATCATAATCCACATCCAGGATGATTGAATTGGGAGCAACATAAACACGGTTGACAAACACTGAATCAACCGTGATCTCATGCAGCGGATCAATCTTCTCTTTCCGGCAGGATGCCAGTGAAAAGACAACAGCGAATATGAAAATGATATATTTCATTCCCGGAGAAAAAAGATAAAGAACGGGAGGAAAAGCCTGACCTTCTCCTCCCGTAAATTAAAAAATGGTTTTACTCGATCTGTGTTACTTCAGCATCATAAAGTGCCTTCACTTCAGCTGCGGTCAGCGCCTTGTCAAAAACACGCAGTTCATCCATGTTTCCAAGGAACCAGCCCATCCATGCATCAGTGGCAGTGCCTTCAGTCTTGGGACGCCATGCACCGATGTTGATCTTGTCAGCATTTGAAAAAGCGAGAGGACCGAGAGGCGGCCGCGGAACAACATCGTCACCGGCTGCCCACCTGTTCTCAACACCGTCATTGGTTACAATCTTAACCCCATCCTTGTAGATCATGAATTTTGATGTGGCCTGATCATACTGGAAGACCATGTGCATCCACATATTGATTGGAAACAGCGGATCGGAATAACTGATGTGCTGGCCTGACCATACTGCACCGTTCTTAAGGAAGAATGCCTTGAAATTCAGTGAGTCAGCTGTTGCATTTAACCTGAGTAAGCCCAGCTTCAGATTGCCCCAGAAGAAGTCATCGGATTTCCCGATCTCAAAGAGTGTAATCTCGGGATCACCTGTCACCAGCGGTGACTTGATCCACATTGCTACTGAAAATGATGTAAGGGTTTTCAGCTTGCTTGTTGCAGGCAGCGTGTAAAGCAGATGCGCCATGTTGGCACCCTGGTATGCCTGACCCCTGCGGCCGGCAACATATGTCACATTTGGCTGCAATGTGGGTGTTAGGTTGGCTATCTTTTCTGTCCCGTTCCCGTCAAATGGGAAATAGGCTACAAGATTGGTTGTTGCAATTGTACCGGGATCAATCTTGCCATCATCCGGATTATCATCCTTGTTACACGATGTAAGCATCGAACTCATCATGATCATCATTGCGATCATCAAAGCTCCTGTGATTTTAATTCTGTTTTTCATAATTTACTGAGTTTGGTTCTACATTAATGGTTACTTATATTAGTTATATCCGTTGTTCTGTGTCAGATTCGGATTAAGCTGCATCTGTGCGGAAGGGATAGGATACAGCTCGTGCTTTCCTGTCACAAACCCCCTGGATGCAAGAGCTGTTGCTGCCTGGCCTGTGCGTACCAGGTCAGTGAATCTGTCTTCTTCCATCGCCAGTTCAGCCCGTCGTTCATCCCAAATCTGCTGAAGAGTCACCCCTGAGAGCGGCAGCAGGCCGGCCCGTACCCTGACGAGGTTAACTGCACCGTCAGCTGTAAGTCCGCTGGTGGTGCCTGATGTGGCACCCTTTACCCTGGCTTCGGCATACATCAGCAGTATGTCGGCATACCTGATGATACGCACATTGTGGTCAAATCCGTAGCCGTTGAAATTCCACTTGTTGTAAACTGAAGGGGTGTAAACCTTGCCGTTGTAAACGGGATTCGAACAAATTGTCCTGATACTGTCCCCTTCCGGTGTCCTGGTTCCCCTGTAAAGAAGAGTGGTTGCCGGCCTGATGACCTCGCCTCGTGCCGTGTAGAAGTCAATCAGGTTCTGGCTCGGGGTACAGAAACCCCAGCCCTGCATGTTGCCCGGACTGTTGCCCCTTGGACCCTGAACGTAAGCATACTCAAGGAACGTATTGTCTCCCGTGCTCTTGCCGAGTGTCGAGCTTTGGACCTCGAAGAGTGACTCCCTGCTGTTCTCTCCGTCAACACTGAATACCTCGCGGAAATCACTGAGCAGACTGTACCTACCTGAGGAAATAATCCTGTCCGTCAGCGATGCCACAGAGTCCCACTCTGCCTGATACATGTGCACTTTTGCCTTGATCGCCATGGCGGTGTACCTGTTAATCCTTCCTGCCCACTCCTTCGTGTAGCCAGCCGGAAGCACGCTTATCGCCTCAAGAAGATCCTTCTCGATGAATGCATAAAGCTGAGCCGTTGATGCCTGCGGTACAGATGCAAGCTGGGAAGCGGTGAGCACAGTGTCAATTATCGGCACCCTTCCGAAGAGACGGGTAAGGTTGAAATAGGCATAGGCCCGTATTGTTTTAACCTCTCCCTGACACTCAAGTGCATACTGCTTGTCCGAACTTTCGTTCAGTTCATCGGCAAACAGCGGCATCTGATGAATGGAGTAGTTGGCTCCGCTCACAATGTCAAAATATGAGGTCCAGAGATCATTTATCAGGCCGTTGTCAGACCTGTATGTGAGATTATCAAGCTCGAGCATCGTCGGGTTATCTTCCGGACTGCTTCCCTTGTCAGCATTGTCTGATGCTATCTCAAAAGCACCTATGTAAGGAAAGACATGAGCGCCGTAGTTTCTGAGCTTGGCATAGGATGCACTTACTGACAGAAACACGTTTTCTGATTTCGAGTAATCTATGCCCGTGGTTGGCAGTGTACCCTCAGGACGAATCTCGAGAAATTCCTCACAGCTGACCGCGGTCAGGATCAGAATCATTATGAAAAATGTATATAATCTTTTCATTTCCAAACCATTTATCATTAGAAATTCGCTTTAAGTCCCAACGTATATACCGCCTGCAAAGGATAAACTGAATTGTCTATGCCGGAACTGATCGGGGTCCCCCCTATTTCAGTCGTAAATCCTTTATAGGTGAAGAAAGTATAGGGTCTCTGGGCTGAGGCATATATCCTCAGGCCGGGAATGAACCTTATCCTGTCGGTTGTGTAACCCAGTGTAATATTCTGGATCCTTCCGAATGAAGCGTCCTCGACAAAGAAGTCATTTGCCTGCTGTGTATAGGAGAAGCTGTAAGCAAATGCCGACGGGTATTTATCCGATGTATTGTCCGGCCTCCAGTGGTTGTCATAGAAATCCTGGTCATAATTCCCGTCTGAGAAGACGTCCCTGTTCATTCTCTTTGCGTTGAGGATTTTGCTCCCGAACTGTCCGAGAAGCGAAACGTTCAGGTCAAATGACCTGTAGGTAAACCCGAAATCAATTCCTGTAATCAGCCAGGGGATTGCGCTTCCCAGGTAGACCTTATCCTCTTCAGAAATTACTTTATCGCCGTTCTGATCCTTATACCTGAAGAAACCGGCTCCCTTTATCGGCTGTGACACCTCGTCCCTGAGGGCATCGCCTTCGCTCTGATAAACCCCGTCGATCTCGTAGCCGTAGAAAGATCCTATAGCATGACCGACAGCAGTGCGGGTAGTATAATTGCCCCTTACATAACCGCTTGGAATGTACTCGCGACCTTCGAGCTTCGTCACCCTGTTTATTATTGTTGTTGCATTGAAGCCTACAGTCATCTCCAGTCCGTTGGCAAACTCTTCAGTCCAGTTGAGGCTAAGCTCAACACCTGCATTTACAACACTCCCGTTATTACCGAGCAACTCCGCAACACCCCCTCCGGTAGCAATGGGAGCAAAGAAAACAACATTGTCAGTGGTTCGGTGATACAGGTCCAGGTCTCCGGAGAGCTTGTTATTGGATGCTGTGAAATCTGCCCCGAGGTCAAATTCGCTTACTACCTCCCATCGTAGGAAATTCTGGACAACCGTCTGTGCTCCCATCCCGTCCACAAGCTCATCACCGAAGATGCCTGAAGCGCCTGCGCCTGACTGACCGAGTATCACAGTTGAGTTTGCCGGCACATTGTCATTGCCAAGAAGACCCCAGCTGGCCCTCAGCTTGAGATAGCTGAACAGTTTCTGATTATCCATGAAGTCTTCCTGTGTAATATTCCACCCAAGTCCTACTGACGGGAAGAATCCCCATTTCTTCTGGTACTTGGAACTGGCATCCGCCCTGAAAGTAACTGTTCCAAGATATTTGTCATTGATATTGAAGGTCCCCCGTGTAAAGAACGACACCCCGTTGAATCTTCCCGCTCCGTCACTTGCATTGCGGTCCCTGAAGGAGCCAAGCACAAGGTACTTTGACTGCTCATCAAGCCCCGGAACATCAATGGCAGAGCCGGTCAGCGTCTCCCACTTTTCAATCCTGGTTGACTGACCTACCATAAACGTATAGCTGAGACCATCCTTCTGATCCCTGTATGTAAGCAGGTTATCAATTATCTGCTTTGAAGAGTTGCCAAAGGTCTTTGAGAGGCTCGATTTTCTCACACCCTGTGATCCGCCTACATTAAAGGCAGGTGTATAACCCCTGCTGGTCCAGTTGCTGAGATCCTGGTTGTATGAAAACTTGAAGGTCAGCTTGTCCCTGACAGGATAAAACTCAGCGTACCCGTTGAACACAAGTTTATTGCCCTTTTCGAAATTATCAGCATAGTAGGCTGTCGCAACCGGGTTCCCGTACTGGTTGCCGAAACCGTAAGTCTGCGGTGAGCCGAACCGCACCGGATATGCTGCCGTGTTTTCAGGGTCATAAACCGGATAGACGGGCGGGTTGACATATGCACCGAAAAATGCACCCTCATTCGGGTTGAACTTGTCATGCCTTGAAACAATAGTGTTCAGCCCTACCTTCATGAACTTGTTTACATTCTGCTCCAGTCTTCCCCTGATATTGAACCTTTCAAAATTATTTTTCGTGTCCATTATGCCCTCCTGGAAAAGGTAGCTGCCACCAATTGAATATGAGGTCTTGTCAGACATCCCCGAGATGTCAACGCTATGACCTGTCATCGGTGCCGTTCTGACAAGTTCCTGGTACCAGTCGGTTGATGCCGGATAGGCCGAGGGATCCCTGGGTACGTAACCGGGGGTACTCGAGTAAGCCTCGTTCAGCAATTCAACATACTGATCTCTGGTTGACATCTTCATAATATTAACCGGCAGCTGCATCCCGAAATATCCGTCGTAACTTATTGTGGGTTTGCCAGTGGTGCCTCTCTTCGTTGTAATCAGTATTACACCGTTTGCCGCCCTCACCCCGTAGATAGCCGAGGCGGAGGCATCCTTAAGTACCGTAAGGTCTTCAATGTCACCGGCTCCGAGGAAGTCAATATTATCCACGAAAACACCGTCGACAACATAAAGAGGCCGTGCAAAATCACCGATTGACCCCACTCCCCTGATCTTCACCGAGGGACCGCTTCCAGGTACGCCGCTGCTGATTATCTGTACGCCTGCAACCTTACCCTGCATAGCCTGCATTGCGTTTGATGTCACCTGCCGTGACAGATCATCCCCCTTCACGGTGATTATAGGTGCTGTCAGGTCTTTGGCACGCTGTGTTCCGTAACCTATCACAACAACCTCATCCATAACCGTGGTCTCAGTAGTCATCTGTACATCAAGTACAGTCCTGTTGCCTACAACGATCTCCCGGGTGATCATCCCTACCATCGAGAAGACAAGCGTATCCACAGGCAATGCACTGATCGTGTAGGTCCCGTCAACATCAGTCATTGTCCCCCTGAAGGTGTTCTTGACCAGAACTGATACCCCGGGTAATGGCAAATTCTGATCATCAACCACCGTTCCTTTTACCGCTGACTGGGCAGAAAGAGTGCCCGCCGTAGCGAGGAACAGAAACAGAATCATGATAATTTCTTTCATTTCGGTCAGATTTTGATCCAAGTTAAGCAGTGCAAACCTCCTATTAAACAAATAACATGGACGTTTGATTTTCTCATCTCAAAAAAGATAAACGTATGAGACCTATACAATACCACAACAACGACTCACATGTAATTGTTGATGAATTGATTAAGAATTGAATTCCGGATATAGCGGGTACAAAGGCAACTGTCCCGGGACGAGTGCCCCGGGACAGTTGGTTTCAATGGCCGGACCCGGAATTTTCCGGATTTCCTCCTGGCCTGTATCAGACTTAATGAATTGTCAGTATCCCAGTGTGAACTCCTTTTCAGTGGCGGGCACACCCTCCTTCATCCATACCGGCATCGGCTCATCCTTCAGATAGTGATGGAAGAACTGGGCCATCCGTGTCTGGAAGTCGATCCTGTTCGGGAGCTTCAGCGGCCAGTGTGGTTCTCCGTTGTAGTTGAGCAGCCATGCAGGTTTGCCTAGCCTTCTCATGGCAATGAAGAACTCAATACCCTGGTACCATGGCACCGCTCCGTCCTGATCATTGGCCATGATCAGGATCGGCGTCTCTACTTTTTCAATTGCAAACAGCGGCGAGTTCTCCCAATAGAGATGTGGTGCCTCCCATATGGTGGCTCCGATGCGACTCTGCTGATGCTCATACTGCATCGAACGGTTGAAACCCGATTCCCATCTGATCCCTCCGTACGCACTGTACATGTTCACAACCGGCGCCCCTGACTCAATTGCTGCAAAGAGATTGGTGCGGGTGGCAAGGTAGGCTACCTGGTAACCACCCCAGCTGTGTCCCTGGGCTCCGATATGCTTCTCATCCACAAATCCCTTTCCGATGAGTGACATTATGCCGGGCATCACACAGTTGTATGCGCTCTGGCCCGGGTATCCGTCAATGTAATAGACATCGGGATTGAATATAAGGTACCCGTTGCTCGTATAATAATGATAGTCAATTGTCGACCTTCCCGGCTCAGGAATCCTGTGCCTGTTGAGCTCAGTCGAACTCTTCTCATAGAAGTTCACAATCATCGGGTACTTCTTCGACGGGTCAAAATTTTCCGGTTTATAGAGCAATCCCTCAAGCTGCCTTCCGTCAAGTGAAGTCCATTTCACAAGCTCGGCGGTTCCCCACAGGTAATCCTTTTGCCGCGGGTTGGCATCCGTGAGCCGTTTCTCATCCCTGAACGAGAGGTCTGACAGCAGGTAATCAGGGAAGAGACCAAAGTTTTCTTTCGTATAGATGAGACGGTCAGATTTCCTTGCCTTTACCGGGTTACCATAGACAAAATCGCCTCCCGTAAGTTTAAGCGGTACATCCTTCCTGCGGATATCGAGTGAGTAAAATCCCTCGGCCCTGGTTGCCTCCCTGACTCCGTGAAGGTATTGCTTCACGCCCGGGTCTATGTAATCATTCTCCGGGTCAAAATCGAGCAGCCTGTACCTGACCCCCTCCATCCTGCCGTTAACAGTGACGTTGACCGGAGTACGTGATCCGGCCGGGTCAAGTGACCAGATGTCATACTTGTCGGATACAAGCAGGGCCTTGTCGTCCTTAAGCCATCCTGCTGCCGGGTATGATCCAGGGAGGTCAGGCACATCATTGAGTTCATCCCATACCCTGAGCGTTGCCGGTGTGGTCAGCCGGACCTCTTTTCCTGCCGCAATATCACGCGCATACCATGAGCTGTCAGCCTCTTGATACCACCAGAGATAGCTGCCGCCCGGTGAGAAACGCATCCGTGCCCTGAGATTCTGCTTTATCTTTTCGGCAACACCTGTATTGATGTCCACGATCCAGACATCATTCCCGGCACTGCCCCGCCACATCGATTCCAGGTCATAGGGCAGTGATGAGAGTGCCACCGCCTTTGGACCGTCACCCTTGTCAGGGAGCATAACATCAGACATCTCAGCAGTGGCCAGCTGGACCACCCTGCCGCGGTCAGCATGATAAACGGCCATATAGGTCTTTTTCGCGTCACGCGTTTTCCTGGCAAGCTGCGCCGTATGAAGGGTACCCTCAGACCAGTGCCACACATCAACGTTTGCGCGATCCTCATCAAGTATAGTTGTGTCCTTCAGCCTGTACTCCGGAGAGGTGCCGAAGAAAAGCCGCGGGGAGCTCTCCGCAAAAACAAGTCGTGCATTCTCGTTTATTATCCAACCTTCAGGAATGCCGGCGGTTCCCTTCGAAGCTGCGACCGAGGCCAGTCCCTTTCCGTTCCAGTGACAGAGTGAATATGTGTTTCCCGCCTTGTCCTTTTCGTCAAACGAGAGGATAAAAGCGGCCCGCTCTCCCTTCTTGTCCATTGACAGCTGCCTGTATTTCGCCTTGCCGCTGTAGAGAACACTTTTCTCTCCTTTCCTGAGATCAACAATAACGACTCCAGGTTCGGTAAGGCTGTCCGCGCCTGTTGTGGCATACATAAGCTTTTCAGCCTCCTCGGCGAAGAGGTACTCTGTCACGAACCGGACTGTATCCGTCTGGCCGCTTGCCAGGTTCCTTATAAACAGATTGTAACCGTTGTCGGCAGATTCACTTTTTGGCTTCTTACCCTTGTCGCTGCCTTTTGCGGCAGGGGAAGCCGGGGAACCGGCGATGGTGGCGGAGGCGGAGGCTGCACTATCCGCCTTGACTGCGGGCTTTTCCTTCACGGGTTCACTCTGCCATGCAACCCAGCCCGGCCATTTTGACGGAACCTTGTATGACTTCAGCCTTTCAACGGTGTCTGTAACACCGGTTGAAACATTGTAAATTCCCAGCATGTCAAGTGGCATCTCCTCCTTTTTGGTCTTCTTGAGCTTCAGCGCCCTGACCTCCTCCTCCGGCGGTTTGACAGTGAAGAAGAGAAACTTCGAATCAGTCGAGATGGTTGCACCGGTTGCACAGGCAAATGTAGCCTTCAGTCTGCCGGATTCGTCAAAAAGGGTTATCACAGGATCGCCCTGCGAAGGCTCAGTCTTGAATACCATAAGTGATCCGTCATCGGAAATCACCCGTTCAGTGATGCGGTTCCATGAAACCAGGTCGTCAATTGTCATCACCTTCTTTCCCTGAGGAGAAGCCTGCAGGGTAAACAGAATGATGAATAACAGCGTGATATTTCTCTTCATACCGGAGTAGGTTTTGTTCAGAGGTTAAAAATAACATTTTCATTCAGGCATAAAAGATGTTTTACATGCCGGACGATTCTTGGAATTGTTCAGACATTTGATTATTTTTACTTTGCTGATTCTGTTAGCCCAGGCTAGTTGTTCTGCTATTATATTGATTATATGATAACTAATCTTTCGAAATCAATATCTATGAGAAACAGTATATTAGATTCGAGGCAGACAAAAACAATTAAAACTAAAACTATGAGAAAGTTATTATCGATGATTTTCCTGGCCCTGTTATTCACAGGTGCGTTTGGTCAGAACTCTGACCAGAAGTGGTCTATGGGACTCTTTGGAGGCAAGACCGTATATGTGGGAGACCTGGGCAGCGGATTCAATGTATGGGATCCGTTCTATTTCCATGGTGCATTGCAGATTGGCCGCTACCTTAACCCGTCATTCGATCTTGCACTGCAGGCTGAGCACGGCGCTTACGGTTTCTACGCCTCTCCGACAAGGAGCTTCCTGTCAGACAAGACTGACGGAGCACTGCTGCTGAAGTACAAGCTCAACAACGGGTATCTGCTTGATGAAGATGTTGTGATTGCTCCATTCCTCGCCGGAGGATTTGGTTTCGCAAGCTTTGCCGGCGACCCGGGCAGGACGAGAGTTGATGACTGGGATGCAATCATACCGCTGGGCGGAGGCATCAAGGTTAACATAACACCCAGGTTCGCACTACAGTACCAGGTGCTCTATAACTTCACCAACGGCGATTACCGTGACATGAAGGAGGTACCGGAAAAGGATGATCACTTTATCTCTCATGCTGTAGGCCTAGTTTTCGCCTTTGGCAAACCATCCGACAGCGACGGCGATGGCATTAACGACAAGCTCGACAAGTGCCCTGGAACCCCTGCAGGTGTCAGTGTAGGGCCTGAC
>JAEYZD010000196.1 GCA_023430725.1 Bacteroidota bacterium | reverse complement strand
GACAGAGACACCTCCTCCGGGCTGACCGCTGTTGTTCATTACGTGAAGGCCTGCAACCTTACCCTGCAGGGCCTGGTCAACACCTGTCACAACGAGATCCTGTATCTCCTCCGTCTTCACGGAGGCTATGGCCGATGTTACTTCCGACCTCCTGATTGTGCCATAACCTATCACGACAACAGCATCGACCTCTTCGGCCGCCATTGACATCCTGATGCTCATCGGTCCATCCGTTATCGGCACCTCCTTTGTATCCATACCAACGAACGTTACCACCAGGGTAGTGGCATCCGAAGGTACCTGAAACGAGAAATTCCCGTTCAGATCTGTAGCTGTCCCTATGGTTGTGCCCTTAACCACAACCGAGGCCCCGGGCAGGCCGGCATTCGAGTCATCCAGTACCCTTCCGGCAACAGTCTTCTGCTGCGCAAAGAGAACTGCTGATGACATTACAGCTGCCAGACAAATAAGAATAGTTTTTCTAAAGAGCTTGTTTTGCATAGCTGTACAGTTTTTAGGTTTTTAAAGTTACGCCAACTTATCAGGGCGGTATTGATACTATTTTGTCTCATTATTGTAATAATTTGATTAGTACTCTCTGGAAAATGTTAAAAACGAGGTTTCAAAGTGTACCTTATACACATAGATAATATATATGTATACCGGTATCCCTTCTCAGCTGCCTGAAAGGACATTCAATCTTTTTTTTCTTTTGTGGTTGATAATAAAATATATTTGAGATACCTTTGAATTCTTACATTGTACACTAAGTCATTTTATCACTTACCAGGTATAATAAAATGATAGCTCACAAGATCGTTCCCAACATCTCAGTTGACTGCGTGATCTTTGGTTTCGACTTTGAAAAACTGAATGTTCTGCTTGTCGAACGGGAGATGAAGGACGAAAAAAGCGGTGAGATCCTGATCAGGGACCACACACTTGCCGGATACCATATCTTCGAGGATGAAGACCTTGACAGTGCTGCTGCCAGGATCCTCAAGGGGCTGACCGGGCTTGACAACATCTTCCTTGAACAGTTCGGTGCCTTCGGCCAGCTTGACCGTGTCTCCTCACGAAAGGACAAGATGTGGCTCGAGTACATCAACAAGGGTTTTGCTGACCGTATCGTCACGGTAGGCTACCTCGCCCTCATTGACAATACGAAAGTGACCCTGACCCTGAAGGACAGGAATGTGGCCTGGTTTCCGGTATCAGCCGTGCAGGAGATGGAGATGGCATTTGACCACAGGAACCTCTTCTATTCCGCCCTGGAGGAGCTCCAGCGAAAGGTGAAGGTGGAACCGATAGTCTTCGAGCTGCTTCCTGATTATTTCACAATCTCACAGCTTCAGAAAGTCTACGAGGCAGTGCTGGGAACATCTTTCGACAAGCGCAACTTCAGGAAAAAAGTGGCGCAGATGCACTATGTCATCCCGCTGAGGAAGAAACAGCAGGGAGTGCCGCACAAACCGGCACAGTTCTATCTCTTCAGCCGGGAGGTGTACGAAAAAACAAGAAAAGGACGCATCTCATTCATTATTTGATATATAACCCAAATAACCAACCTGAACCATGAATGTACACTACATTGACCTGGGCATAGTCATCCTGTACCTTGTGGCCACCATTTTCATAGGCAACTGGGTGTCAAAAAGAGCATCGCGAAACATCCAGTCGTACTTCCTGGGAGGCAACTCCCTGCCGTGGTACTTCCTTGGCATCTCGAACGCCTCGGGGATGTTTGATATCGCCGGTACCATGCTGCTTGTCTACTGGCTCTCCGTTTACGGCATGAAGAGCCTCTGGATACCCTGGCTCTGGCCCGTCTTCAACCAGATCTTCCTTATGGTCTACCTCTCTGCCTGGCTGAGACGCTCCAACGTGATGACGGGCGCCGAGTGGATAAAGACACGCTTCGGCGACGGGAGGGCCTCGAATCTCTCCCATGTGATAGTGGTTGTCTTCGCCCTGGTAAGCGTTATTGGCTTCCTCTCCTACGGCTTCAAGGGGATCGGTAAATTCGTGTCGGCATTCCTCCCGCCGCTTGTGTCAAACCCTGAATACCTGCTGGCACACCCGCAAATCAATGTCAACCTCTATGCATTGATCCTGATGGCCATAACCACCTTCTACGTAGTCAAGGGGGGTATGTTCAGCGTGGTGATCACCGAAGTCATCCAGTACGGCATACTTACTATAGCATCAATTGCCGTGGGTATCATCGCCATAAAACAGGTCTCCCCCGATGCACTCAATTCGGTCATCCCCGAAGGATGGAAAAGTCTCTGGTTCGGGAAGACCACGGGGCTCGACTGGCATGCCATCTCCTCAGCGGCTTCGCCGAAGCTGCACTCCTTCAACGACTGGATAAAGACTGACGGCTATGAGCTCTTCGGCCTCTTCTTCGTCATGATGCTCTTCAAGGGGATCCTGGTTTCAGCAGCAGGCCCGGCACCCAACTACGACATGCAGCGCGTCCTTGCAACCAAAAACCCGAAGGAGGCCTCGAAGATGAGCTCCCTGGTGAGCGTGGTACTCAATCCTACCCGATACTTCATGGTTGCCGGACTCACAATCCTTGCTCTTGTGAACTTTGACAAACTCTATACCGGCTCACTGACCAACCCTGACTTTGAGAGTATCCTCCCCGAGGTGCTGGCGACATATGTTCCCGTGGGGCTCCTCGGGTTCCTGCTTGCAGGGCTGATTGCAGCCTTCATGAGCAATTTCGCAGCCACTGTCAACGCAGCACCCGCTTACCTGGTCAATGACATCTACAAGAGATACATCAACCCCAATGCCAGTGAAAAGACATACGTGCGGATGAGCTACGCTGCCTCACTGCTTATAGTTGTTGTTGGCATAGTTGTCGGTTTCCTGGTGACATCAATAAATGACGTGGTGCTCTGGATCACCGCAGCCCTCTGGGGAGGCTATACCGCCCCCAACTTCCTGAAGTGGTACTGGTGGAGATTCAACGGCTACGGTTACTTCTGGGGCATGCTCTCAGGCATCATTGCCGCACTTATCCTCCCCGCGCTGAATATTGGCCTGCTGCAGAACTGGCCTCTGACGGAGAACTTCAGCATGAACGCATTCCCCGTCATATTCCTCTTCTCACTCATTGGCAGCATCCTGGGATCTCTCCTTACAAAGAGGGAGGATGACGCTACCCTGAAGAAGTTCTACAGGCAGGTGCGGCCCTGGGGATTCTGGAAACCGGTTGAGAGAATGGTTCTCGCAGAAGAACCTTCATTTAAGGCCAACCGCGACTTCTGGAGGGATATGTTCAACATTGCCGTTGGAATCGTATGGCAGATATCCCTGATGGCCTTCCCGGTGTTCCTCGTGATGAGGGAATGGACCCAGTTCTATGTGGCCGTGGCCGTGATGATCGTTACCACCGTCATCCTGAAATTCAGCTGGTGGGATAAACTTAAAGACTGACAAACAGAGAATCACAGCAAAAACACTCCGGTACATCCGGGGCTGAATGATGAAAAAAACTCCACGACTGACCTGACTATGAAATACGGAAATTTTGATGACGCCTCCAGGGAGTATGTCATCACACAGTACAAGACACCCTGGCCCTGGATCAATTACCTGGGCAACAAGGACTTCTTCTCCATTATCTCAAACACGGCAGGGGGATACAGCTTCTACCGCGATGCACGGCTCCGTCGGATCACCCGGTACAGGTACAACAATGTGCCGATGGATGACGGCGGCAAGTACTTTTATATCAATGACAACGGCTCTGTATGGTCGCCGGGCTGGAAACCGGTGAAGGCAGAGGTCGAAGACTACTCATGCCGTCACGGCATGGGCTACACTGTCATTGGCTCGGCCAGGGACGGGCTGAGGGCTGACGTACTCTACTTCGTGCCGCTGGGTGACACCTGCGAGGTGCAGCGTGTAACACTGCGCAACACCGGGGCAGTGCCGAAGCATGTTAAGCTTTTCTCCTTCACGGAGTGGTGCTTCTGGAATGCGCATGATGACCAGACCAACTTCCAGCGTAACTTCTCCACCGGCGAGGTGGAGGTGGAGGAGGGGGTCATCTACCACAAGACTGAGTACCGCGAGCGCCG
>JAEYZD010000136.1 GCA_023430725.1 Bacteroidota bacterium | reverse complement strand
GGCAATTATGGGGTTGATACCCCTGAAGCCTGCCATGTTCCTGATGGCGGTGCCGTTGACAGTATCGGCAAGGATTGTTCTGGCCTTGATCCGGATCGAGGTTTTGACCGCCACCTTTGCCAGGTATGCCGAAACGGGTCCGCTCAGCGAGCCGGCAGGCATCTCGATGTACTGGTCCTTTTCCTGCTCCACTTCTGAAGCAATGCGGGACATCGTCCTGACTGACTCCTCAGGGTACTTTCCCGCTGCGGTTTCGCCGCTAAGCATCAGGGCGTCAGTCTGGCTGTATACGGCGTTGGCCACATCGCTCACCTCGGCCCTCGTAGGCCTTGGACTCTGGATCATAGAGTGGAGCATCTGGGTAGCAACAATAACCGGTTTGCGCTTCTCGATACACTTGGCAATTATGTTGCGCTGTATTCCGGGGATACGCTCAAAAGGCACCTCGATAGCCAGGTCACCACGGGCAACCATGATGCCATACGAATGATCCATGATCTCTTCAAGGTTGTCAACACCCTGCTGGTTCTCTATCTTGGCAATGATCTTGATAGGGCTGGAACGCTTGTCAAGCAGCCTCTGTACAGCAAGCACATCCTCTTTCGACCGGACAAAGGAGTGGGCTATGAATTCGAGGTCCAGTTCCACTGCAAGGTCGATGAAGCCGAGGTCACGTTCGCTCACCGACGGCAGGTTGATCCTTACCTGGGGAATATTCACAGTCTTGCGCGAGCCGAGGGTGCCGTCGTTCTCCATCCTGCCAATGAGGGACCTGCCCTCGCGGCCGGTAATCTTTATCTCAAGCTCGCCGTCGTCAATCAGGATGAAGGCGCCTTCGGGAACATACTTCGCGATATCGCAATAGTTGACGTTGATAACCTCACGCGTCGTCTTCGCCTCTGCGTTACCTGCTACCCTGACAGTTTCGCCCTTGAGGAATTTAATCGGTTCGTCGCATGTAGTTGTTCTGATCTCCGGACCCTTCGTGTCAAGCAGGATGGCGATCTTGTCCGATACGCTCCTGGCGCTGGAGACGATCTTACGGACACCATCCGGGTCAAGGTGGGCCGAGTTGATCCTTACAACATCCATACCTGCCTCATGAAGGCGTCGCAGAAACTGCGGATCGCAATTCCTGTCGGAGATTGTAGCTACAATCTTTGTTCTCTTTTTAAGGAGGCTCTTTGCCATTGGTGTCCGGATTATTTGTGCAATTCTTTCAGGGCTTCAACAGCCAGCCTGTAACCATCAGTACCCAGGCCCATTATTGTACCGCGGCAGTAACGGCCGGTTATGCTCGTATGCCTGAACTCCTCCCTTGAAAGAAGGTTGGAAATATGTACCTCTATAACCGGTATCCCTGTTGCCGCTATTGCATCGGCAACTGCCACGGAGGTATGCGAATATCCTCCCGGGTTGATTATGAGCCCGTCGGCTCTGCTGCCTGCTGCCTGTATCATGTTTACCAGCTCGCCCTCAACATTTGACTGATTATATGCCAGTTCAACGTCCGGAAAACGAGACCGGAGTGATGCAAATACCTCCTCAAATCCAGCCTTTCCGTAGATTGCCGGCTCTCTTTTTCCGAGGAGATTCAGATTTGGTCCGTTAAGAATTTCTATTTTCATATCCTGGGTTCAGTGCAGGGGTTGGTTCCGCGAGTACAAAAATAAAGAAATGGCCGGATTACAGACGTTTATAACGTATAACTTTAGGGCCTGGAATGACAGCATATGGCAATAACATGGAGTGACGCCGCAAAGGGCTTCGGGCGGTATCTCAGGATTGAGCGTTCCCTCTCTCCCAACAGTGTGGCGGCATACCTGAACGATGTGCACCGGATTGAAACTTATGTCATGGAGCACAAGGAAGAGAAGAGCCCTTCAGAGATCAGCCACAGGGATCTGAGCGATTTCATTGCCTTCATCGCAGGGACGGAAAATGCCGTCAGAACACAGTCGCGCATTATCTCAGGGATACGTTCATTCTTCAGGTACCTGCTTACCGAAGGGATTATAACTGATGATCCCTCAGCATTGCTTGAAGCGCCCAGGAGCGGACTGCACCTCCCCGAAGTTCTTTCAGTGGAAGAGATAGACAGGATGATTGCTTCAATAGATCTGAGCAGTGAAACGGGTCACAGGAACAGGGCAATCATCGAGACCATGTACGGATGCGGTCTAAGGGTTTCCGAGCTGGTCAACATGCGGCTCACAGACATACACCGGAAAGAGGGATACGTAAGTATCACCGGCAAGGGGAACAAGCAAAGGCTTGTGCCGATCGGATCGGTGACCCTCAAGGAGATAGACAATTACCTGGCATACAGGTCAGCCATGCCGGTGATTACCGAACAGAATATAGTGTTCCTGAATCGCCGCGGAAAGAGACTTACACGTGTCATGGTTTTCAAGATCGTGAAGGATGCTGCTGCGGCTGCCGGCATCAGAAAGAACATCAGCCCGCACACCCTGCGGCACTCCTTTGCCACCCACCTAGTCGAGGGGGGTGCAGATCTGCGCGCGGTACAGGAGATGCTTGGACATGAGTCAATTACAACCACTGAGATCTACACTCACATTGACCGGAGCTACCTGAGGGATACAGTATTGATGTACCATCCCAGGGCCCGCAGAAAATAGAAAAAAGGATATTTCATTTTATCCGCCTTTTTATTACCTTTGCGGTTCGAAAAAAAAGAGATTTTAATCAATAACAAGATCGAATATGTCAAAAGTTAAGCGCGTTTATTCCTTCGGCAACAGGACAGCCGATGGCAAGGCAGACATGAAAAATCTGCTTGGCGGCAAGGGAGCCAATCTGGCTGAGATGTGTCTCCTTGGCCTCCCGGTTCCGGCCGGTTTCACAATCACAACCGATGTATGTACGGAGTATTATCAGAACAACCATCAGCTGCCTGCTGAACTCATGCCTGAGGTATGGGAAGCCATGAAGAAGGCTGAAGATG
>JAEYZD010000125.1 GCA_023430725.1 Bacteroidota bacterium | reverse complement strand
CGGCATCCAGTACAATGAGGGGGATCTGAAGTACGGCGTCAGGAAAAGCCTCTTTTACTATGAACCAGAATCGATGCCTGAGGGCGCCTATGACAAGGAGATCCGATGGGCTCCAAACGGCAATTTCCCATCATGGAACACAAAGGAGACCAACTCGGTCGGCAGGTCATACAACTACCCGCATGTGGCAGCGGCCCACTGGGTGATGTACAGGCTCGCAAGAAACTACCAGGGCCTGGTGACACAGCAGGAGTGGCAGTGGTACCTTGAGAACGCCTTCCACACCTCGATGGCAATGATAAAACTTGCTCCGCACTATGCCCAGTTCGGGCAGATGGAGGGGAGTGTCTTCATCCTCATTCTAAAAGACCTGAAGGCAGAGGGAATGACAAAGATGGCCGCAGACCTCGAGGCGGCTATGAAAACCCGCGTCGATGTATGGATGAAGCTGAAGTACCCCTTCGGCAGTGAGATGCCATGGGACTCCACCGGCCAGGAGGAGGTTTACATGTGGGCAAAATATTTCGGGCTGGACGAGAAGGCCACGGTCACCCTCAATGCAATCTTAGCCTACATGCCCACAGTGCCTCACTGGGCGTACAACGGTAACGCAAGGCGATTCTGGGATTTCCTCTACGCCGGCAAACTATCGCGCTTCGAGCGGATGATCCATCACTATGGCTCGGCCCTCAACTCCATCCCGGTGCTTAACCAGTACCGCGAAAACCCGTCGGACCTTTACCTCCTTCGCGTGGGCTACGGCGGCGTGATGGGTGCCATTTCAAATATCACACAGGACGGATTCGCTCCTGCGGCATTCCACTCCTTCCCGCAAACGCTGAAGAACGACGGCATATCAGGCGACTACGGAAGCGGATTCCTGGGCTATGCAATAAACAGCTCAACATACCTCGTAAAGAGTGATGAATTCGGCTGGCTATCATTCGGAGGCAACACAGGCGTGAAGGGCAAGTGGGTTACAGTTGACCTGACAACAGCTGCGAGATCAAGCTTTTACCTGGCACCTGCCGGACTATGGATCACCCTGGATGCCGGCAAACTGAACAGTGTCTCATACAATACTGCCTCAGGTGCGGTAAAACTGACACTGGCAAAGGGCGAAAGCTGGTCGCCCGAGGCATACCTGCGTATCAGCACACCCTCGGGGGAAGATAAAGCTGTGAAGTATGCCCCGCCACGGTTGAAACAGAATGGCAGAGGCGCATACGTCATACCTGTCAGCGGCAAACCTGCTGTGATCACACTGAAGGTGACTGATTAGCAGAACTGACAGCCGGAAAGGCTAAATATCAAGCTGCGCACCGCCGGCCGGCCAGGGCAAGCACAGATAAACAGGACGCCGGCCGGTCATGGCAACGAAGAACAGAGTATCCTCCTTCACACAGGGAGGGTACTTTTTTTTGTCTCATGAAGAATGGATTTATTACATTTGAAAAAGAGTGACTTAATTTCCTGAGACAACAGAGAAAACAGATCATGAGCAACAGAAGAAATTTCGTAAAAAACAGCATCCTGGCATCAGCCGGGCTGGCGGGACTGGGAGCGGTGACTTCTGCCTACGGCATGCCGGGCAGAATAACTGCGCCTTCAGACAGGATAAGGGTGGCGCTGATCGGCGGCCGTAACATGGGCTGGTCAAACCTCGAGACATTCCTGAAGTTCCCTCAGGTGCAGTGTGTATCAATATGTGACATCGATGATGAGTGGCTGAACAAGAGAGCCTCTGATGTTGAGAAGATAGCAGGCAAGAAACCGCCACAGCTTGTCAAGGACTGGAGGAAGGTGATGGACAACAGGGATGTTGATGCCGTGATTGTGGCCACCCCCGACCACTGGCACTGCCTGCAGGCAATAGCTGCAATGGAGGCAGGGAAGGATGTCTATTGCGAAAAACCGCTCGCCAACTCAATTGCCGAGTGCGACACAATGGTCAGGGCCGCCCGCAAACATAACCGCGTCGTTCAGACCGGTCAGTGGCAGCGCAGCGATCCGCACTGGCAGGAGGCAGTCGCATTCATTCACTCTGGCAAGCTTGGCCGCATAAGAACAGTAAAGGTGTGGGCTTACATGATCTGGAAGAAAACCCTTCCCGTTCAGCCCGACGGTCCCGTGCCGCCCGGAGTGGACTACGAGATGTGGCTCGGCCCCGCACGGCACAGGGCCTTCAACCCGAATCGCTTCCACTATAACTTCAGGTACTTCTGGGATTACGCTGGAGGACTGATGTCGGACTGGGGCGTGCACCTGCTAGATTATGCTTTGCTGGGCATGAAGGCAGACCTTCCGAAAGCAGTCTATACCGCGGGCGGTAAATTTGCCTACCCCACCGACGCGATGGAGACACCTGATACCCTGCTGGCATCCTATGTCTATGACGATTTCACAATAAGCTGGGATCATGCATGCGGCATCAAGGACGGACCCTACGGACGGGAACACGGACTTGCATTCCTGGGTGAGAACGGCACGCTGGTGCTCGACCGCAACGGCTGGGAGGTGATTCCCGAGGTTGATTCCGCACCCCGCATGGAAGCCGTACCGCTTATGAAAAAATCCGAGCAGATTGAGGGTCAGGCAGTGGCCGGCGGAGGTCTTGCCTCCCATGTGGCAAACTTCCTCGACTGCATGACTACCCGTAAGCTGCCGAATGCCGATGTGGCCATCGGGGCACAGGTTGCCAAGATGACACACCTGGCAAATGTATCATGCAGGCTGGGCAAGCCTCTTGAATGGGATAACGCCGCCGGCAGATTCCGCGTGGATGACGCCAACGCGCTCATCAAACCATACTACAACGCGCCCTGGAAATTCCCTGAGTATTAATCTAACTTTCTGTCATGATGAAATCAAAATCGATTCTTCTTTTACTCTCCGTTCTGCTGACATTTGCCGGATGTGCCAAAACAGACTGGCAGGAGCTTTTTAACGGCAAGGACTTCACCGGCTTCATCCAGATGGGTGGAGAGGCAAAATACCTCGTTGAGGATGGAGTTATGGCAGGGGTATCAACCCCCGGCACTCCAAACAGTTTCATGTGCACCACCGAAGAATACTCCGACTTCATTCTTGAGTTTGACGTCAAGGTGGACACCCTGCTCAACTCCGGCGTTCAGATCAGGAGCCACAGCTCTGAAAATGACGGGAAGGTGCTGGTATATGGCTACCAGATAGAGATAGACCCGACCGACAGAGGCTGGAGCGGCGGCATATATGACGAGGCAAGGAGAGGATGGCTCTACCCTGTGACCCCGAATAACCAGGCCGCCGTTAAGTCGTTTGACAGGTATGGATGGAACAGCTATCACGTGGAAGCCATCGGAAACCGCATACGTACCTGGATCAACGGAATACCCGTTGCTGACCTTGTTGACGATGCCGATGCTTCGGGCTTTATCGGTTTCCAGGTGCATGCCGTGAGTGATCAGCTGGCGGGTACGAGGGTGATGTGGAAGAATATCAGGATAGTTACAGAGAATCTCGATAAATACAGGAATGCAGACACAACCGTCATATATCAGGCAAACTTTATCCCGAACACCCTGACTGACAGGGAGGTGAGCGACGGATGGAAGCTGCTGTTCGACGGCTCCACCTCAACCGGATGGAGAGGCGCCCACAAGGAGGCGTTCCCGGAGGCAGGATGGGTCATTGAAAGCGGCTGTCTGAAAGTGCTTGCTTCCGGAGGAGCCGAGTCAAAGGGCGGTGGAGACATTGTCACCGTCGACCAATACGGTAACTTCGACCTGTTCTTTGAGTTCATGATCACCGAGGGCGCCAACAGCGGAGTCAAATATTTCGTTACTGAGAACTACGCTACCACAGGCTCTGCGATAGGCCTGGAATATCAGATCCTCGATGATTTACGGCATCCTGATGCAAAGATGGGTCGTGACGGTAACAGGACTGTCGCCTCGCTATATGACCTGATTCCTGCTGCCAACAAGCGGTTCAACGGTGTCGGTCAATGGAATGCGGCACATATTGTATCTCTGAACGGTCACGTTGAGCACTGGCTCAACGGGTTCAAGGTTCTTGAGTATGAGCGAGGCAGTGAGGCCTACCGGCAGCTTGTGAAGGAGAGCAAATACAAGGATTTCGCCGGCTTCGGTGAGGCTGACAGGGGCCACATCCTCCTGCAGGATCACGGCAATGAGGTCTGGTTCCGCAGTATCAAGATCAGGCAATAGGCAGTAGGCAATAGGCAATAGTGGCAACAGTAATGCCGAAATCTGCAAATATTGGATATTGCCTGTAGAGCCTGTCCCGATAGCCGAAGGCTGTCGGGAGCAATCAGAATTGTATACCGGGATCAACCATCCCTGAAAAATGGCTGTAGGCCATTAAGAATTGTATTGTCATGTCCCCGCCCACCCAACCCTTTGTTTCGGGGTAACATGTTAATACAATTCTTTACCCTCTACGAGGGTCTTTATTCTCTATTCCCCTGTTCTACAATTCTTTACCCTCTACGAGGGTTATGAAGTCTTTCAACTCCTCCGATCTACAATTCTCTAAGCTCTACGAGCTTAAATTGCCAACACTACCGCCTATTGCCTATTGCCTGCCGGAGCAACTACCTTACTCCAAACCTGAAAGTGGTGCTGGAAAGGAACGGTTCCTCCGGGGTCAGGATAACTGACGGGAATGATGCCTGGTTGGGACTGTCAGGATAGCGCTGCGTCTCGAGGCAGAAACCCGAACGATACTGGTATACATTGCCGTCGCGGCCGGTCTGCGTTCCGTCAAGGAAGTTGCCGGTATAAAGCTGGACACCGGGCTGATCAGTCAGCACCTGGATAAACCTGCCGGTAGAGGGGTCATACACCTCTGCATCAACCTCCTCGAGATTGTCAAGCACGTAGTTGTGGTCATATCCGCCGCCAAGAACAAGCTGGTCATATGCTTCGCCGATCCTCTCGCCAATCAGGTGAGGGGTGCGGAAATCAAACGGAGTACCTTCTACAGGCCTCAGCTCCCCTGTGGGGATAAGGGTTGAGTCAACCGGGGTAAAGGCTGATGCCCTGATAACGGCTTCATGATCAAGGATGTCACCCACACCTGCTCCGTGCAGGTTGAAGTATGCATGGTTGGTTATGTTGATGACAGTCCTGCGGTCGGTGGTGACCTTGTAATCCATGATTATTTCATTGGCATCTGTCCATGTATAGACAACCTCAGCTACCACATTGCCCGGGAAGCCCTCTTCCATGTCAGGCTTGTTGTAGGTGAATTTGACAGCGGGAAAATCCGTACCCTTGAGAACCTCTCCGGTCCATACCCTGCTGTGCCAGCCTGTGGGGCCGCCATGCAGCGCATTCGGAAAATTGTTTATTGCGAGGCTGTATTCAACACTGTCAAGGGTGAACTTACCGCGTGCAATCCGGTTGGCATACTGTCCGACGACCTTGCCAAAGTAAGGATCCCCCTTGAGATAACCTTCAAGATTGTCATAACCGAATGTCACATTGGCCTTGTTGCCGTCGCGGTCAGGCACACTGATCTCCACGATGGCTGCCCCGTAGTTGGTAAGTTTAATAACATCGCCCTGTTTGTTTTTCAGGGTGTACAGGGATACATCCTTCCCTTCAAATGAACCAAAATTTTCAGTAGTTACCATCTCTTTTGCCTTGTTGTTTCCGCATGAGCCCAGGCCAATAACGGCAAGCGCTACAGCTGTTAGTAAAATGAGTCGTTCTCTTTTCATTTCTTTTAATGTAATATGTTAGCAAATATACGTTTTACCCTCTTTGATTCAGCCAGCCAGTTCATCTCAGTTTACGGTCAGCACCACCACTGATGCCGGCGGCACTTTCAGGCTGAGAATATTCTTCTTCAGGCGGGCCCCGGTAAATTCCACCGGGCGGACCGTCTCTCTCTTGTCAAAGGTGTTGTGGGCATTTAGCTCCGAACCGCTTAAAACCCTTCCCGTCACAACGGAAAATTCTCCTCCGCGAAGATCTATAAGTACTTCTGACTCCGTAGAAGGGTCAACATTAACCACCGAAATGTTCACAGCACCCTTTGCATCTCTTGAAGCGGAGGCGCTGAGCGATGGAACTTCCCTCCCGTCCAGTGAGTAGTTGCCACAGTTGAGGTGCAGCGGAAGGAGAGTGGCGTCATGATGAACCTTGTACATCTCGAACACATGGTAAGTCGGTGTTAGCAGCATTTTCTCGCCGTCCGTGAGTATCAGCGACTGCAACACGTTGACCGTCTGGGCAATATTGGCCATCTTAACCCTTTCGCAGCGCTCGTTGAAATAGTTCAGCGAAATACCCGCCACGATTGCATCGCGCATTGTATTCTGCTGATAAAGGAATCCCGGGTTGGTTCCCGGCTCCACATCCCACCATGTACCCCACTCATCAACCACCAGGGCAACGCGCCGTGCTGGATCATACCTGTCCATAATTGTAATATGCCTGTCAAGAGCTGTCTCCACATTCAGGCAGCGCTCAACAGTCTCAAAATACTCCTTCTCACTGAATTTCGTCGCTGAACCCTTATTATTCCAGTTGGTTGTGTAGTAGTGCAGTGAAATGCCCCACATCATCCAGTGAGGAATATCGCGCATCAGTGTCTCTGTCCAGTTGTAATCCGTAGAATTGGCCCCGCCGGCCACCTTCATCAGGCGGTTATCGCCGTAATCCCTGGTATAGGTGGCGTATCTCCTGTACTGATCAGCATAGAAGTCAGCTGTCATGTTGCCTCCGCAGCCCCAGTTTTCATTTCCAACACCCCAGTATTTAACATTCCACGGTTTCTCCCTGCCGTTGCTGCGGCGAAGATCAGCCATGGGGCTCACACCGTCAAAGTTGATATACTCAACCCATTTTGACATCTCTTCAACAGAACCGCTGCCCACATTACCACATATAACCGGTTCAGCATTGAGCTGCTCACACAGATCCAGAAATTCATGTGTTCCGAAGCTGTTGTCTTCGGTTACACCACCCCAGTGCGTGTTGACCATTTTAGGCCTCTTGTCGCGCGGACCGATGCCATCCATCCAGTGATATTCATCGGCGAAGCATCCGCCCGGCCATCTCAGGTTGGGTATCTGTGTCTTTTTCAGCGCCTCAACAACATCATTGCGAATGCCCCTGGTATTAACAATGGAACTCTCCTCTCCCACCCAGTAGCCACCGTAGATACATCGTCCCAGGTGCTCGGAAAAGTGACCGTAGATGTGGCGACTGATTGTCTCGGTGCCAAGATCTGTTTCAATTATCAGGTTTGCCTTCACAGGCTCCCCTCCCTTCTGGGCAGGAGCAGCCATAGCGAGCAGTGCCAGAACTGCTGTCGCAGTAATTCTAAGATTTTTCTTCACAGGCCGGATGTTATGTTTTGCCTAAAAATACAAACAAAATTTTATTTCACACCTCCGGATTATGGCGTTATAGTGATATTGAACTCAAAAGTTGCAGTATACTTTTTCCCTGCCTCAGGGGAATAGACCAGTGCCTGTTTTATCTTATACACATCACCGGCTTTGCATCGGCCCGGGTGCTGACCCAGGGAGAAGACGAAGCCTGATTCACTGAACTCGGAGAAGAGCCTGTTCGCTCCGCCTGTTCCCGAGTCAAACGCACATACGTCGCCTGAGGCGTTAAACCAGTGACCGTACCCCCTGGCCGTTGCTGCCGGCGCAAGAGAGCCGTCCCTGTTTACGCCATAAAACTTTATCTTCCTGTCAGAAGAGGGCTGGCCAAGGTTGGTGATTATCTCTGGTCCGGTCATGACAAAGGCATAACAGAGCTTCATGAGATCAACATTGACCGTGGTGCCGGTGTAACCGGTGGCATCAGCCCTGAAGGAAACATTGTACACGAATGCCGTGTCATGCGGCTGGTCTTCCGGGGTGAAGTCGAGCAACCCGTAGATACCTGTCCCTTCGAACTTGACCTTATATGGCCACTGCTCGTCATTTGACTCATCCTCGTCCCATCCGTGCATCCAGTAGGTCGTCGGGGCTCCGCTGACAACGAACCAGAGGTCAGTGCAGCCTGCAGGTGCTGTAAATGAGGCCGTTCCGGATGAAGCTGAGAACATGTCACTGTAAACCCTTGTGCCATTGTCGAGCAGAGCCACATAACCGTATCTCCATCCTGCCGCTGCCGCATTTATTGATCTGTACCCGGCCGCACCGGCAATACCTTCGAAGGTGGCGGTGATTTCAGTTCCCGCCTCAGGCACCTTGAGCCTGATTACATTGTAACCGTGGTTCTCAATGCAGTCCTCCGGCGCAATCTGACGAAAGCCGTCGGCCGCCTTGTTAAGCGCACAACTGTGAGCGCCAATTTTGCTGCTGCCCAGCGAGCGCAACGCATCAAGATCCCAGGTGACCATCCGGCGCGCATAGTCAAACTGTTCGTCATTGTACTGATCCAGGGTGATGCCGGTTATACGCATGTAAGCCTGGGCAGGATCCTCGGGACCATTTGCGCCCGACTCCCTCCAGAGTCGTCCGATGAAATCAATTCCATGCCTGTCAGCCCAGTAATAGTTGATGAAGTAGCTGGCATATCGCTGGAACTCATTGAAGGTTGAGCGGTGACAATTGTCTATGTAAACGTTGAAGTTATATGAATTGAATGCCTCAGCAGGGTAGCTCTGGTAGGCCTGCCACTGGGCACACTGCTCCCAGTAGCCGTTGCCTCCATTGCCGCCGAATCCGTATCTCCACCCTGAATTGCCGCCAAGGTCACAGTGAACCTGGTACTGAAAACTGTGACCTATCTCGTGAGCTATGGTGGAGCCAACGGGATGACAGGTGGAAGGACTTACCCACAGCGCCCCGATTGTGTTGTCATATCCGGCACCCGTTGCCAGCCAGTCGGTCTGGTAGAGCAGGAAAATCATCATCTTGCGCTGATCAGTCTTCGAGTTTCCCGGAGTTATGAACTTCAGTCTGTCAACATTCATGTCCCAGAACTCTTCCGCCTTCGCGAGGAGATCATCAATATCAACACGGTATACAGGGTCAGGATGAGTCGAGGGAGTGACAAAACCGTACTCATCATACCCCTTGCCCCAGAAGACGATGAAATGTTCCGACTGCCTGCTGCGGCCCAGATACCATGTACTGGAGCTCTTGGTGAGATCCATCCCCTTCAGTTCCAGCGGGATATAGATCTTGCTCAGATCAACTGACCCTGGATCAAATCCTGCTGACTGCACTATTGTGATAGTCTCCCTCGTGGATCCGGAAACGACAGCCACCGTGGCAGTGCGGACGGTTGCCGTGGTATTCTTGTCAAATGTGAACTTCACATTTACGGGTACCCCCGGAACCCCGCCAAGGATTGCAGCATTAACCCACAACTGGTCGATTGAGGCAATGCTCCACTTCTGGTCAGAGGTGATCTGAACCGTAGCCTCTCCCCCCTCCGCCGGCGCCGGCAGCTCACTTGCCGAAATTACAAGCACGGCCTCCTCTACAGGCTTCTCCCTGCACGAGGAGAGATCCAAAGCCAACAACATGAAAAAGAGTATTTTCAGCTTCTCTGCGTGCCTTATCATCTGCGCCATGCCGGTCGCCTGCTTCGGAGGTTCAGGTTTCATCTGCCTTTAAAGAAATTTGTTATTATCATACTGCATTCCGCCTGTGCCTGAGACGGACCTGCACTGAATGACTGTCGGATGATACAGGCAGGAGATATTGCTTCACCCCGGCCTTCTCTTCCGACATTTTAATCCTCTTTCCGTCAATTTTCACTTTCACCCGGGCACCCGCCGTGATGCTCATGAGTGTCTCATGGCTGTCACCGGACCTGTTTTCAACTGTGAAGGTCATCCTTTTCAGAGATCTGTTTACTGTGATCTCCCTGCCTTCGGCGAAGCCGTCACGTTCAAGTTCCACGGTAAACCTGGGACCCGAAGTCACCGCTGAGAAACGGGACCTGACACCGTCACGAGGGATAACCAGATTCGTCTTCCTGCTGTTTGTCAGTGTCCCCCCGTAGGCTATCCAACCGAAGAGGGGATCATCCGTCAGAACAGTCTGTGCCGTCCTGAAGATGGCCCCGTTGCCGAGGTCAGCCTCGCCATCATAATACCATGCGCCACGATCAATGTCCTTCCGTATCCAGGCATGGCCGGTCTTTGATTCCATGAATGCCCATCCCATGGCACCGTCTTTCTCCTTGCCCGGGTACCAGTAGCCGTAACCCGACTCCTCCGTACCGGTGTTCATCAGCGCATAGGGAGCCAGGTATGAGGCATATCCGAGCTGAAGCCAGTCATAAGGCTTCTCGGCAAACCTGATCCCGTAGTCAAGTATTGACCATCCACCCATCCTGGCCATATAGCTCAGACAGTGATTGTCAGAGCTGTAGGTGAAATCACTGCCAAGCAGGAAGTATTTCGCCTCGAGCCATCCCCTTACTGCCAGGCCGGCGTAGTGCTGCCTCTCCATGAAGTCCCTCGCAGCCTGGCGGCTTACCGACGGATGGGAGTACCATATGCTGTCCTGCTTGTCAAACCAGAGATTGCTGTCAGGCTGCATCTCTGTAAGGGTGCCGTATTTTGCAAAGGCATATGAAGATTCGAAGGCGGTACGGTCAATGGCATACTCAGACCTGAACGGATACTTGTCGTCATAGACGAAATACTTCACCTTCTTTTCATACTCTGAACGAAGCCAGTCTGCCTCATCCCTCCTCCCTTCCTTTTCAAGGTCGGCAATCAGGTTTTCTATAACCAGCTCATTGTAGCAACCCCACTTGTAGGTCTCATACCAGGGCAGGATCTCGTACGGGTATATGAAGTAGGCCCGTGCCGTCTGCCATGCGCGCTCCAGGTATCCGGCAGCGTCAAGGTAATGAACCTTGTCAGGATACATTCTGGCTATCTGGTACATGTGATAGTAGAGCATCGCGATATGAGGATAGTCATATGACCTCCATATCTTCATCTTATCAAGATTGGTCCTGCTGATCTTCGCCCTCTCGGCAGTATCCCTCGCAACCTTCCAGTTGGGCACGCCGTAGATGCCGTACGGATACGGATCATCCCTGTCAGTGCGCTGCAAGCCGTTCCAGACAAAGTATTCAAGGTAATATTCTACGGCATCAATCTCCTCCTGGTCAGGAAAGTATACGTTCTTGGCCGCCACATACGGAGCCTTGCAGAGGCCGGGATCATCACACGCCAGGACATAGCCCCACCAGCCGTCATAACCGTCGGTGTCATCAGGTCCCCTGAGGATTCCGTTTTTCATGTCATACGCCGAGAAGAGGCCGTTGTACCATTTGGTGGTGTCACGGTGCTGTGTGCTGTTCACGATGAAGGAACTCCTCTTCTTTACAAGTGTCTCGAGCGGCTCGGTGGAGAAGAACTCAAGGTATGTTTTCAGTCCGTTGCCGTAGTGCACTGTCAGCATGTTCTCACCCAGCTTCCTGAAGCTCACCTCGTAAACATGATGCCCGGGGATCTTCTCCCCTGTGTAGCTGATCACGGTCTGTGCGGGATACTCAGGCACTACGGAATCAATCCTGTTCCTGGTGTGCAGCGAAAACTGCGCCTTAAGGTCTGTGGGCAGTGTCATGCCGGGAACCACCCTGATGTCAAAGAGTCCCTCGTCATAGAGCAGTTGCCGCATCATGTCCCAGCTGTCAGCCCAGGCAATGCGGAAGCGGTATTTAAGTACCGCGGGGCCGGATTCTCCTCCAAGCATCACAGATGTATGGGGCAGTCTCCAGGTCCCGGAAGGAACCGCGTTACCGGCAACGGCAGAGTGCATATAGAGCTTGTATCCGCCCCTGCCACCATCAAAATACTCTATCCCGGTCCCTTCCACCGGCAGGATCATCAGGTACGGAGGCTCCCCCGAGGGCCTGGTGAAATAGAGGAAAGAACCGTTTCCTGAGATGAAGTGATGCTTGGTAAAGCTTCTCTCAAAGATTGTGTCAGGATTCTCATTCCTCGATATGCTCCATGGCAGATAAACGGCCAGATCTCCGATCTCAACAGCCTGTGCCGATCCGGACCCTATCTCGATCTCATAATCAAGAGCATGACCTGCAAGCGAGAAGCGCTGCGTGACTGTTACGGGATCAGATGCATCATCAGACCTGAGCTCAACGGTGCCACCAGCGGCAGTCATGACATTCGGCCTGTTGACAGGCCTCTCCTTCCAAGCGTCTCCATCCGTCCTGTAGACGATTTTCAGCCTGCCCCACGGGGCACGATTGTTCACTATGTCCGCCTGGTAACGGTCCAGGGGATCGGTCACCGACTCCAGCCCTGCCGGTGTGATGAGGGCCTTCATCCTTTCACTCTGCAGCACCTGCTTCCCCCCGTCCCCGTCCTGCCCTGAAACAGGCAGTGCAGCGCCGGCAAGCACAGAGAGCGAAAGGATGAGAACAGCCCTGCTGACGATTCGTCCCCTCATCATATCAGTTTGCTTCCTTATTGATCCATACAATTGATGTCGGACTCCAGTCCCTTGCCTGTTCACCCTCCCGGGGCGCATCAGGAGTAACGGACCTGTTCAGTCTCAGATAATTAGGAATGGCAACCAGATCACTGCCATCACTCCATTTGCCTTTGATGGCCAGTATGCCGCCAAACATGTCGCTACGCCATTCTGTTGTCAGGGCACCATCACCGATACGCTGATCAATATCCGGCTGGTCAGCCTTCTCCACGTTGTAGATCATCGGGCCGTACCTGAGGGCAATCCTTCCACGGTCAGCCACAATCCTCTCATCAGCCGTAATTGTCTGTACCTCCATCGGTATCACGAAGGAGATGACATCCCCCTTCTTCCACTCCCTTGTTATGGGTACATAACCTCTGTCGGTCTGAACAGTGACCGTTTCGCCGTTGACTGCCAGTGCGCTGATAGTATTCAGCACCGGTGTCGATTTGTAAAGATCACTTGTCTCCCTGTCAGGCACCCTCACCCAGACCGTGAACTTCTTCGGTTCAGCCGGATTGACTGTGATGGAGACGTCTCCCTTCCATGGATAGTCGGTCTTCTGTACCATCTCCACAGTTGTTCCGGCAACTTTCTCGACGTTGATTGTGCTTCCGATGAAGAGGTTGACATAGATGCCGTTATCGCTCTTGACATAGGTCCAGGTCGGGATCATCAGCAAAGTCCTTGGAATGTTGCCCACACAGCACGGACACACATGCCAGTCTGAACGCATACGGTTGGATGAAAGCGGATTGGTATAGAAGAAGTGTTTCCCCTCATAGTCAAGTGAACCGAGGAGGGCATTGTAGATTGTCTCCTCGTAGAGGTCTGCATACCTGGCATCGTGATAGGCGATGTTCATCTTGTGCTGGAAGAAAATGAGCCCGCAGCTGGAGCATGACTCGCAATAGGCATTGTTGCCCAGCGAGTAGTTGCCGCCGAAACCTTCCGAGGTCTCGCCGCTGCCGACTCCGCCCGTCACATAATATTTCTTGTTCACCATGTTGTCCCACAGTGACATTACAGCGCTCTGATAATCGGTGTCACCGGTTTCAGCTGCCACGTCAGCCATTCCGGAGTAGTTGTAGACCGCCCTTACGGCATGGCCCACAGCCTCATATTGCTGCTGCACCGGCACATGGCTCTGGTCATACTCTGAACCGTGGTCGCGGTTGTCAAGGAGGAACTTGGCAAGCTGTATGTAGCTGTCACCGCGTCCGTTGCCTTCCATGTCATTCACAAAACGGCCGAAGCGGACGAGTGCCTGCTCCATCTCCTGGTGACCGTCATACCACGCCTTCTTGCCGGGGCCGATGTTCGCAACCCAGCAGTCGGACAGCTTCTTGGCCGCATCATACAGCCTCGTGTCAGTGCCTTCCGTGAGGGTGTAGTGGTTAATGGCTGATTCTATGAAGTACCCGGCAACATATCCCTCATGGTTGCCCCTTGTTTCTGGCGCCCATCTCTCCTTCCACCTTGTGGTGTCACGAAGCGTAAAGGCAGTCTGCAGATAGCCGTCAGGCTCCTGTGCTGAGAGAACAATCGGGATCCATTTTTCCAGGGTCTTCTTCATCTTCTCCTGTGCTGCCATAATCTGTTTGTCGCCCTGCGGATCAACCATAAGTGCGATGCACATCGACTCAATTGTCTGATGAACCCATGCATTCGAGAAGACATAACCGAGATGCTTTCCGTGAGGCTCACCGCGAAGTGCTTTTGCTGCCTCGACGAAGTTGTCAATACCGCCCTGGCCTCTCTCGAGGTCAGTGCGCTCTATCATTTCGATGCAATGAGGTATCCAGTCAACTATCAGCGCCTTGGCGCGGTCATTCCAGAGCGGGCTGTCAATCTTGTACCTGCGGGTGTAGACCACGTCAAGCCTCTTCTCTTCCGGAGGATTGACAACGCTTACCTTCAGCGAGGAGGATGATTTCATCTTTCCTGCCTGGGCAGAAAGGGTGAGCACATAGTCGCCGGGGACCGTGAAAGTGGCAGTGGTTGTATCACTCTTCGCATTCTCAAATGCAACCGCGCCGGGCCCCTCGGCAGACCATACGGTTTTCTTCAGCGGATCAACGCTCTTGATCAGACCGCTGAGCCAGGTCTTCCCTCCGGTTACCACCATACGGTCACCGCCGGCAGCGATAACCGGCGCTACAGCCGGGGCATTCTCTGGCTTGAAAACCTGCCACTCAAGCACCGGCATGAGAAACCTTTCCACAGAATCAACCTCAAGCATAAGCTTCGTCGTTGACACCTCAGTAAATGTGGTGTGGTTGAACGTGTCATTCTCCAGCCCAAGGCCTGAAGGATTCTCAACGTCAACATACTCTTCCCCGTTCCAGTACTTGAACCTGTATGCCTGGGGCAGCTTCGCGAAGCTTTCAAAATCATAAAGGAAAACGGCTGCCTCATCAATTGTCACAGGCTGTTCCCATACATACTCATACCTCATCACATTAAGGCCTGACTGCCTCTGCTGCTGCCTGTTCGGATTGGACATCCAGCGTTTCATCTGCTCCGGAACGCTGTCCGGCACAAGTCCGTCATTGAGTTCCTTTATCTCCCTCTGCCCTCCGCGTGTGACCTGTGCGGATCTGGCAAGTACTGCAAGATTATCCTTCCCGGCCTTCCCGGCACCGCCGGTGGCGCATGACGGAATCAGAACGACTGCCACTATCGCGGCAGCCAGGATCAGCATGATTTTGTTTTTTCTCATTTCCCTGGTTTTAAAAAAATTGTATAAAATACGTTTGTCAGTTCTTCAGACTGAATACAAAAATGTTGATGCTTGCCGGGCCAACCGTCAGTTCCCTGGCCGACGGCACGCTGGCCGGGCCGGTTATCCTGACATTCTCCGGGCGTCCCGGTTCGTTAGTGGCCATGTCATCCGGGGCAGTGACCTGCCAGTGTTCACCCTCGCCGGCAACTGATCCGTTGAGCAGCGTGAGTGGCACCTTCACTTCATCCCATGTGGGATTGACGACTGAAACGGTAAGCTTGCTGCCGTCAGCCGACAGTGTGGCTGCAATATCAAGAGGCCTCGTCTCCCCGCTGATTGTGACTGGCACTGTGCCGAACTGCTGCCTGTAGAGCTTAAGCACCTGGCCGGTGGCATCAAATACCGAGCTGGTTGTGTTGGTCTTTATGCACCCGATGACGTTTACAGTCTGTGCATAGTTGGCCATGAAGACCATGTCACTCTGCCTCGAGTACTCATTCAGCCCTGCTGCAATACCCATGGCATCGCGCATGAAATAACGGGTGCCAAGCTCACCGTAGATATGCGGTCCGTACCAGTAGTTCCATTCGTCCATGCAGATGCGTATGTCTTTCCCTTCCAGCTGCGGAATCTCCTTCCTGTACTGGCGGTGAGCTTCAGCCTTCTCCCTGATTGCGTCGGGGATCTGCTTCACGTGCGTCATTAGTCCTCCCCCGTGCCAGTCCTGGCGGTAGAAATGCTCACTTATGAGATCCATGCTCTCAGAACAGTTTGCCAGCACCATGCGGTCCCAGTCACCCAGTTCTCCAACAGCAATAAGCTTGATGTCCGGGTCCACGCTTTTCATCGCATCCGCGAAGGCATTGTGCTTCTTCACGAACTCGTCAGTAGACATATGTCCGAGCTGCCAGTCGCCGTACATCTCATTACCGATGGACCACCATTTTACATTCCATGGTTCGGGACTGCCGTTGGCTGCCCTCTGTTTGCCCATGGGTGTTTCGGCTGAACCGTTGCAGTATTCAACCTCCTCGCGTGCCATACGGGAGTCACCCAGTCCGGCATTGACGGCTATGTAAGGCTCTGTGCCCAGGATCCTGCAGAAATCCAGAAACTCATGGATCCCGACGTCATTGTGTTCCACTCCCTGCCATGCCGGGTTCTTCCTCGGCGGCCTGCGGTCACGGTCTCCTATCCCGTCCTTCCAGTCGTAACCGCTGACGAAGTTGCCTCCGGGCCAGCGGTAGACAGGAGCGTTGAGCTCCTTCAGAAGTGCCATCACATCAGAACGGAATCCTTCAACGTTGTCAGAAGGCATCAGGCTGGCGGTGCCAACCCAGACTTTGCCGTTACCCTCAGGTTCTATCGCAAGAGATGCGTTATGAGTCAGTTCACCGGAACGAAATTCCAAAGGGTAAGCTGCATACGAGCTTCCGGGTTTATCAATTGTCACAGTGCGTGACTCTTCTCCCCATGCCAGGGTAACCTTCACGGCTGTTACGCCCGGAGTAGCCCTGAGTATGACCCGACCGTTATAGGCCAGATCCGGCTTGAGACCGAGGCCAGACTGCTGCATGATTGCGGCGCCGCTGCCATCAACTCCCAGAACCGGTGTCTTGTCCCCGGTAAATGGATTAGCCCTGTCAACAGAGAAGAGTTCTCTCTTTCCCCTCACCTGCCATGGCGACTCCCTGTCGCCCGGAGAGTACCAGAACTTGCGGTCTTCGAGCATCTCAGCCCAGATGCCACCGTAGATGCACCTGCCCAGATGTTCGATAAACTGGCCGTAGATATACTCTGACATCGGCTCCTTCTTTGCTGTCAGGTCAACCGTCACTGCCGTGCTTATCTTCTCAGAGGAGACAAGTTCAAGAGTCATATCGTCAAACCAGGCTCTTCCTGATGCCGGACCGTCAAGACCGAGCAGGCATGAGAGGACTGATGAATCATCATTGCCTGTCTTGAAGACGAACTCAACTTTTGTCCAGTCATTGGTACCTGTCAGTCCCGGATACTCTGCCTCAAAAGAGTCGAGCCTGAAGCCTGCTCCCTTGCCACCGCGCGACTGAACTCCTTCAGTCTTCACCCATCCGGTGAACCTGTACTCCGAGTAAGGTTTAAGCTCAACTTTCGTCATCCAGCGGCCTCCCGAGGATCTGTTGCTCTGAAGCATCAGGCTCCTTTTGCCCGCATGCGCTTCGAAGTCGTAAAAAGCTATCATGCCTCCACCGCGGGTCTCGGCTGTCCAGCCGTTCACTGCAGAGCCGGTCCCCTCCTCGGCGGAGGGATTGGGAATGATGCTTACCTGACCCTCGTTTCCCGTGCAGGAAGAGATGATCAGCATTGCTGCAAGAAGAATCTGTAGTTTTCTCATTCCGGAATGCTTAAAATTTGTTAATTGACTTTTAATAAATGTAAAAGGCCGGTAAAATGCGGCCTTTTACTTCCAAACTAAAACCCAAAAACCATACAACTACCTTCTCCACTCATTGACGCCGTCTCTTATCCGGTTACGCCATACAAGCTTTGAGCTTGCGGTGGTATAGTAGGTTGCATCTTCATATATGACCTTGTAATTCAGAGTCATTGTGCTTGTAGCAGGATCCCATGTGCTCGTTCCGTTGGGCAGGACATTGGCGATAGGTCTCTCTTCCGGGTTGATCGGGTCACCGATACCCATGACCTGCCACTCCGAAATACCAACTGATTCAGATGAGTTGATGAAATAAATCCTCACAGATGTGGTAGTGACCTCATCAAACCTTGTGACATTGAATTTGTCAGGTTCCACACCATATCCCACTGCATTTGATACCACCTCCCATGTACTTGTTGCCATGTTCAGGTACTCCACACGCTGGTCAGTCGGGAAGAGAAGACCTCCTCCGTCACTCCACCAGAACACATTGGAAGCGCTTATCCTGTACGGCCTTGGGAATGTATACTGTATCCAGCCCCAGTCATTTGCGCTGTTCCAGTTCCCGAACTTGGGATAGGTGTAGTCATTCAGTGATTTGGCGGGAACCTTACCGTCATTGACAGCAGAGAGTGTCTCCCAGCCTGATACATAATCAGTGGTCACTGCCGGCGGAAATTCAGTTGCCAGGTTCACCTGTGTGGGCGGCGGGTTGGGCAGCTTCTTCCATGAAATCGTGTTGTCAGGATGAATCCTGTAGTTCATCGAATAGCCCGGTCCGTAGAGATGCAGTATACCGTTTGCAGTTATCGAATCAAGGGATATTGTCTGAGCAGTGATTACGCTTGACATTGCCCCGCTCCCCATAACCGTGCCGCCTTCTTCATAGGTAGTATAGGTGCCTGTATGATTGTAGAACCCCTCAACCCTCGTGATAAACTTTATCACCACAATCTTCGTATCATTCAAGGCATTGACGCTGTCAGCCGATGTCTCGGTAAGGCGAATTGGAATTGCGTAGTGGTAACTGACCGCATCAGGGTCAGCCAGGAACCTGGCTGAATCAAGCGTTATCGTCAGCCGTCCGATATACTCCCCGGAGGGAATTGTCATTGTATTCGAATTGCTGAGAGTATAGTAATTTGCCGGCATCAGTTCATAATCTGTTCCTGCCAGCAGCGTCGGGTCAATTGTAAAACGTACCCATCGCTCTTCCTTGTTTTCAAGGACACCGGCCAGATATACTCCTACATCCAGCTTAAGCCCCTCATCCTTGACCACAGTCCTCCCCAGCTCACCGGCAGTGCTCAGACCGCCGGTTGCCGTCGAAAAGGCAACAGTGGTATAGGGATAGTCAATTCTGAACTCCTCATAGCATCCTGTCAGAATGACCGCCATTATCAGTATTGCAAATATCTTTTTCATTTTTCCTTGTTTTTTTCTTCCTGTTGGGGAAAAATTTCTACCATCCACTGTTTTGTTTCAGATTACTCATAATGAGCGTCTGGTTGTACGGTACCGGGATATACCTCATGTAATCCTGGAACGTATGCGACTCAACGTTCACATAATCGTAACCGTCATAGTTGATTGGCCATACTCTCCATTCAATCACCCCTATCGATTCGGTATAACTGATGAAATTGATCCGGATACCGGTTGTTACAACGGGATTGAATACAGTGGTGGTCCAGGCATCAACAGCCACAACATAGCCGGATGGATTCTCCACCCGCTTCCATTCTGCGGCAGCCATGTCATAGTACTCCAGGTAAACCTCATCAGGCAGCAGGAGGCCGCCTCCGTCAGTGAACCAGTAGATCTCTGATTTGGCAATGGATTTGGGCTCAGTAAAATCATACTGAATCCATCTCCAGAGATTTGAACTGTTCCAGTTGCCATACTTCCCGTGCGAGTTGTCAGTGGAGGATTCCGGTGTGAAGCCGTCATTCACTGCAGAAAGGGTTTCCCAAGGTGAGACATAAGCTGTTGAGACTGTTGCTCCAAGTGCCAGGTTTGTCGGTTCGGGAAGATCTGATTTTGTGATCTTCACACCTCTGACAGTATGATCAAGAGGCAGATTCCATCTCCTTACATCCCAGAAGTAGTGTCCTTCAAAGCTGAGTTCCAGGCGTCTTTCATTCTGCACCAGTTCCCTGAAAGCATCCTTGCCCAGGCCAGCCTGGTCAAGCCTGTACTGGTCCTGCTGGCCGGCAGTTGCCGGATCAGAGTCAATACCTGCCCTGTTCCTGATCAGTGCAAGGACAGAGTTGGCCGAGAAACCGAGTGTTGCATCATCCGGGCCGTATGCCTCGTTGGCAGCCTCAATGAAGTTGAGATAAAGCTCTGTCTTGCTGAGGAACACCTTGAAGCGGTAGCTTGTAGTGACATCACCGGGAGTCAGCCTAACGTTACTGTTAAGAAGCTTCTTCACATAATAACCGGTACGGGTACCCTGCAGGCTCAGACCGCCGGGAGCGTCATTTCCGCCATTGAATGTTTCGATTACGGTGCCATTGTAACTGGTGCCGTTGCGGAACAGAAACCTCTCAAACCTGCCGTCACGGCTGGCGTAGGGGTTTGCCGGATTGTACAGTGAAGTCTCGTCTATGGGATATCCATTGCTTGCCGGGAAGGCATCAACAAAATTCTGGGATGGGTTGCAAAATCCGCTGCCGTAAAGTGACGGTGGATAATACGTATACTCCCAGTTGTTTGATGAGTACTCAGGCTGTATCCAGATGTTGTTAAGACTGGCTGTATTGTTTGTAGTATAAGTGAAATCATGAAGGTTGTTGCCTCCGTAGTAAACCATCGCATCATGGGCAACCTGTGCAGCACGGATCCAGAGATCCTGTGTCGAGGGACCGTATGCGGGACTCGCAGCGTAGAGGTATGCCCTCGCCTTAAGCGCCCAGGCAGCCATTGCGCTGCCCCGGCCGGCATTCGAACTGTTATTGTATGAAGCACTGCCGTTGTACCACTTCGGAAGCATCACTATGGCTGAATCACAGTCCTTTGCAATCTGTGCCACACACTCTTCATAGGTGTTGCGCGGACGGTCAAGGTTGTCAGAGGTGGTCAGAACCTCGGTGACGATGGGGAAGCCAAGGCATTCACTGCCGCCGGCGGGATAACCTGCATATGTCCTCAGGAGAAGCCATTCATACCATGCCCTCATGAAGTATGCCTCACCCCTCCTCTGCTTCTGCAGAACCTCGTTGAGAGCAGGGTCGGAAACGCTGTAGAGCAGATCCTTGCAGTCCCTGAGATACATGTTCAGGTAGCCTATGGCCTCATACCAGTCATCCCACTGCCCGATCGGGTTGTTCTGCACTGTCCAGTTGCCAAGAGCAAGAGCGTTGCCCCCGGGGACGGCCGGAACTGCGTTATCAGTGTAATACTCGGTATAATCCACATACTCCGTATTGAGAAGAGCATAAGCCTGTGCAAGCAATCCCTCACCGTAAACGGCGTTGCCAAGGAGCTCATCGGTCGTGAGGTCTTCTATCGGCCTTGGATCGAGAAACTCACATGAGACCGCCACGATTGCCGTAAGGAGAAATATTATCGTTCGTTTCATTGTTTCGGTTTTTATCATTAGAACTTACAGGATACTCCGGCGCTGATGGTCCTGAATAACGGGTAACCTGTTATCCCGGCATCGAGATTCTCCGGATCCACACTGTATTTCTTCAGTGAAGAAACGGCAGCGAGATTGGTTCCCCTTAAGAATATGCGAAGGTGGTCCATCGCCAGTCTGCGTGACGCGGCTACCGGAACGGTGTAGCTCACTTCAATATTCTTCAGCCTGAAATATGCGGCCTTCGCCACCCAGAATGTCGAATACTGATAGTTGTTCTGTGATACGGTAGTGAGCCTCGGGTAATCATTTGTAACCGGGAACCTGTCGAGCATCAGCTCTGAATAGTTCTGCTGGGTGCCGTTGATCCTGAAGTACCTGTCGCTGGAAAGCATCACGTTTCCGTCTGCTTCACCCTGTCCGAGTGCATAGATGCTGAAACCCCTGTATCCGGCCGAGAGATTGACTCCGTAGAAGAACCTCGGTGAATGATAATCAGTGGCATGCACGTCAAACTCGTTGACAGTGTTGTCACCGTTGAGGTCTGCATAGCGAATATCTCCGGGCTGAAGCGCGCCCCAGCTCTGGGTAATACCCCTTGAGGTGATCTCGCCTGAAGTCTGGAACAGTCCCTCGGCTTCATAAAGCCAGAAGGCATCCATCTCAGTACCTGTCCTCTTCTGATATTCAGGGAGGGCATCCGGCTCATCAACCACAAGATACTTGCCTCTCATGTAAAGGGCATTTCCTCCGATTCCATAACTGAAATCGCCTACACTTTTGTGCCACTGAACAAGCCCGTCAATACCCCATCTCACGTCCTCACCGTAGTTGGTTGCAGGAAGGAACTGGGGTGAGCCTATAATGGAAGGTGTGGAAGCCCCCTTATTGGAGATCTTGTCATAGTTCTTTTCATTGAAGTAGTTAACCTCAACATCAAGAGCCTTACCGAAGAGCTGTGCCTGTATGCCGGTGTTGATGAAGCGCCTCTTGGGAAGCACGAAGTCATCACTGCCAGTCTGGACAAGACGGTAAATATCAACGGCCTGGCCTCTGTTTGAGGCTACTCCTGCCTGCCATCCGCCACTCTGTGTCCACAGTGTCTCGTGCAGGTAGAAGGGATTGTACCCCTGCAGATAATAGTCATTGATCCCCATTATGCCTGCCGATGCAAAAACCTTGAGATAATCAACTGTTGTACTGCTGCTGAGGAACTCCTCATTGCTGGCAACCCAGCCGAGACCGGCAGTGGGGTAAAGTGAGAACTGTTTGCCGGCCGGCATCCTGTTGCTTCCCGAGTAGACCAGGTCAAGCTGGGCCACATACCTGTCGTCAAAGCCGTAATTAACCCTTAATGAAAGATCTTCCACCTTCGATGGCTGATACCAGTCATCATTCGAGGTTATCTCCTCAAGGGCTGCATAGAAGACAGCATCAGCAGCAACAGAGCTCCTTCCGATCTGCCGCTCATAGTTGAGGCCGGCGAAGCCAGCTGTTCTCTTCATTACATCGAAATCGCCCAGTGACATGTTCGGGACCACAACAGCCTCTACCACCCTGACGGGAGTAACTCCCTGAAGCCTGTAGAGTGCAGCGGTGCCTCCCTTGCTGTTGATGATGCTGTTTGAAACATCAAATGCTGCATTTCCGAAGGCTGTCAGACCTTTTGCTATGCTGCTCAGGTCAATCACAAGCCTTGCATTGTTCTGGGCATTGAGAATCATCCCGTCTCCAAATCCCGAGTGAGCAAGCTCATTCGTCAGGTTAACCGGGAAGTTGTCGCTCCGGATAAGGAGGGAATCAGCATAGATCGGGTGTGCATTGTTCGGATAAACCGAAAGGATATCAAACATATTGTACACACCGGCTCCCGAAGAGATATTCGGAAAACGCTGCTTGTTGAGCGATGCGGCAATATTAATGCTCAGACTCATGAAGTCATTCAGCCTGATTGCAACATTGCCGCGAAGCTTGTACCTGTCATTCTTAACCTTTTCACCTACACTTTCCAGGCCTGCTCCTCCAACATAATCAAACATCGAGAAGTAGGTCACCCTCTTGTCGCCTCCCTCGAAGCTCACGCTTGCCTTGCGGAAAGGAGCAGTTTTGGCAACATATTCACCGTAATAGTCTATATCCGGATGGGTAAGAGGACTGGCATGGTTCTGGTATGCCGTCAGATCGGCGGGAGTATACCATGCATCGTACCCGTCATTGGCCAGTGCCTCATTGAGGAGGGTTGCATAATTGTAGGAGTCGAGATACTTGGGCATCACAGCCGGTGTACTTACACCATACTCGGCTGAGACCTTCATCTCCCTGTTAAAGCTATTGCCTTTACGGGTGGTTATCCAGATCACCGGACCGGAACCTGACAGTCCGAGCACCGCCCTTCCTGACAGATCCCTGATGACCTGTACCTCCTGAACTTCGGAGGCAGAGAGGCCCTGAAGGTCCCTCATGATACCGTCTATGTAGATGGTGGCGCCTGTACCCCTGATGAATGCTCCGAATGACTCGCGACCTGGAACGGTTGAGTATGGCTCTATTGTAAGCCCCGGGAGCCTTCCCGAGAGTGCCTCGAGCAAAGAGGCTGACGGATATGACATCAGTTCATCACCTGTAATTGAAGTGACTGCAGAGACAATCCGGTTGCTTCCCAGGTCCCTGTAGGGAAGAGCATCAACATTGGTCTCGCTTACGAAACTGTACTCTTCCATAACTATCGGATCAACAGTCAGAGTGCCGGGAGCTACTTCCACAACCTTGACCTTGTAACCGTCGACGCTTATTGCAAGCCTGTCGGTTTCATTGGCATTGACCCCGATCTCGAAGTTGCCCTGTGCATCTGTTACGGTTGAGAGATTGGTGCTGAAGGATTTAACGACAATACCCTTCAGAGGCTGATCCTGGCTGGAAACCACGCTGCCTTTAATGATGGTCTTTGGTATCTCCCTTGCCTGCCCCCAGGCATCACCCCCGAAGAGGAGCCCAAGGATGGCAGAGACAACCATTACCTTTCTTAATATATTGTTTTTCATAACTTTCATCTTTCTCTATATGATCAGTATATCCTTATCACCAACCCGGGTTCTGTGTGAACTCCTTGAACATCAGGGCATCACTCAGCGGTATGGGCCACTTGTAATGTTTCTGCTCAAATGTCAGTGTCACCACCGGAAGAGCGGTACGGGTAATGTTGTATCCCGTAGGTCTGCCCGGGTTCTCGATGAGATCCACACCGTAGAGCTGCTTATGCTGCATCTTGTGTGCATCACCCCATCTTGAAAGATCGAAGAAACGCTTGCCCTCAAGATAGAGCTCCACTGCCCTCTCGTTCTTTATCCTCTGCCGGAAACTCTCCTTGCTTGCAAGGTACATTGTGTGAACACCTGGCATGAGCATACGCTCCCTGACCTTGTTGACAGCCTGTACGGCTGACATGGTGGCACCGGGAAGGGTGTAGTTCGGACCGCCTATCTCATTGGCAGCCTCGGCATACATGAGAAGGATATCAGCATACCTGAAGAATATTGTATGCGTGAAAGGGGCTGAAGCACCTGACCACAGGTCTACGTTCTTGCCCCAGAATTTGCGGGCGAGATAACCTGTATATGAGAAGTGAACAAGATCACCGCTGGCACGGTCACGACCGCCGTTGAACAGCTCAAGGTAAAGATCTGTTCCGCTGGTCCAGCGTTCACGGTTGAAGAGAATGCTGTGATAGAAGCGCGGATCCCTGTTTATATAGGGATTCTGGGCATCATACTCAGGGTCATCCTGAATTGCCAGGCCGTTCTTGGTCTCAAACAGGTCAACTATGTTCTGTGAAGGGCTGTAACCCTGAATGATCCCTCCTTCTGCGAGGCTTGCTATTGTAAAGGTGCTGAACTGGCTGCCTGAAGTGACTGCCTCATAGAATTCCCAGATGATCTCGTCATTGTAGGGAGTATACATGAAGATGCTGTCAAAACCGCTCGGATAGGTGATTGTCTGAACACCACCCGGAGACATGTATGTCACCTCATCTGTGCCCTTTGAAGGCATCAGCTTAAAGGTACCGGTACTCTGTGAATACTCGATGAGATCCCATGCTGCCTGCGCTGCTGCAGTCCAATAAGTGGCATCATTCGACGTGTTGTTTGTCGGGCTTGCATCAAAGAGCAGCGCTGAAGCCTTTATAGCCATGGCTGCACCCTTAGTCGGTCTTCCGATGTTAGCCATATCCCACTTGTCAGGCAGGAGTGCGGCAGCTGCATCACAGTCTTCTGCAATCTTAATTGCAGTCTCATGGAAAGAGAGACGCGGTAACGCATAGTTGTCAGATCCGCCCAGAGGCTCAGTAAGATAAGGCATCCCGCCCTGACGGATAAGAAACTCATAATAATACCATGCCCTCATGAAGAGCGCCTGGCCTTCCAGCTGGTTCATCTGCTGAGGAGTGGCGTTGCCCTCGAGCATGGGCAGCTTCTGAAGGCATATGTTCGCTATGCGGATACTCTGCCATGCCCTCCATACAGAGGAGAACTGAAGAGCCTGTGCCGTACTGTAGGCACGGATCCAGTCTCCTGACTGAACCACACCCATCGTTTCCCACTGCGCCGACTCGGTATAACCCTCGTCGCACATTGCAGCAATCATCCCGTAATCATAGTCTGCGAGATAGTTGTGCATATCCCTGTACATTCTGTCCTGGAACTTGCGGAAGTTGTTGTAGTCAGTGAAGACCTGCTCCTCATCCATTCCGGTAGAATCCTGCACCTTATCAAGGTACTCTTCACATCCCTGGAAAATAAGGGCTACCGAGATAAGTAATATTGTAATCCTTTTCATTTTCATCTTTTTTCCTGGTTAGAATGTCATCCTCACCTCGAATGTGAACCTTTTCATCATCGGGTATGCTCCGAAGTCAACCCCGGAGTTGAAGCCCTCGGGATCACCCCCTAGCTTGAAGGGGGTCCATGTGGCCAGGTTCGTCCCGGTAAGGGTCAGGTCCACCTGACGGATACCGACCTTCTGGAGAGGATCGTTCTCAAGCCTGTAGCTGATTGCGACGTTCTTGAGCCTGGTGTAACGGCCGTCAACTATTGAGAACTCGTTGCCCAGGTAGTTGTACTGGTCGGTTGCCATTGCATGGACTGCAGGCCATTCGGCATTCCTGTTGTCAGGAGTCCAGTGGTTGGCATGCGCCGTCATTGCATTATCCTTGTTCTGGGTGAAGGGATAGAGGTAGAACATACCACCCTGTCTCATGGCATAGGTTGTTGAACCGATCCCGTAAAAATCAACCCTCATTGTCAGGTTCTTGTATATTGCAGCCAGGTTGGCGCCCCATGTAAATGCGGGCACGTACGGGTTGCGGGGAACGATCCTGTCAAGATCATTCACAAATCCGTCACCGTTGTAGTCAATGTATTTGAAATCACCAACTATAGGCTGTGGGCCTGAAGCAAGCGGCCACATGAACAGCTCGTCAAAACTCTGGTAGAATCCGCCATCCTGGATAGCTGAAGCAGGTGTGTAACCGCCCATTCGCTGTGCAACTCCAACCGGCTTGCCTTCAAGCGAGATGTTGGCTGGTTTGGCATCAGGCTCGTCATAGGAGACCACGCGGCTCTCGTTGGCTGACATGATACCCCTGAGCTGGATTGTGAAGTCACGCGAGAAGCTGTGATTGTAACCAAGCTCCACTTCCACACCGTGAGCCTTTGTCTCACCGCTGTTACCGGATATTGAAGAAACACCTACCCATGAGGGTACTGACCTTCTGGTCTGCAGGATGTCCCTGCGGTGCTCATCATAAAGGTCAACATTAAGGGTTATCTTGTTCTTGAAGAATCCCATCTCAAACCCGAGGTTGGCCTTCTGGGCTGTCTCCCATGTTGCATCGGTAACGGGTATGGTTCCTTCCTGGATGCTCGGATACCATGTCATCGGATAACCGAAACCCTGTGAATCACTGCCGTTGGTATATTCTGAGATATAGAGCCACCTGGCTATTCCGGCGTCACTACCTACCATACCCCATGAGAAGCGGGTCTTGAAGTAGTTGAACCAGGGCATCTTGTCTTTCCAGAAGCCTTCCTCTGATCCTACCCATCCCAGTGCAAATGAAGGGAATGCACCAAAGCGGAGGCCGGGAGCAAATTTTTCCGAACCGGTGTAAGCCACACTCGCTTCGAAGAGGTATTTCTCATTATAGTTATAGGTACCACGTGCGACCCAGTTCTCCTCATATGAGGGGAAACTGGAGATGCCACGGTACTGCCTGCGGCTGAAAACGCCAACACCGGTCACGTTGTGACGACCGAAACTCCTTGCATAGTCAAGCTGTCCCTTGTAGTATACGCTCCTGCTGGCGCTCTGCAGCGACTCATTGCGGGAGGTGATCAGCTTCGGCTGCGGGGTGTCGTAATCAAGGACCTGCCAGTTGGTGTACCTTGACCAGGTAGAGTCGGCAGGATTGAGATAGTATCCGAAGAGGTAATCAAGAGGATACTCCTTCCGATATTCGTTGTTATTGTTGAACGAGTAGAAAACGGAGGCAGAAAGTCCTTCGGTTATGAAGTCGAGCTTCTGTTCCAGGTTGACGTCAGTGGCAACACCGTTGCTCTTGTTGCGCCTGAAACCCATTCCGCCAATCCACATGAGCCTGACCTCACCCTGCTGGGGATTCTCAAAGTAGCGGATGCCGTCCTGATCATAAGGTATCCTGTCATCCGGGAACTGTTCCAGCGCCTCTGCCGGATAGTAGGGCAATGCCGTCACTGCCTCATACCACTGCTCCTGGGTATAGTCATCCACGGGCTTGTTCCATACCTTTATATTACCTGCCAGGTTGACTGTCAGTTTCGTCGATTTGGTCAGGTTGAAGTCGAGGTTGTTCCTGAAGGTGTAACGGTTATGCCAGTACGATGCATCCTTCTTCTCGAACTTATAGGGGAAGATGCTGCCAACATCAAAGATGTCCGACTCATTCAGGTAACCCAGTGAGACGAAGTATTTGACAAAGGCGTTGCCACCCCTTGCATTTATGTTGTAGTTCTGGTCAAATGCCGGTTTGAAATAGAAATCCATCCAGTCAAAATCAGGATAGAGATATGGTGAATCACCGGTGCGGTAATGCTCGAGCGCCTCGTCGGAGATGAGGCTTGACCACTTGCCGTCGTTTTTGTATGCCTCGTTCCTGAGAAGCATTGTCTCATATGAGTTCATGTACTCAGGAAGACGTGTGGCCATCTTGAGTGAGGTCTCAGCCGTAAAGTCGAGCTGCAGCGCTCCCTCGCTTCCTCTCTTGGTGTTGACTATCACAACGCCGTTGGCGCCCTTGACACCATACACCGCTGTGGCGGAGGCATCCTTCAGGATGGAGATCGATGAAATCTCCTCAGGGTCAAGGTTCGTGAACGGACGCTCCACACCATCAACAAGGATCAGCGGTGAGTTGCTGCCCATTGAGGCTCCCGCCCTGATCTGCATTGTGATAGACTTGGACTCTTCACCGGGTGTGGCGTCCTGCATGAGAACCACCATGCCGGGCAGAATGCCCTGCAGCGAGTTCTCTACGGCACCGCCCATCTTGATGTCCTTCAGTCTTTCACCGGAGATCTGGGACACAGCTCCCACAACCGTCTCCTTCTTCTGCACACCGTAGCCTACAACAACAACGGATTCAATCTCCGCAGTTGTCTCCACAAGTGTTACATTGATTACATTCTGCGACCCGACTGTGATTCTCTGGTTGTTCATCCCTACGGATGAAAAGACCAGGACCTCGCCCGGGGAGGCATTGATACTGTACTTTCCGTCGATGTCAGTTGATACCCCCCTGGTTGTTCCCTCAACAACTACAGTAACACCTGGAAGGGTTTCTCCAAATTCATCAACTACCGTACCTGTGACAGTAATCTGTTGCCCTGCAGCTGTAAGAGGCAGCAGGAGAAACAGACACATCCAGGCATGCAAACGCACCTTTGTGATAAAGTCTGGTTTCATTTTAATGAGGTTGGTTAGATTAATAGGGTGTTATTATTTTGTTCTTACTGAATATCAATACATTAAAAACAAATCCCGCTATCCGGCATCCCACTTAGGTGTATTTCTTACACTTTTAAACAGAAGAAAAAACGGTGTTCTCATCCGGTTTTAAATTTATTTAATGTAAAAATTACACTTGTGCTTCCTTATGCAATTTATAACTTTTTTTTAACATAGATTATGATTTGGAAAAATATTTTGCAAACGATTTAAACGGGGGCGGGCGGTGTCTTCAACACCTCATATATTCATAATCCGGCATGAGTCAGACGGTGTCGCGTCCAGTCTCTGACGGCCGTGAAAAAGGATGGGAAGCATTAAAACCGGAGGTGTAAAAGAGCACTTTTGCCCTCCGAATAGTGGTGTGCGACTGAAAAAGTCCCGGAAGGAATCCCGGCGGGCGATTAAACAGGAATTTTACCTCAGGTTGGTTTCAATTACGATGACCCCATTGGTGCCACGGGTGCCGTAATAGGCGGCTGAAGCATCCTTCAGCACGTTTATCGATTTGATATTCACCGGTTCAAGTGAAGAGATGTCATCGACCGGAATGCCATCAACGATAAACAGAGGCTCCCCGGCCAGTGTGAGCGAATTGGTGCCTCTGACCTGTATTGCCTGGCCCGCCGGGGTATTTATGACCTCCACTCCCGGGAACCTGCCACGAAGCAGGTCATAGATGCTTGAATAGTTGGAGAATTCACTGTTGTACTGCTGAAGGTTTGACACTGCAAAAGTGAGGTCCTCCTTACGGATGTAGCCATTACCGATAGCAACGTTCACATCCTTTTCCCTGCCCCTGAAGACCAGGTTTACAGTCACCGTGTCGCTCCCCTGTGGCCTGAAGCTGAAGGGTTCGAAGCCCTCTGCACTAAATGAAAGCCTGTCTCCCTTCTCAAGGACAACGGTAAACAGGCCTGCAGTATCGGTTTTGACTGACTCTGCTGATTTTCCTGCGGATATGGCCACATTCCGGAGCGGATACCTGTTGAAACATCTGACCTTTCCGGAGATCTCAATATCCTGACCCCGGGTTGCAACGGTCCCAAGCACCAGAAGAACAATAACGGACAACTTTCTCATAATGCATTCATTTAAAGGTGAAGAGGGTGCGGGAGGTAATCCCGCACCCTCAAGGCCACTCAGTGGCCACCTGAATTATACCTTCTCCTTACCTGAATCCCTGCCGTTAGTAGCTGGGGTTCTGGTCAAGGTTCGGGTTCTTGTTGATCTCGGCCTGGGGTATCGGGAAGAGTGCCTTCTCGATGCTCGTGGGCCTGTGGTTGAACCATGTCTTTGTGTGGAACACACCGAACCTGATCAGGTCGGTCCTTCTTCTGCCCTCGGCTGCAAATTCCCAGCCAAGTTCATCAAGGAACCTTCCGTACTGAATGTCGGCGCCGCCTTCTGCCTCGGTCACCTCACCGTTAACCACGAAACCGTAGTTGTAGGAGCTTCCCTCAAGCAACTGTGCTCCGGTGACGGTGGCTTTAGCCGGGTTGGCCCTGAAAGAGCGGGCCCTGACATCAGATACTATCAGCGCCGCATCACCTTCATGACCGGTCCTGAGGAGGCATTCGGCCTTCATCATCAGAACGTCGGCATAACGGAATACAACATAATCATTACTGAGAGCAGCCTTAGCACCTATTTTGATCTCGTATTTTCCAATACGGTAGCCTTCGTTTGAGGCAGCCAGGTCAATGTCCTTTACTCTCTTGACATAATCAATCACGAGATTGCCGTTGTCAGGATTGTACTGGGGTCCCATGATCCATGTATCCTTGAGTCTCTGGTCATCGGCATCATAGGTGTCAATCCACTGCGGAACGGCACAGTTGCCGCCCCAGGGCTGTGCTTCCATCTTGAAGACAAGCCTGCTGAGCGGGTCAAGGGTCTTCATGTGGATCTGCCAGCCTGTAGCCTTCGTCTCATCATAAGGTACGGCAAAGATTATCTCCTTCGAGTTCTCATTTGCTGTTTTGAAGATGTCACGGTAGTAGGTGTCAAGCTGGAACTTGGTTCCTGCGATTATGTCATTGCACTCGCTTATGCAGAGTGCCCACTGCGGGGTACCCGTATAAACCTCAGCATTGAGATAAACCCTTGCGAGAGTTGCCTTGGCAGCCCATTTTGTGAAACGGCCGTAGGTGGTTTTGTCAACTGTCTCGGTAAGCAATGGCATCGCTGCCGTGAATTCGCTCACCACGAAATCATAGACCTGCTGGCGGGTAGCCTGTTCCGGAAGCTCAACATCCTTGTAGTCATCAACTATTGGAACATTACCGTGAGTATCAAGCAGAACCGAGTAATAATAAGCCCTTACTGCCCTGAGTTCAGCGAGAAGGTTTTCCTTGCCTGCCTCCATGGGAATCTCACCTGATTCAATCTGGTAGATGACCCTGTTTGCAGTGTTTATACCCCTGTAGCAGTTGTTCCAGAGGTTCTGGGGCTGCCACTGGGTGGGAGTCCAGGTATGCTTGTGCATCCTGTGGTATGTACCTCCGTCATACCATCCGTTGGGACGGGCAGGAGTAACAATCTGATCTGCCGGCTCTTCCTGCAGGTCAAACATACCCTGCCATCCTGCCATCATGCCGCGCATGCCGGTGTATACAGGTGCAATAATTGCCGGGATGTCCTTCTCCGTCGGAACAAACTGTTCTGCAAGAAGCTCGGAATATACCGTCTCCGATAGATCGGTACACGAACCCGCAACAAGTGCAACGAGTATCACCAGACCGCCAATGTACTTATTGAATTGCTTTTTCATTGCTGTCATATTTTATCATTAGAAAGTAAGATTCACACCCAGTGTAAATGTCCTGGTCGTAGGATACTTGTCCCTTTCATCATTTCCAGGGTTGAGGCCGATGCGGTTAACTTCGGGATCAATGCCCTTGTAACCTGTCAGGGTGTAAAGGTTCAGTCCGGATGCATACACGCGTGCATTCTTGACATAGTTCCTGTTCGGGAGCTTGAAGGTATAACCGAGGGTCATGTTGTCGATTTTCCAGTAGTCACCGTCCTCAACATAATAGCTGACGTAAGCCAGGTCATATGTAAGCCTTGCCTTGCCGTAAACCTTGTCAAATGCACTCTCAAGCATGTTGTACTGATAGATTCGCGGATTCTCGTAATACATCCTCTGGAAATTGAGGATCTGGAAACCAAATGCACCCCTCATGTTGAGCTCAAGGTCAAAGTTCTTGTACCTGAATGAGTTGTTCCATCCGAGATAGTGCTTGGGAAGACCGTTGCCGAGTACCTGCCTGTCGTCCTGGGTTGATTCGGTGATGGGAACATGCTCGCCTTCAGCGTTCTCAACGATCCAGATACCAGCGTCAGTGATGTCAACCGATTTCCAGCCATAGAAGTTACCTATCTGGTCTCCGATCTTCACAATGTGTGTAGTCTGCTGGATCGGTTCGCCGGTATGACCTGAGTAAAAGAAGTCGTTTGTTGTCTGGAACTGATCATTTGAGAGTGATACCAGCTTGTTCTTGTTGGTGGAATATGTAACCCCGGTCATCCAGTTGAAGTCAGGGCGTACAACGGGTGTTCCCTGAACAAGGACCTCAAGACCGTGATTGTCCATCACACCTACGTTCGAGGTAATTGAAGAGTAGAGGTACGGAGGTGTTGGCACCTGGTAATCCCAGAGC
>JAEYZD010000044.1 GCA_023430725.1 Bacteroidota bacterium | reverse complement strand
GACCTTATCAATGAGGGTAACCTCGGCCTTATCAAGGCTGCAGAAAAATTTGATGAAACCCGCGGGTTCAAATTCATCTCGTATGCTGTCTGGTGGATCAGGCAGTCAATACTTCAGGCTCTTGCGGAGCAATCCAGGATTGTCAGGCTTCCTCTCAACCAGGTGGGTTCGCTGAATAAGATCAACAAGGCATTTGCCCGGTTTGAGCAGGAGAATGAGCGTACGCCCTCTCCGGAGGAACTGGCCGAAGTGCTTGATCTGCCCAAGGAAAAGGTGGCTGACACACTTAAGGTTTCAGGCCGTCATGTGTCGGTTGATGCTCCCTTCGTGGAGGGTGAGGACAACAGCCTGCTGGATGTGCTCACCAACCTTGATTCACCTATAGCAGACAAGATGCTCATAGATGAGTCACTCTCAAAGGAGATAGACCGTGCACTGGCAACCCTGACTGAGCGTGAGAGAGATATAATAAGATACTTCTTCGGCATCGCCTGCCAGGAGATGACACTTGAGGAGATTGGAGAAAAGTTCGGCCTGACCCGTGAAAGGGTGAGGCAGATCAAGGAGAAAGCGATACGCCGCCTGCGCCATACATCGCGCAGCAAGCTTCTGAAAGGATACCTGGGTTAGTATTCTCAGGCATAAGTAAACAGTAAAGAGGGTTGCGCACAGTGACCCTTTTTTTATGCTTTACGGGAGACAGGTACCAGTAAATTAAATGAGCCCGGGGATACGGGCTCATTTGTTTGTCCGCTGTCGATGGCGGAACTGGGGGGAAGAACTGCTTCATAGTGATATGGCAGAAATGAGAAACAGAAGCACCATATCACACTGTAAAAATAACGGAAAGAGATGTTCGGATATATTTCTGCCCCGTCCAACTTACAGAACATGGAGCAGACACAACAAAATGGCATTTAAACCCAATAAAACCCTATTTTCCGGTGAATCTTTTTGCGAATTCGGCCTTGTATGAATCCCCGAGGTAGGCCTTCAGACCGTCAGAAAGGAGGATTTCTCCCTGTCTTGTATACCCGGTTACATGGTCAAGATTGACCATGTAGGAGTGATGCACTCTCATAAAATTCTGATCCTCGAGCAGGCCGTTAAAATGCTTCAGGTTCTTGGAGCTGACAACCTTCCTGTTGCCTGCCAGGTGAAAATTAGTGCAGTAGCCATCAGCCTGGCACATAATTATCTCATTGACTTTCAGTACCTCGAAGCCTTTCAGGTTGGGAATGATAAGGGTAGACTGCCTTGGTGAACTGCTCTTCAGATTACTGAGAAGAGAGTTGATTATCTCGGTGCTGATGCCCCTGGGATCTGCAGACCTGACACGTGCCACCGCATCAATAAGTTCATCAATCTTCACTGGTTTCAGCAGATAGTCAAGGGCACTGAACCTGAAAGCCCTGATCGCATACTCTGAATAGGCGGTGACAAATATTATTTTGAAATCGATCTTCTCAAGCAGGTTTAGCAGGTCGAAGCCATTCCCGTCAGGCATCTCGATGTCAAGGAAGACAAGGTCAGGTGATGTCTTCTGAATTGCTGTCAATGCCGTGCTTACAGATGATGCCTGTGCAACCACTTCAACATCCGGACAGAACTCTCCCAGGTAGTTGGCAATGACATCCCTTGCCAGTTTTTCGTCATCTACTATTACAGCCCTGATCATATGCCCTTATTTTGGGTTTATTGTTTGTCTCTGCTGCGGTCAAATTATCATACTGCCACGGGAATTTCGATCTCGACCCTGGTTCCGGTCTCGGAGCGACCGGGAAAAGCATCTGAAATAGTAAGCCTGTAATTGCTGAGCATCAGACTGTTGATTATTTTCATCCTGTCGGTGGCCAGGGAGATACCCTTTGACCGCTTGGGAAGTGACTTGTCTTTCATCGCCTCTGACCTGGTCCGGCCAACCCCGTCATCTTCAACAGTGCAGACAAGGATCCCTTCCCGAATCCTGAAATCGATCAGGATATTGCCTTTTCTTCCGTCGAGACCCATCACGCCGTGCCAGATTGCATTTTCTACGAAGGGCTGAACCAGTCCCGGAGAGACCCTGAAGGATTCGGGCTGCAATCCCTCTTCAATTTTTATGGTATAGTCAAACTTGTCACCAAACCTCAGGTGCTCTATCTTCAGGTAGTCCGTCAGGGCACCAATCTCTGCGCTGAGTTTCACGAAATCCTCATTCATGTTGTTCAGAACGGTCCTGATAAGCTTTGAGAAATCTGCAATGTACCTGTTGGCTGAAAGCCTGTCACTGTTGGAGATGAAAAAGTTGATGCTGTTGAGGGCATTGAATATGAAATGCGGATTCATCTGTCCCCTGAGTGCCTGGTGGCGCAGCATGTCCCTTTTCTGACGTTCCCTCTGATGGTACTGCCTGAGTATTGTCAGGCCCAGGAGGGTCAGCAGCAGCAGAATCAGGAACGGAGTAATGACCCTGAAGCCCATAGTCTGGTGAAACCGTGGTTTGATCCGGATCACGAGGTTCTTTGTGATTGTCCAGGAACCGTTAATATCAGTTGCCTCGATATCCAGGCTGTGCCATCCGGGATGCAGGTTTGAGAAATTTATGTTCCTGTCAGTGTAATCGGTGTAATACCAGTTGCTTGCATCTCCTCCCAGCCGGTACCTGTATCTTATCATGTCAGGATGCCGGTACTCCGGAACCACAAATGAAAGATGGAAATTGTCATCTCCATTCTCCAGAGTGATTGTGTCTGCCCTGTAAATAGGCTCGCCGATAATTCTTCTGAGTGCCGAGACTTCCAGTTCCAGGACGATAATTTTGCGGTTTGCCGTGCCGGCCTGATCACGGATAATCCTGACCGGGTCAAATTCCACCGCTCCTCCGACACCTCCGAACAGGAAGGTGCCCTCTTCTGTCACCCATGAAGCATCTGAATTGAACTCATGAATCATCAACCCGTCGTTTTCGCCGAATGTTCTGACCATGCCGCTGGCATGGTTGATCACAGACAGCCCGTGGTTTGTTGAAACCCATATGTTCCCTGAATTGTCCCGGAGAAGACTGTATGTAGTGTTGTTCGAGAGGCCTGTTGCAGTGGTATAGTATATCTTTTCCCCCGTTTCGGTGTCATAGCGGCAAACCCCGGATCCCAGCGTTGCCAGCCAGAGGATTCCGTCGCTGCCGTCACAAATGTCCTCAACGTTTGTCATTCCCCTGGCTATCCGGATGTACTCCATCCTGCCGGTGTTCATCTCGTATCTTATAATGTAGCTGTGGCTGCATCCGGCCCACAGTATGCCGTTAATCATGTGCAGGGTGAATATATTGATGGAGTCACCCACTGAAAATAGGCGCGTTGACTTTCCCGAGGCAGGGTCGTAGCTTACTATGCCTGCATCGGCCACCAGGATGTTCCCCTGTCCGTCATGGCAGATTGTATGCACCCATCGGGCAGGGTAGTGCTCCTCCATTCTTCCTGTTGCAAAATCATAACGAAGCAGCTTCCTGAAGTAATAACCTATCCATAGCCCGGCCGTATCGGGAAGAAACGCCCTGGGATGCCACAGCTCGGTCAGTTCTCTTTCACTGAGAACATTGATTTTTTCCTCCCGTCCGTCAGGAAGTATCCTTATCAGGTAGTTTCTGTCCCTGGCACCAAGCCACAGCGCGCCATTCCTGTCCCTGGTGATCGCAAAAATATTCAGTTCAGAGGTGCTGAGCGGGAAAGGACTGAAATGTCTGAACTCAGTGGGCGTAAAAACGACCTTGACCACACCGTCCGGCGTGCCGCCTTCGAGGCTTCTGGAGATCCAGAGTATGCCCGGGTCATGAAAAAAGTATCCGGTTGGCAGGGCACTGACAGTTCCAGGTATTGTGATCACGGAGTCTTTCCCGGGTTGCCAGATATTAAGGCCGGTTTCATGGTTGTAGAAGACCAGGGGTCTGCCGGATTCAAAGGATAGTTGGTGAAAACTGCCGCCATGCTCCCTGAAGACACCGCGCTCCCGGTCCAGCATGAACAGTCCTGTAAGCGAGGCAAGCCATGTGTTGCCTCCGCTGTCATCCGCTATCCGTGCCATCCCCGCCTCACTGAAAAAGGTTCCGATCCTGCCTGGAAGCCTCTCCAGCGGATAGATTCCCCGTATTGTGGTCAGGTTTTCTCCGGAGGCATTGCCTGTGACTGTTTCAACCTCAATTATATCACGACCAATAAGCCAGATAGTTCCGTTGCCCGCAAATTCTATCCGGTAGCTGAAGAAACGCATCTCCGGCACCTTAAAGTCACCAGTCCTCCACGGATGAAAAGTGGCTTCACCGGTAACCGGATTGTATCTCAGGATTCCTTTCTGAAGCAACAGCCACAGGTTATTGTCAGGGCCGCAC
>JAEYZD010000065.1 GCA_023430725.1 Bacteroidota bacterium | reverse complement strand
TACGATGTTGGGAGAGCATGGCTCCAAGCTTTCCGGGGGACAGCGTCAGCTTATAGCTATAGCCAGAGCAATGTATCTGAATCCGGAGATATTAATTTTGGACGAAGCCACTTCTTCACTGGATCCTATTACTGAAAGTCACATACAGGGTACTCTGTCTGAGTTCATCAGATCTGGCAGGACACTGGTTGTAATAGCACACAGGCTTTCAACTATCAGAAGGGCTGATATAATCTATGTTTTGGATAAGGGCCAGGTTGTTGAGAGCGGGACATTTGCAGAGCTCGTCGAATCGGATGGCTATTTCCTGGAAATGCTAAAGCATCAGGGATTATTGTTGGATTACAGCAATGAGAAAAATGAAAACATAATGATATCATGAAAGTGTTCGAATACTTGGACAGGATTAGCAGGATGCACAGAATGTTGACGAGGCAAGCAACCGGGACTCCTGCAGAATTTGCCTGCCAGTTAGGTGTCAGCAGAACAACTTTGTACGAGATGATTGATGAATTGAAATCGAGGGGCGCTCCAATCTCTTATTCAAAATCTCTTTGCACATTCTTCTATGCGGAGCCATTTGAAATTAATATAAGCTGTTCTATGCGACCGCTCAATCATCTTGAAAAAAAACAATTAACAGGCGGCAACTTTTCAGCCAGCGTTCTTTTTTTCCGGACGGTACTAAGGGAATTTAGTATTGGATAATACCCTATTGGGTTTTTGTGAGTATTAACTAAATAAAATGAACTATGAAGAAAACAATTAGTTTAACCCCTTTGGGGGTCACAGAGCTGAGTAAGGAAGAGTCTCAGCAAACCAATGGTGGATGGATTAGATTGTTCTATACTTACATCATTATGTTAGCCAAAGAAGCGGTGACTGAGGGTATAGATAAGTGTTATGAAGATTTCAAAGAAGGATTTGAAGAAAGTTACAATCACTAAATCGAAATTGGTATGGAAAATTTTGTTGAAATAGACATAACCGAAGCCCAAAACATATATGGTGGCTCGGCAGAAACATGGAAATGGACAGGCAAGGTTCTTGGCGCTATCTTTGAATTTTTTGCAGACGTTGATGATAGCTATACAAAAACAGCCGAAGGTAAGGCCGTACAGCAAGCGCTACAAGACTTTCACTAGAAATCAGTATTAATACTAGGAGGAAAGGGTGGTGAGCTTCAATAAATATTGCGAGCTCACCGCTTGTTATCATTGATTATAATAGTTTCTATCTCATTGTTCATCCATGGGAGCAATAAGATGTTATTATCAAAGACCTTAATCTCCCAAAAGTTCAAGTATTTTGGTGGAGTATTGTTAATTGTCTCGATATTGCTTAGCTTTTCTGATCGGATGGAAGATGAATTATTCGATAACATTAGAATTATTATTGCTAATTTAGGCTTGGTCCTTTTAGCATTATCCAGAGACGAGCCTGAAGCCAGAGACAGCAGTAAATTAAAGCTGGCTTGTTTCTCTGTGTCAACATTCGAGTATTATCTTGTAAATCAACTGATGATGATATTCTTAGGGATTAAAGAGACAATTGATTTGTCAAGGGTTGTTCTGGAGCTCCTTGTACTTTATCTTATATCATATCATTATATCAAATCTAGACGTGAAAAAGGTATTGAAACTGCTTAAGCATATTTTCTCAGTCAGTTATATAATAAAGGCTCCGGTATATATCTTCATCTTTATATTCATTTTTCCTTCTTTAATTTTAGGGGCTATAACCACTTTCTTGCCTGAACCTGACATGTTAGGATCTCCAGCAGTCGAGAGTATCGTCTTGGAATTGTTAATTGCTGTGGTTGTAGCTCCACTCATAGAAACACTTCTATTTCAGTCGTTAGTTATCGAGATTATCTGTAAGTTAATAAAAAGGCCCCGAAAGAACATTTGGATTTCAGTCATAGCTTCATCCTTGGCATTTTCAATGAATCATACATACAGTATCAGTTATATGGTCATTACATTCTTCGCTGGATTAATTTTGGCCATAGCTTATTATTTGGGAAGGTACAGAAAGGAAGGCCCAATAGTATTGGTTTTCGTGATTCACTCTTTGTATAATTTAATAACTTCTTTGTATGATATGTGTTTGCATGGATTAGCAAGCTGATTAAATTGAAGTCTTCTGCCGGAATTTAGCCTTACAACAGTCTGTATAATAGGCAGAAGGCTTAAATTGAGATATCCCAGCCATTATCCGATGAGATTCACAAAGTCTACTTTTATCCGATAACAAACTCATGAATATGAAAACAATTTTAGTTGTCTGGATCCTTTACTTTTTAACAGTTAGTCTGTCTGCTCAGGATGGCTACGATCGCATTGAGCGTGATTCCTTCTTAATCGTAAAAACATCACTCGACGTAAAAAAAGATGTGAGGAAACCTGTCTCTTCATTTAGGACATCGACTGATGTTGAGAACCACTGCGGGGCGAACTATGTTGTTAACCGAACTTATGGTGAGATGACTGATGCCTACTATTCACAGTACAGGTACCCAGATGGGTTGATACTCGAGATCCCGGAGAACGAGGGAGAAATGGTAGGGTTTACTGTAACAGGTGATGCCTTTGCATTGCTTTTATCTAACGGCGTTCAGGTCAGAATAGGAATGAAAGGTCCTGAACTGGCGAGGATATTTCCTGATTCCTATGCGAATAGAAAGCCAGTCTCTGAGACAAGAGGAAAAGAGGGTAAGATTTCGTTCATCGTGCATTTTGCATACACGATTGACAATCAGGTTCATAAAGAAGATGCCTTTATTCGATTCGTTTTGAACCAGAATACTGGTGCGCTGGAGGAATTCCATACCTATCAGCCTTCGTAAAGTCTCAATTATTCGTGTGGAACAGGATTGAGTCCCTGTTCCACACGTTAAATTAAATCCTGATCATCCGAAGTATTATCACGTTCCACTGTTAAGTTGGTGACCTCAGACGGGCTGATGTTTAAATTGTTCTCGTCGCTGTTTATGGCAGAGCCTTGATTTTCTGACTAGTATTGTCGAACTTTAATGAGGCTTTAATTAAGGCTTCTGATCTGGAAAGTCAAACATATCTAAACCTGCAATTATGAAAAAGCTTGAATTGATCCTCATCGTTTGGACTGTAATAGGCCTCCTGTTGTCCCTTTTATGATTAACACCTGATGATATGTATAAAGCATGGATTGTGTATACAATTTTGGCGGGCATTTATTTCATCATATGCCTGATAATTTTGGTCTTCTATAATAAACCCGTATTCGAGAATTACTGGGAAGAGAGCCTGTTACTTCTGTCAATAATTAATTTGGGAATAGCATTCAGCTACTACAGGAAAAACAAGCATGAGATTACTGCCAGATGGGGAAAAAATTACCGTAAAACAAAACTCAGTGACAATGATGAAAACCAAACTTAAACTCTTTGCCATCATGTCGGTTGGAATGACAGTCGTACTCTTCATTTGTCTAATGCTGTTGGACCAGCATGATGGAGAGGCAAGAGAAAAGCTGCCGGCAAATCTAATATTAGCTGTGTCAGTCGGAATTTTAAGCAACGCAACCCTGATCTTCTTCAAAAAATCGAAGAGGCATCCGAAGCAGTAAAATCATACATACAGAATCAGCTATATGATCATAACATTTTTCGCTGGAGTAATTTTAGCCATGGCATATTATTTGGGCAGATACAGAAAGGAGGGTGCAATAGTTTTGGTTTTTGCAATTCACTCCGTATATAATTTACTAACTTCACTTTTCAATATAGTTACTTCTGGATTCCCGCAGTATTGGGAATAGCCAGACTAAATACTAAACCAGCCTTTACAAATCGACCTGACTATTTTCACGGACTCCGACATAATATGTACATTAACAAGGATAGAAACTGTAGCAAATGTTCTGATCAATAGTATCCAAATATGAAGAAATTCAGGTGGTATGATTGGCTTATCGGGTTATCCCCATTACTAGCGTTATTGGCGGATATCTGTTTCAATAAACCGATCACCAGGGTGATATTTGGAGTATCACTTGTATTTGTGATTGGTTATTACTTAATCAGGGATTTTAAAACCAGGAGGAATAATTGGAATCTCAAGAGGGCATGCCTTGAAAGTCAAACATATCTAATCCTGTAATTATGAAAAAGCTTGAATTGATCCTCATTGCGGGGGCTGCGATAGGCCTCCTGCTGGCGCTCCTGAATGTCCCGTATCACTCAGCTATCATCACCTTCCTGTTTATGGCGCTGAGCTTCCTCTATTTCTACCTCGGATTTGCTCTTTTCAACGGCATTCACCTGAGGAAGATATTCAAGACGGAATCCTATAAAGGAATTGGTCCCTGGAGGATCGCAATCGCCATAGGAACCGGTATAGCTCTTTCTGACCTCACAGTTGGATTCATGCTGGCTATAAATGACTACCCCATGGCAAGCTCCTTCCTCACCTTCGGACTGGTACTCACTTCAATCATGCTTCTCCTTGCCTCGGTCAGAAACGCAAAAGAAAAGAATCAGTTCTACAGGAACATAATCCTCAGATGCGCCATATTCATTATTCTCGGAGTCATAGCTCTTCTCCTGCTCGGACATCTTTTTCAGTCAGCCTGAGCCATGAATAGAGTTTATGTGACATGAAATCAGGTAAAAGAGAGATGATCCTGAAAGCCGGATTAATCTTAAGTGTTATATGCCTGGCGGGCTCTGTTATACTACTCATACTACCATCAACCAGCCCGAACGGCCGGACTGCAATGATAGGGACTGCGATTGTGGGATTACTTACAAGCCTGTCATTCTTACATCAACTCAGACAAAAATGACCTTTACCCCCAGCTTCAAATGAAATTATGCAAACAAAAATTAAACGTTTCCTGATCATGTCGGTTGGAATGACAACCAGCCTCTTCATTGTCTTTATGCTGTTCGATTATTTTGACGGTAATGCCAGAGAAAAGCTAAAAGAGGAATTAATCCTCTCAGTTATTGTCGGAGTATTGACCTCCGCCTTCCTGGTCTTTCTCACGAAATTTTATCGTCAGCCTAAGGATTGAGCTATCAGAAGCGCATTACAGCTATCACGGTTGTGAACCTGTCATTATTTTTTTACCTTTAGCTGTTAAACAGAACAAACCCTGATGAACCAGCTGGTGCTTAGAGACAAGGCGCAGGAATATGTATTCCGCTTCCTGGGTGGAGTGACACTCCTCGGGGTGGGACTGCAACTGTTTGTCCACAGCCCGAAAAAAGCGATGTTCTGGATACTTGTGGTGATCTTCATTCTCGTAGCCGTCCTCTTCTTTACAATGCTCTTCGGCACACTGATAAACCGTCTCACAGCCGACCGAGGCATACTGACAATCAGATGGAATACCAAATTGTTCAAAAAGCATCTCCGCATTGACCAGATCGCTGAGATCACCGACGACAGACGGTTTATCCGCATCATCATGAAGGACGGCCACACAGAAAGACTGCATGTAAAACTGATGGACGCTGACAAGCGAAACGCCGCCCGCCGGTTCCTGAAGGAGAATACCGGACTGTAACCCACCTTACCAATACCCCGTCCGGCATCACCAGCTGAGCTGCCCAACCCCACCAACACCCTGCACGTCAGTCATCCCCCTCTGCGCAGCACACTCCCGCCTTCACACAGCCTGCCCGTCCCTGTAATTTTCTATCTTTACAGTGTAAAATCCCTGCCATGAAACAGCTCGTACTACGCAACTCACTATATGAAAAGATCTACCGCTCACTGGGAGTGGTCTGCATGGTGATGGTCATTGTTATAATCATTACCGGTGACAGTAACGAGTGGTCATTCTGGGTACAGATCATTGCAATGCTTCTGCTCGGACTGGCATTCCTCAGCCTCAACTTCGGAACACTGACAAACAGACTTACAGTCGAAAGGGGAGAACTTGCAATCCGCTGGTATACCAGACCCGGACGGACCACCATACAGATACATGAGATCGATGAGATTCACGCCGACGAAAACTCCGTTCGCATAATGCTCAAATCTGGTCGCACCATACGCCTCCCGACAGGCATGCTCGAGTTCGATGAGAAAAGGGCAGCACGCAAGTTCCTCAAAGAAACAACGGGCATTTGAAACATATGTACAGACTCTTCCCGCTCTTTGTTACCCTGTTGCTGATCAGCTTCAATGCTGCAGCACAGAGGACTAACAGCCCGATATCAGCACAGAGGTCCGGCGCCAGCCCGTCAGCTGCCCAGCGTGTCACCGTCAGCGGCTTTGTGACTGACGCCGGCAGCGGTGAACGGATGATAGATGCCACCGTCTACGAGAGAGCCTCCTTCACCGGCACAACAACAAACAGCTACGGCTTCTACAGCCTCCCGCTCCAGCCCGGCGAGGCAGAGATCATTGTGTCGTACCTTGGCTATGACGCAGACACAGTCAGAATATGGCTCGCTCGTGATACGGTTATGAACTTCAGCCTTACAATGTCATCAAGCGAGATAGCCGCTGTTACAGTCACCGCCTCGGGCCGCAGGGCGAAGATCGAAAGCACCCAGATGAGCATGATCGATATACCCGTTGAGAAATTTCTCAAACTGCCGGTCATCTTCGGCGAAGCCGATGTGCTCAAGGTAATCCAGCTGCTTCCCGGCGTGCAGTCGGGCACCGAAGGCTCAACAGGCATCTACGTCAGGGGAGGGGGCCCTGACCAGAACCTCTTCCTCCTCGATGGCGTGCCGGTCTACAACGCCAACCACCTCTTCGGCTTCATGTCGGTCTTCAATCCCGATGCCGTCAAATCGGTCCAGCTATATAAGGGCGGCTTCCCCGCACGTTACGGCGAGCGCCTCTCATCGGTGATAGACATAAGGATGAAGGAGGGCAATGAGAAGGAGCTTCACGGGAACTTCGCCGTAGGGCTGATCTCCTCGAAGATATCTCTCGAAGGGCCAATCATAAAGGACAAGACCTCATTCGTCATCTCCGGTCGCAGAACATACTATGACCTGCTGGCCCAGCCATTTATCATGAGATACAACATGGGGCGTGAAGATCGGACAACAGGAGGTTATTACTTCTATGACCTCAATGCCAAGGTCAACCATAAATTCTCAGATAAAAGCAGGCTTTACCTGAGCTCATACCTGGGCCGCGACAGAGCCTACACCCGCAGCAGGAACCTGACCAATTTTCAGGACGGTGACAACAGCAGGACAGAGTATAAGGACCGCTACGGCCTCGGATGGGGTAACATTATTACAGCCCTGAGATGGAACTATCTCATTACAAATAAGCTGTTCAGCAACACCACACTTACCTACAGCAAGTATGATTTCGATGTTACAATCGAATCGTCTGCCGAAAACCTCTCCACCGGGGCAAAGGAGGTGGATTACTTCAAGTACTTCTCCGGCATTGATGACATAGGGGCAAAGATCGATTTCGACTATTATGTGTCGCCGCGGCACTCCGTAAAGTTTGGCACCGGATATACCTACCACCATTTCAAACCCGGGGTTACAACCTTCCGGTACGATCCGATGACAGGTGATGACGGTCTGGATACGGTTATCGGGGATATGCGGGTCAGGGCAAATGAGTTCATAATGTATGCCGAGGACAACATAGACATCACCTCCAGGATAAAGATAAATGCTGGTATGCGTATGTCGATGTTCGGCGTCCAGGATACCGGCTATTTTGTATTTCAGCCAAGGCTCTCTGTACGGTACATGGCCAATGACGATCTCTCATTCAAGGTCTCCTACAGCAAGATGGCCCAGTTCGTTCACCTGCTAACCACATCCGCCATCAGCCTCCCCACCGATCTCTGGCTACCTGTCACAAGGAAGTTCGGGCCGCCGGTCTCACACCAGGTTGCAATCGGAACAGGATTCCTGCTGCCGGCAGACCTGGAGATGACTGTGGAGGCCTTCTACAAGACAATGGACAACCTCATAGAATACAAGGAGGGAGCCTTTTTCGGAGGAACAGGCTCAGGTTGGGAATCGAAGGTTGAAAGCGGAAGGGGATGGGCTTACGGGGCCGAGTTCATGGTTGAGAAGAGCTACGGCAAGCTGACAGGATGGATAGGCTATACACTCTCATGGACGGAAAGAAAATTTGAGAATCTGAACTTTGGGCGGACCTTCCCGGCGAAGTATGACCGCAGGCATGACATAAGCGTTGCACTGACACACAAGTTCAGTGAGAAAGTTGATGCCGGACTGGTATGGGTTTTCGGAACGGGTAACGCGGCCACCCTGGGAGTCTCTGAATACCCGCCGATATCAAACAATGACTACTATTACTCCCCGGTGACCGATTATCCCGGAAGGAACAACTACCGTACCCCGGCCTATCACAGGATGGACCTGGGGGTGAACCTCCACAAGCAGAAAAAGAACGGGATAAGGACATGGAGTTTTTCGGTGTACAACGCCTACAACCGTCTCAATCCTTTCTTCATCTACTGGGGCAGCACCTGGGTGGAGGAGCCCGATCCGGCAAACCCGGGGCAGATGATCTACTACAGCAAGCCGGAGCTCAGGAAGGTGAGTGTTTTCCCGATTATCCCGTCCGTTTCATATTCATATAAGTTCTGACAGCCATGAAGCCAAAATCCATCATAATATTCCTGGCGGCTGTCGCGCTTATTCTCACACTGTCAGTTTCATGCGAGACGGTGATTGATTACAGGGGGCCGGATGCTCAGCCAAAGGTGGTCATATATGCTGTTCTTCAGCCTGACAGCCTGATCACGGTGCTTGTGTCAGAAAGCCATTCGGTGTTCCAGTTACGTTACCAGTCAAGGCAGATCCCTGATGCGACCGTACACGTCTACCGCGACGGGGTGTTGCTGGAAACTCTATCCTATTCAGAACCCTCTCCGGCTCCGGATTATGCACCCAGGAACCCCTATTCGTCATATGTGTCAGAGGCGAACACTCCGGAGCCCGGCAGCGTTTACCGGGTAGAGGTCGAGGTGCCGGGTCTTCCCGTTGCGTATGGTGAGGCCGAGGTTCCCTCCACGGTTCCGGTAACAATCACTGACACAAGCTCTACGGAAACCGGCTACGGCTACCGTGAACTGGTAGTGAAGTTTCGCTTTCGCGATCCCGCAGGAGAAAAGAATTACTACAGGTTTGCCGCATCCGGAACAACCGGGTACTATTACGGTAACAAGAATGAGCCTTACAACCCGTTTACCCCGGTCAGTGTTCAGAGACAGGAGCTTGGTTATGGCTCCCTCTCCGATCCGCTCATCGCCCCGCAACAGGAAGATGACATTTTTGACATGTATCTGCAGAACACCTATTTTCTCTTCACTGATGACCTGATCCCGGGCCGGGAATACTCCCTAAGGCTGACTTACTCCGGCGTTTATCCGGATACTGATTATTATGAGTTTCTGCGTGCACGCTTCTGCCTGAATAATATCACCCGCGACCTGTACCTGCACCTGCAGTCGTACTCGGCGCACATACAGACACGTGACAATTTTTTGGCAGAACCGGTACCCGTATATACAAATGTTGTCAATGGTCTTGGTGTTGTAGGAGCCTCAGCAGTCGCCTGCGATTCCCTGAAGATAGGGGAGTACCCGGTTGATGGGGTGACCTACGATATGTGGTACTACTGATCCCGGCCATGACCCCGGCCCCGTCTCCAACCCTGACCACAGCCCCGTCTCCAACCCTGACCACAGCCCCGTCTCAAACCCCGGCCCCGGCAACGACCCCGTACACAACAACAACAACGGCAACAGCCCTTAGCCCGCCAGCAACAAAAAAATCACACAATTATTTGCACGGTATTAATATATTATTTTACTTTGTGTCGCAAAGTACTACAAAATACAATGATGAATCATTCAGACCAGCCCCTGGAGGACATCAGGGTCATCCGCAAGCTCATGGAGGAATCTTCAAGATTTCTGTCGCTCAGCGGGTTATCAGGAATAATAGCCGGGATCGCCGGCCTTGCAGGTGCCTATGCGGCACACCTGGTTATTAAGGGGAACACCCCTTATGCCGACTGGTACCTGAGGCCGCTGGCCGGCGGCGAGGCAGCCGCCGGAACCGTCCTGGAGCTCTTTGCCGCGATGGCAGTGGTGCTTGTTGTGGCTTTTACGGCAGCGGTGATACTCTCCTCGCGCAAGGCGAAGAAGAGCGGACTGCATGCCTGGACCCCTGTCACGAAACGGATGCTTGTCAGCCTGCTGCTCCCTCTCGCTGCAGGCGGACTCTTCATACTCTTCACGGTAAAAACCGTTCCTGCAAGCGTCACCGCCGCTTCATCACTCATATTCTATGGTGTTGCCATGATGAGTGCCGGGAAATTTACTTTCGGTGAGATACACTGGCTTGGCGTTTTGGAGGTGGTAACAGGACTCGCATGCCTCCTTCTGCCTCAGTACACAATACTAATCTGGGCCGCAGGGTTTGGAGTGATCCATATCTGCTATGGCTTCTTCATGCATCTCAGGTACAGGGGATGAAACAGATACTTGCCAACTTCAACAAGGCCTTTGAGAGCCGGGTCAGGCTGGGAATAATGTCCGTGCTGGCGGTAAATCCCGCCATGGACTTCACCAGCCTGCGTGACACCCTTGAGGTGACGGACGGCAACCTGGCAAGCCATCTCAGGGCACTTGAGGAGGCCGGGTACATCAGGATGGAGAAAAACTTCATTAACCGTAAACCCAACACAAGCTATTCAATGACCGAAGCAGGCCTGGAGAGCTTCAGCAGCCACCTCAAAGCCCTCGAGGATCTCATAAACAGGAAATAACACATTTTTTTTAAAATCACACTTTGAGTTACAAAGTACTTTAACAAATACAATCAACATGGAAACAGGAACAGAAAAACAGGAAAAATGGTTTGAGTCGATGACCGTCAAGATGATTCTACTCGCAATTATGGGTCTGATGCTGCTCATTCCGCTTGTCCTTATCAAGGAGGTCATCCGGGAGCGCTCTTCCAACGCAGAGACAGCCCGCAATGAGATCGGCGCACTCTGGGCAGCGGCTCAGACGGTTACCGGTCCGGTGCTGAACGTGCCCGGCACAAAGGTTGTTGCCAATGACGGCTCATATGTCACGACAACAATGCACATCCTGCCCGATGTGCTGAAGGTTAACGGTGTGCTTATACCGGAGATAAGGTACAGGGGGATCTATGAAACCGTGGTCTACGACTCGGACATGAAGATAGCCGGCAACTTCGCTATTGCCGGTTACGAGCATCTGAACGATTACGTCTGGCAGTGGGACAAGGCCTATATCTCACTGGGGGTGTCCGACAACAAGGGGATAAGTGACAAGGCCGAACTCACAATTGGCGATGCGGTCATTGGGGCAGTCCCCGGGGCAGGTCAGACGGACCTCTTCGATAAGGGTATCTCGTTCCCGTTCCCGTTGGATCCAGCAAAGCTCAGTGAGTTCAAGGGCGAATTCAGTCTCAGTCTTGGTCTCAGGGGCAGCGGCAGTGTCACATTCTCCCCTGTGGGCAGGACAACCGAAGTGGCACTCTCTTCGGAATGGGATGCACCCTCGTTCACAGGCAATTTCCTCCCGGCCACCCGCGATGTGAATGAGACCGGCTTCAACGCCAGCTGGGTGGTCACCCATCTCAACCGCAGCTTCCCGCAGGTGTGGGAGGGCAAGCGCTATGCACCCGCCGATGATGCTTTCGGTGTTGACCTGATCATGGAGGCCGATCATTATACAAAGGCTGAACGCAGTGCCAAGTACGGGGTTCTCTTCATAGCCCTGACCTTCCTGGTTCTGATTATAATAGAACTGCGGTCGTCGCAGAGGATACACATCTTCTATTATCTGCTTGTGGCTCTTGCACTTATCATGTTCTTCTCGTTGCTTACCGCCCTGAGCGAGCACATCGGGTTCAATCCCGCCTATCTCATCTCTGCGGCAGCCACAATCAGCCTGCTCACCTTCTTCTTCCGGTCACTGCTTGACAAGAAATGGATGGTGCTCCTCATCAGCGGCCTGCTCACGGTGCTGTATGTCTTCATCTTCTTCCTTCTGGCGATGAAAGATTATGCATTCCTTGTCGGCAATATAGGGCTCTTCGTGCTGCTTGCCTCTCTGATGCTCGTATCCGCAAAATACAGGCTGTTCAAGGCGTAGGTTGCGCAGGGCGATGTTCCCTGCAGGCCGATCGCTAAACTCTTCCCCGCTGTGCTACGACTCGCAGCGGGGAAGCTGTTTTCAGTACCTGCAGGAATTGATTCGCAGCATCATTATTGTCGGCATTTTCAACTAACTTACAGCGTTGTTTTAACGGACTGATCAACTATGCTTAAAAGGTACATTGAAGAAAGAGGGCCTGATAAGTTTGACCTGGTTATTGTCGGCGGAGGCATCACAGGTGCTGCAGTGGCTTATATCGCTGCAGCGCGAGGCCTCTCGGTGGCCCTCTTCGAGAAAAAAGACTATGGCGGCGCCACCTCGGCAGCCACCTCAAAGCTGATCCACGGAGGACTGCGCTACCTCGCCAACGGCGAGCTGAAGCTGGTGCGTGAATCGCTTCGCGAAAGAAGGATACTGGGCAATATTGCCCCTAACTTCGTCTACCCGCTCCCTTTCATCATGCCGATGTACAAACGGTGGCGCGGAAACATCTGGAAAATGCTGATAGGGATGTTTCTCTATGACCTCCTCAGCTATGACAAGAAAGACACCTGGGACAGGAGCAAGAAACTGCAGAATCACAGGCTCATCAATCACAGGAAAACAATCAGGGTTGAACCCAATCTTCGGATGGAGAACCTTCGCAATGCGTTCTATTTCTTTGATTACCAGAGTATTTTTCCCGAGCGACTGACGCTGGCTTTCATAAAATCAGCTACTGAGTACGGGGCCTCAGTCTCCAACTACACACCTGTTGAAGGGTTCATTTTTGGCGAGGGAAGAAAGATCACCGGGGTGAAGGTGAAGGACCTGTTCACCGGCAGAGAGAAGGAGGTGCATGCCGACCTGGTGATAAACTGCGGCGGTACATGGGCCGACAAGATCCTGGGACTGGCTGCCGGCACGGACAATCTTATTCACCGTGTCAAGCGGTCGGAAGGGATTCATATAATCACGAAGAAGATCGCCGGACACCATGTGGTCTCACTGCAGAAGGACGATGGCGGTCATATGATGATCATGCCCTGGCGCGAACACTCCCTAATAGGAACAACCGACAAGGAGTTCACTGGTGACCCGGATGAATACAGGGTCTCAATGGAGAGCATTGACGAGATCATCGAAAATGTTAACACTTATTACGGGAGAAAGATCTCCCGTGAGGATATTATACACGCCTATGGCGGTCTGCGTCCGCTGGTTGACGATGAGACGAAAGGCTCGTATGAAACCTCAAGGAAGTACGAGGTTTATGATAATGCTGCTGACGGTATCGGGGGGATGATAACCGTGGAGGGGGGAAAATACACAACCAGCAGGAGCCTCGCCCGCGAAGTGCTGAAAATGATCTCGGAAAAGCTAAACAAGACGCTTGCGGATTCTGTCTCAGAAAATCTCTATCTCTCAGGCTGCGAGATACGCGATATGAAGCAGTTCATGATCAGGCAACATCTCAACTATAAGGATTTTTCCCGCAATACAGTGGAGTATGTGAGCAGGAACTACGGCACCGAGAGCCAGGTAGTATTCCGGCTCGCACGGAGTAACCCCAGGTTCGCCGAGGTTGTAACCCACGACGGAGAGATACTGGCCGAGGTTGTCTACGCCATTCAGTACGAGAGCGCCAAGACCCTCAGGGACATAATGCTCCGGAGAACCGGCATTGGCACGCTTGGTAATCCCGGCAATGCGGTTATTGATAAAATAGCCACACTGGCTGCCGGCATGATGGGCTGGAGCGAAAAGAGGAAAGAGGAGGAGATTGCTTCACTGATAAAGGTTTACGATTTATTCTGACATTATGGAGAACGGGAACAGTTACCGTCATATTCTGAAGTGGGGAGACAAGAGAGAAGAGATCGTCAGCCATCATATGGCTGCTGTAATCAGGGAGAAGTTCGGCCTGGCGGATTCGGATTTCGAAGGGAAGCACCTCCCGGGTACGGAGCCTGTGAAGCTGGTTAAGCCGCCGATGCTCAGCCTGCCGCAGCTGGAGCATCTGAAGGGCATCTGCGGCAGTGAGAATGTCCTGACCGATGATCTCTCGCGTGCGCGATTCTCCTGTGGCAAGTTTTACGGTGAACTGCTTGACCTGCGCCTGGGTCTCGTGCCGGACCCGCCCGATGCGGTTGTGGCTCCGCGCACGCATGAAGAGGTTGAGAAGATTATAAGCTTCTGCAACGGGGAGAAAATTGCCGTTGTCCCGGCCGGAGGGCTCTCTTCCGTCACAGGGGCAAACCGCGCCCCGCTCGGTGGCATAGCCCTTGATCTGACGAAGCATCTGAACAGGGTGCTGGCGGTAAACACGGTCAACAAGACCGTGACGGTTCAGGCTGGCATGTACGGCCCTGCCCTTGAGGAGGAACTCAACCGGCAGGGTTACAGCTGCGGTCACTTCCCGCAGTCGTTTGAATACTCGACCGTTGGCGGCTGGATCTCCGCCAGGGGCGCCGGGCAGGCATCGACAGGCTATGGCAAGATTGAAGACATGGTTGTAGCCCTGAAGGCAGTGACGCCGGCGGGAACGATTGAGACGAAAGATTACCCCCGGACAGCGCAGGGATGGGACCTCTTTAGGCTCTTCGCAGGGGCGGAGGGAACACTGGGAGTGATCACCGAAGCCACCCTGCACATGTTCAACCATGCGCCGGAAAACACTGCCTCCGCCGCATTCATCTTCAAGTCGTTTGAAGCGGCTGTTGATGTTATGCGACGTATCATGCAGAGCGAATGCGGCAAACCGCACCTGTTTCGCATATCTGATCCCGACGAGACGGACATTGCGTTCAGAACCAGCGGGTTCGACGGCACCATCGCCGACTGGGCGCTGCAGATGCTGGGATTCAAAACCGGCAGCAGATGCCTGATGTTCGCAACGGTGGAGGGAGATCGCGATTACGCGCGGTTCGTCCTTAAAAAGATAAAAAGCAAAGCCCGCGCAGGAAAGGGGATGTATATCGGCACCTCTCCCGTCAGAAAATGGCTGGAACAGAGATATTCAAGCGCCTACATGCGTGATCCGCTGATGGACCTGGGTATCATGACTGACACCCTCGAGACTGCAGTAACATGGGAGAACCTGCTTAAAGTCTGGAAGGAGGCACATGAGTATGTCGCACGCCGGCCTAAGGCTTTCCTGATGATTCACATCTCTCACGTTTATGAGAACGGCGCCAATCTCTATTTCACCTTCCTAAGTCCCATGGAGAAGGGTAACGAGAGACACGATTTCTCAGGATTCCACAGGGGGCTGGTGGATACAATCCTCGCAAGCGGGGGCTCCATCTCGCACCATCACGGCGTCGGGAGGGTGCTGGCACCATGGATGGAGGGGCACCTGGGAAAAAGCTCCATGGAACTGATGAGGGCAGTGAAAAGGCATCTTGATCCGGACAACATTATGAATCCCGGCGGCACTCTGGGAATATCATGATATGAAAGAAGAACTAACTGATACCCGACGGCTTGTCGGGATTGCTGGAACCTGAACCTGAAAAATACTGTTTGCCGGCCACATGCCGGAGCCATAATACACTGACCATGAAATCATCTGACGAGCTAATCCTGGCCATAGACTTCGGTACGCAGTCGGTCCGTGCCGTACTCTCCGACCTGCAGGGCAACGTGCTCCACCTGACAAAAACTGAGATAGAGCCCTATTTCTCTGTGGCACCCGGGTGGGCAGAACAGCATCCTGAGTACTTCAGGGACAAGATGTTCGAGGGACTGAAGCGATTTTTTGGCGAGATGTCATATGAGAAGGAGCGGATAAAAGCTGTCACCCTTACCACCCAGAGATCAACGCTGATCAACCTCGATGCGGAGGGCAGATCACTTCGCCCTGCGATATCATGGCTTGACCAGCGGCTGAGTGCAGCGGGCAGGTATCCCGGAAGGATGATGGATCTGGCCCTGCGCCTCGTCAATATGAGGGAGGCGGTTCATTTTGCCGTGAAGAACGGCGAGTGCAACTGGCTGATGCAGAATACCCCTGAAATCTGGGAGAAGACAAGCAAATACCTGCTGCTGTCAGGATACCTTACCTGGGTGCTGACCGGTGAGTACAGGGATTCGGTGGGATGTACCGTGGCGTACCTGCCGTTCGATTATAAAACGCAGAACTGGACTGACAGGAACCACATGAATTACAAGATGTTTCCTGTGGACAGGGCTAAGCTGCCGGATATAGTTAAGCCCTCTGAAGTTCTTGGACAAATAAGCCGGGAGGCGTCTGAACTGACCGGTATTCCTGCCGGTCTCCCGCTGATTGCAGCTGCGGCTGACAAGGCCAGCGAGGTGCTGGGATCGGGTGTCATCACTCCTGATGTGGCCTGTCTCAGCTACGGTACCACCGCCACGGTGCAGACAACACACACCCGGTATCACGAGGTAATCCCATTCTTTCCTTCATATCCAAGTGCCATTCCCGACTGCTACAACACCGAGGTGCAGATCTACAGGGGTTACTGGATGATCAGCTGGTTCAAGAAGGAGTTCGGTCTCAAGGAGATACAGATGGCCGAACAGACCGGCAAGCACCCAGAGGCCTTCTTTGATGCAATGGTTGATGAGGTGCCGGCAGGTTCCATGGGGCTGATCCTGCAACCGTACTGGTCGCCGGGGGTTAAGGTTCCGGGTACCGAAGCCAAGGGTGCGATAATCGGTTTTGGCGATGTGCATACACGTGCACACGTGTACCGTGCAATCCTTGAAGGCCTCACCTATTCACTTAAAGAGGGTCTTAACCGTACGGTTAAACGAACAAAGATTCCGGTCAGAAGTGTGGTTGTATCGGGAGGCGGTTCACAGAGCAGGCAGGCGATGCAGATCACGGCTGATATCTTCAATCTGGAGACATACAGGCCGCATACATATGAGACCTCGGCGATTGGTGCTGCAATCAATGCAGCGGTGGGGATGGGGTATTACAGCGATTTCCCTTCAGCAGTGTCTGCCATGACACGCAAGGGGGACAGCTATGAGCCTGATCAGCATAATGTTGAGATCTACCGGAATCTGTATGATAAGGTCTATTCGAAGATGTACAGGCACCTCCAACCGCTCTATGAACAGATCAGGGATGTGACGGGGTATCCTCCGAAGATCTGAAATAAAATAGCACAGGCCAACGATAGCATGAATACATAAATCATTATATTCAACTCCTGTGGGGAGAATACAAGTCATATTAATTATCCTGGTGTTTATACTGATTGAAGGCTTTCATTCATACCCTCTGAGTGCCCAGGAATCCAGGGTTGATTCGCTTATTCGCTTCACGCGTTACTCACAGGAAACAAGGGAGAGAATCAGAGCATACAACTCTCTTGCATCTGAACTGCGCCAATCAGATAAGTACAGGGCTGCAGAAATGGCCGAAAAAGCTTTGACACTGGCAATTGGTGCTGATGACAAAACCGGGCTGGCTGCTGCCCTCACAATAAAAGGACAGTTAAGTGAAGATTCTGATGACTTCTCTGATGCCCTGAATTATTATCATAAAGCCCTTGAGATTTTTCAGGAGCTGGACAGCGAAGAGGACATTGCAAGGCTCCATTCAATGGCCGGTTCAGTTTCAAAAACACTTGGGAATTATGATAAGGCAATAGAACATTGCCATGCCAGTTTGAGGATTTATGAAAAACTGAACAACAAGACAGGCATTGCTTACATCTATAGGATTCTGGGTAGTGTTTTCAAGTACAAGGGAGATTACGACAAATCGCTCCAGTATTATTTCAACGGCCTCGGCCTCAATGAAGAGCTGGGCAACAGAAGTGGGATGGCCAATGCATATAATAATATCGGGATTGTCTACCTTCTTAAGCGTGACATAGAGCAATCCCTTGATTACTACCGTAAGAGTCTGGAGATAAACCTGGCTGATGGCATTGAAGCTGAGGCCTCGATCAATTACGGTAATATTGGAGTGGCGTACCTTGAACTCGGGATGATGGATTCTGCCATGCATTATATCAGCAAACGCTATTCCCTGGTTATCCGGATGAATGACAGGAAAGGTATGGCTACCTCGCTGGAATCTCTTGGCGATTACTATCTCAAATCAGGTGATTTTGACAGGGCGTTGGAGAATTACAGGCAGGCTCTTACACAGTCAAGGGTTCTGGGTATTCTCGAGACAACCAAAAACACCCTAAAAAGCATGAGTTACCTCTATGAGGCAGAGGGAGATTATATGACATCACTGGCATATTACAAAGCCTTTGTGAATCTAAGGGACAGCATACTTAACCAGGAGACAGTCAGGAGGATAGAGCAGATAGAGATGGAATATGCCTATGATAAGGAAACGCAGGAGCATCAACTGAATGAACAGAAACAGAAGATAATCAGGACAATTGTCTATATTGCGCTAATATTCAGCGTATTAACTTTATTCCTGTTCTTTTGGCTGCAAAATATCAAACTAAAACAGAAGGGGTTGCTGGAAAAAGCATTGAATCTCGAAAGTCAGCAGTTGAAAAGTGAGGTAACCTTCAAGGACAAGGAGCTGTTCAGTAAAGCATTATATCTGGCCGAAAAAAATCAGCTTATAAATGACATTACCCGTCGCCTGAACAAGGCTATGGTAGATCCGGCAGGCACAAAAAACACCATTAAGGACATTCTGAAGGATCTCAGATTCAGTTCAAATATCCAGACCTGGGAAGAATTTGAATACATCTTTCTTAAAGTCCACCCGGACTTCTTCAATACACTTGTCAAGCGGTTTCCGGATCTGTCGCCGAATGAGAGACGTCTGTGTGCGTTTCTGAAGCTGAATCTCTCCACCAAGGATATTTCAAACATAACCCACCAGTCTTCACATACACTTACTGTTGCCAGAACAAGGTTGAGAAAGAAGCTTGGTATTGCCAATACAGGAGAGAACCTCAGCTCATTCCTGAGCCAGTTATAGCGAATAGCGATTTTTAATCATATCGATATAAGATTGGTACACAGGCATATGAATGGTGTTGTATCTAAATTGTGTCTATTCCCAAGGTTCATGCTATTGTTTTTGTATTCACAGGTTTTTTCGTATCCCATAGGTTTTTGAATAATATTGGAATGCTGTACCGGCGCATTTGTACGGACAGCGATCAAAACTTAACCTAAAACAACTCGCAATGAAGAAAACTAGCGGATTTCGGGGTATTTGTATGCGAAATATCCTGTATGTACAGGGCCACAAGGCCCTGCTTGCTTCATTAGTGCTGTTTTTGTGGTTGGCACCTTCTGTGATTTTTGCCATGGGGGCCGGCTCAATTACGGACGAAGAAACAACTGGGGTAATGATCAGTCAGCAGAAAATCACCGTCAGTGGTACTGTTCTCTCACAGTCAGATGGTCTGACCCTGCCGGGTGCGGCGGTCGTGGAAAAGGGAACTCTCAATGCAACCACAACTGATCAGGGTGGCCGTTTCAGCCTTCTGGTGGCCGGAGAGAAATCCGTGGTTGTCGTATCCTTCATGGGTATGAAGCCATTTGAATTCGCAGTTTCGGAAATACAATCGCCATTGGTTGTTACGCTACAGGAAGACAATTTCAACCTTGAGGAGGTGATTGTCACCGGTTACGGTTCTCTTAAAAAGGAGGCATATGCAGGATCAGCAAGCATCATTAAGATGGATAACCTTGCAGACGTTCCGGTAACCAACCTGGGACAGTTGTTACAGGGTTCAACTGCGGGTGTTCAGTTCACAAGCACATCTGGGCAGCCGGGAGCAGCCACACAGATTAGAATCAGGGGCACAGGTTCATTTAACGCTTCCAATGACCCCCTGTATGTGGTAGACGGGGTGCCTATCATTTCAGGTAACGTTTCCGCTCTTGGAACCAGCTCAGGTCTCGATATTCTGGCAACTATGAACCCCTCTGATATTGAAAGCATCTCGATTATCAAGGATGCTGCAGCTGCCTCTCTATATGGATCCAGGGCTGCCAACGGGGTCATAATCATCACAACAAAAAAGGGAAGCTCCGGGGATGCAAAGATCAGTCTTAAAACTGAGTTTGGGTTCTCTGATTTTGCCGTTGAGTACCGGCCATTCATGGATGGCGATGAGAGACGTGAGACAATTTATGAAGGACTTGTCAACGAAGGCAAATATTACCTGGGATTAGATGAAGTACAAAGCATTGCTCATGCAGATTCCAACATAGATGAATATGCTGCGCTGCCGTGGACCGGGGAGTGGACTGACTGGAAGTCGCTTCTATTCAGAAGGGGCAGCTATTCTAGTCACGAAGTATCCGTTGCCGGAGGAAGTGATAAGATCAAATACTTTTCATCGCTCGGCTACACTGATCAGAAAGGTGTTTCTGTGATGAGTTTCCTCAAACGTCTTTCAGGGCGATTCAATGTCAGTTATGAAGCAACAAAAAGACTCTCTGTAGGAGCCAATCTGCTCTTCTCAAACGTGCGTCAGAGCACAAATACCGAAGGAACTGCCTATCTCAGTCCGTTCTATTCGGTATTCAATACTGTGACTTCAAGGGATGTTCCTTTCCTTCCTGACGGGAGCTATGCCTTTGATTTTCCGAGGAATGGCACTGGGAGAAACCCAAAGGCCTATGCCGACCTCAACTATCAGATTGAGAACATTACAAGGGCATTCAATACCATCTTTGCAGGTTACAGGCTTATTGACAATCTTGAATTCAGGTCAACACTGAGTTATGATTTCAATATGGTAAAGGGAGACCAGTTTACTCATCCCCTTACGTCATATCCCCCGAACCTCGGAACGATTTACAAATCCTTTGATGATGTAAGAAGTACCGTTTGGTCAAACAGCCTTCAGTATGTGAAAACCTTTGCAAAAGTACACAACTTTGATGGCCTTATTGCATATGAAACAACTGACTTCAACAAGGATAATATCTATGCTTCAAAAGAGAACCTGGCTAACTGGAACCTGGTAGAACTTGACAACTTTTCAGTTTCAAGGTACGTGGAAGGTTATGAAAGGGGATATAGGATGATTTCCTACGTTTCCAGGTTCAATTATGACTATGACAAAAAGTATTATGCCGGAATCAGTTTCAGGCGGGACGGAAGTTCCAGGCTGGCGCCAGAGAGTCGCTGGGGTAACTTCTGGTCTGTGTCAGCTGCCTGGAAAGTCTCAGCAGAGCCATTCTTTGAATCACTTAATGACCTTTTCCCTGAAGTGAAACTAAGAGCCTCATACGGGGTTAACGGAACACTTCCCTCAGGATATTATGAATATATGGGACTGTCAAGTTATGGGGCAGACTATAATAGCCAGCCGGGAATTGTTGAGACCCAATTCTTAAACAACAACCTGAGGTGGGAAACCAATTACAATACAAACCTCGGACTCGATGTGAATCTTAAGAATGTCGTCAGGTTCTCGCTGGAGCTGTACAGCAGACTTACCAAGGACTTGCTAATGAATGAGCCCACCTCCCTGACAACAGGATTCAGCTCTATCCTGAGTAATATAGGAGAGATGAGAAACCGGGGGATTGAGTTTGAAGTCATGACCAATAACATTTCAAACAAGAACTTCAACTGGACATCAAGTTTTAATATCTCCCACAACAACAACGAGATTCTTGTCCTTGACGGAATACAGACCTCTATTATCAGCGGGACACAGATCAGGATGGTGGGCAAACCTTATCATACCTTTTATCTGCGTGAGTTCGCAGGAGTAGACCCGGCGGACGGAATGACATGGTTTTATACCAATACCGTTGATGCAAACGGCAATTATGTCAAGGAAAAAACCAAGGATCTCAATACGGCTAATGCCATCCCTCTTCAGAGTCCGTATCCCAAGGTACTTGGCGGGCTTGTAAATAATTTCAGGATATTCTTTGTTGATCTTGGATTTACCTTCACCTATTCACTCGGGGGCTACTCATATGATTCCGCCGCCGGGAAACTTGACAAAGAGGGAACTACAAACGGCCTTGACGCAAATATACCCATATACTATCGTGACAGGTGGAGAAAACCGGGCGACGAATCCAGATATGGAATATATATTGCCAATAATAAATGGGATCTGGCAGACGGCTACTCCAATTCAAGGCGAATACACAGCACAGATCACCTCAGGCTGAAGAATATTAGCCTCGGGATTACCGTACCCTCAAAGTATACTGACTATGCAAGGATAAAGCGTGCCAGGGTTTTTGCCTCAGCCAGCAATATCTTGACACTCTCAAGCTGGAATATGTATGACCCGGAGGTTGGAAGCGATGGCGTGATGGCTTGGCAGACTCCTCCGATGAAGACTGTAACATTTGGACTCGATCTTACATTTTAAACATGAACAAGATGAAAAAGATACTATACGTTTTGATCCTCCTCCCTTTCTTCCTGTACTCATGCAGTGAAGACTGGGTTGATCTGAAGCCAACCACCGAGGTCGTCTCGCTTGATGCGATAAAAAACCTTGTCGATGCTGATTATGCTATTAACGGCATTTATTCTACTTTCCAGAGTTATGAGTACTACGGGGCCAGAATGCAGTATTATGCTGATGTTACCGGTGATGACATGCAGGCAACCGGGACAAACAAGCGAAGCTCCCAGTTCTATATGATGATAAGCAATACCGATAACGTCTACACCTCGCTTTGGGCAATGCCATTGAGGGTAACGCGATATGCCAATAACATTTTGTCACAGATTGACGGCCTTGAAGTAACCCCTTCCGAGGAGGCAAAAAAGAATGATATAAAAGGACAGGCACTGGCTCTGAGGGCACTGGCCCTTTTTGACCTGACACGTGTCTTTGGCAGCACTTACCTGAAAGATAACGGTTCATCACTCGGCGGATGTATCATAACCGAACCTGTAGGGCCTGATTATATGCCTGAGAGAAACACCGTTAGCGAGTGCTATACACAGGTTATAAGCGATCTTAGTACGGCAATACCACTGCTCAGCGAGTCAAAAAATGACGGCAAGATCAACAGGTGGGCAGCAAAAACACTACTGAGCAGAGTCTACCTTTACAAGGGAGACAATGCCAATGCCCTTATACAGGCTGAAGAGGCTATCATTGGTGCCACTGCAAAAGGTTACAGACTGTGGACAAACACTGAATACGCCTCTGCGACTGCTGCATGGAAAAGCAAGTTTACTCCTGAAGTCCTCTTCGAAGTGGTCAATAATGTCAGTGACAGGGCGGGCAATGACGGGATTGCATACCTGATGCTCAGAAGCGGATATAACGATATAGTACTGACAGACGCCTTCCTGACTCTGTTGAATGAAGATCCTCTGGATGTCAGGCATGGCATTACAAAACTCGAGACATCAAGCAGCGCCTACAACCGGACCCGGCCAGTTTATTTACTGAAATATACCGGACCGGAAACTGATGTGCGAAATGGAAATATCCCCATAATCAGGATATCTGAGGCATACCTAAATGCGGCTGAAAGTGCTGTCAAGCTGACAGACAACGATAAGGCTATACAATACCTCGAGCCAATTGTTAAAAGGGCCAATCCAGCCAATACAGTTGAGGGGACTGTGACTCTTGAACAGGTTATAAAGGAAAGGCGGAAGGAATTCGTGGGAGAAGGTCACAGGCAGTTTGACGCCCTGAGAAACAATGAAACAATAAATCGATCAGGTGGATGGCATGTATCAGGCCTTATAGATGAGGTGAAAAGTTACAACCGGGATTATTTCCATGCCATACTTCCCATTCCGCGCTACGAAATGGACGCAAATGAGAATATGGAGCAGAATCCAGGCTATTCACGTTAGGGTTACTGTCTATATTAACTGACAGATTGAAAGACTGTTTGCATAAAAGCTGATCAGTCAGCCTGCAAAAGCTCAGATCAGTTTTATTGGGATTCAGGGACCTGATCAGAAATTTGGGGCGCCTGAAAGCGTAACTGATTAGTATCATTGCAAACAGTCTTTTCCTTTCTTTTGTGTTCGCCACACTGACCATTTACCAAAACAATAGCTAGACATGAATCTAATAAATATCCTTCCCGGCTTATTCCTGGTTTTATCACTTTCTCTTACAGCCCTAGGCGAATTAT